>NZ_JAUZMY010000001.1:0-459205 GCF_036327455.1 Nocardiopsis codii | reverse complement strand
GTGGGTAGTGTGGGGCATCGAGGGCCTTCCGGCGAGTCGGTGCAGATGTCGCAATCCACACCGATACCGGAGGCCCTCTTCGCGTGTGTCAGGGGGGTGGGTGTTACCAACCTCCGTGGTCAGTACAGCTAGGGCGTCCCGGGAGAGGTGCGCGAGGGGGATCGCGCCTTCCGGGACCTGTGTCGCCGGCCGGGCGGAGTCCGCCGGGCCGGGCGCCCCACCCGCGGTTGGCGCCCGTGGCGCCACGGGGGCGTGTGGAGGGTGGGCGGAGCCCACCGATCCGCACGCGTCTACCTCGTAGGGCCGGCGGGATTCGAACCCGCACTGTACAGCACCTAAAGCTGTCGTCTCCTGCCGGTTGGACTACGGCCCCGTCGGGACAACTGTACCGAAGACGGGGGCGGACCCGGCCGTCAGGCCCCGGAGGGTCGGGCGCGGCCGGGCCCGGAGCGCCCGGGCGTCAGACGCCGAGTTCCTTCTTGAGGCGGTCGACGTGACCGGTGGCCTTCACGTTGTACAAGGCCTTCTCCACCTTGCCGTCGGTGCCGACGACGACGGTGGAGCGGATGACGCCCTGGACGACGCGGCCGTAGTTCTTCTTCTCCCCGAAGGCGCCGTACGCGCGCAGGGTGTCCTTGCCGGGGTCGCCGAGCAGGGTGAACGTCAGGGCCTCCTTGTCCCGGAACGCGGCGAGCTTGTCGGTCGTGTCGGGGGAGACGCCCAGCACGGTGAGGCCCGCGGAGCCGAACTCCCGCAGGTTGTCGCGGAAGTCGCAGGCCTGCGTGGTGCACCCGGGGGTCATCGCCGCCGGGTAGAAGTACAGGACGACGCGCTGTCCGGTGGAGGCCAGGACCTCGCTGAGGGTGACGGGCTTGCCGTCGGCGTCGTCGAGGGTGAAGTCGGGTGCCTGGTCGCCGGGCGCCAGGCGGATCGCGTCGCTCACGTCGTGTTCCCATCTGCTCGTCGGCGGGGCGGTGGGGCCCCGCCCGCTCACTCCTCCCTACCGTAGCGAGCGTGCGGGGTGCCCCGGGAGGCGACGCTTCGTGACCTGTGTCAGGCTGGGTTTACCGGCTTCGGTTGCGATTCCGGTTCGGTTCGTCCGCTTCGGGGTTGACCAGCGGTTCGATCACCTATTGTTGACCGCACTCGTGCTTTCGGTCGACCCGCAGGTGACGCCTGACGCGCACCCGGGCGCCGCGTCCCTCCGGTGGTGGTCGGCACGGCCTCCGGGCCGGAACACATCCGCTTCGTGTTGGGGAGTATTGGCGACGATGCCTGGATTCACACTCGACGAGGTCAGGGACCGCACGCTCAAGGAGCGCGACTCCTGGCTGACGGTCTCCCTCGTGGACCCGGTCGCGGTCCGGGTCGTCCGCCTGCTCGCCAACCGGACGTCGATCACGCCCAACCAGCTGACCGTGGTCGCGCTCTTCCTGGGGCTCGGCGCGGCTGTCTGCTTCGCCCTGGGCTACCGGCAGTTCCTGGTCCTGGGCGCGTTCCTGTACATCCTGTGCTTCCTCGTGGACTGCGTGGACGGCAAGCTGGCGCGGCTCACCGGTTCGGAGTCCCTGTTCGGCTCGTGGATGGACTACGTGTCCGACCGGTTCCGGGTCCTGGTGTGCGCGGTCGCCCTCATGGGCGGTCAGTACGTCGTGGCAGAGGAGGTCAACCCCGACTCGAACCCGGTGTGGTTCGTGTGGCTGGCCCTGGCCGTGGTCTTCCTGGACATGCTGCGGTACCTCAACGCCCTCCAGGTCTACAAGGTCCGCAGGGAGATGCGCTCGCACCTGGCCGCCGCGCTGGAGAGGGCCCGCGCGACCCTGTCGATGCTCGGTCCGGAGGAGGACGACACGACCTCGGCCACCGGCGGCGGCGGACGGACCATGAGCGACGGCGGCGAGCAGGCGGTGCTCCGCCACGGCATCGGCGTCCTGGAGCAGATCCTGCACAGCCAGACCGAGCGGGAGACGCGCAACCAGCGCACGGCCGGCAAGCAACCGGACCTGACGCTGCCCAAGGTGGACCTCCACCAGGAGTTCAGGTCCCGCTTCCCGTGGTACCAGCGTTTCTGGGCGGCGCTCAACGCGCGTCGCATCAGGACCCACCTGGTGGGCGGCATCGAGTTCCAGCTGGCGGTCTTCGTGGTCGCGCCCCTGGCGGTGGCGGCCTTCGGGGCTCCGTCGCTGATCGGCTGGATCGCCGCCGTCGCGGGCGTTTTGCTTCTCGCTTTCGAGATAGCCATCATCTATAAACTGTGGTTGTCCACGCGGGACTTCTTCCGCGTGGTCGACGGAATCGACGGCGCGCTGAGATTCTCCGGTCCGTCCGACGGCGCGGAGGAGAGCCGGGACTCCGGCTCGGACTCGGACCCGGGCTCTCAGACGACCCTGCGCTAGTGGAGAGAGGCGGAGCCCCATGACGGGACGTGACACCGAACCGCGCCAGACCCCGGCTGAGATCCAGGCCGAGATCACCCGCGAACAGCGGCGGCTGGCGGAGACCCTGGACGAGCTGAGTGAGCAGGCGCGGCCCGCCAACATCGCCCGGAGACAGATCGGCAAGGCCCGTGAGCGCGGCGCCCGGATCGTCGACGAGGCGCGTGCCCTCGTGGTCGGCGGAGGCGCGGTGCGCGTGGAGAGCCACCTCGTGGACCCCGAGGAGGGCAGCATCGTCATCAAGGGCGATGACGAGGTCGTGACCACCTACCAGTCGCGCCGCCAGCTGCCCCCGGAAGCACTGATCCTCGCGGTGGGCATCGGCACGGTCATCGCCGTGGGCGTGGTGGCCTGGGCGGTCCGCCGCCGCAGGTAGCCGACCGACGAGCAGGGGCCCGTGCGTTCGCCGCACGGGCCCCCTGCCGTTCCCGGAGGCCGTGCCCCAGGGGGCGCGGTCGCGCCGTGACGCGTCCCGGGCGGGGCCTCCGCGCGGTCGGCGGTGGTCCGGCCGGGCCCGGTGTCAGAGGAAGGTCCGGCCCTCGCCCCGGTACGTGGGGGCGGCGCCGACGTACTCGCCGGTGTCGGAGTCGACCAGGTGCAGGGTGTCGAAGCGTTCGCACAGCTCGCCCGCCTTGGCGTGGCGCATCCACACCCGGTCGCCGACGGCGAGCCCGTTCGCGGCGGCGCCGACGAGGGGGGTCTGGACCTCGCCCGCGCCCTCGTTGACGGTGTAGGAGAGCCCGGCGGGAAGGTGGGGGGTCGGCGGCCGGTGGGCGTCGACGGGGCCGGAGGCGGGGTAGCCGCCGCCGAGGGCCGTGGCCACGCCCGGAGCGGGGCGGCGTACGACGGGGAGGGCGAAGAGGGCGGCGGGGCGGCCCCGGAAGGACCGGTAGTGGTCGAACAGGCGGGGGTGGTAGAGCCCGGACCCCGCCGCGAGTTCGGTCACGGCCTTCTCGCGCCCGGTGGTGTGGAGGCTGCCCGTGCCTCCGCCGTTGACGAAGCGGAGGTCGGCGACGGCGCGGACGGCGCGCACGACGGCGGCTCTGCGTCCGGCGAGCTCCAGCGCCGATCTTCGCTGGACGGCGCGGAGCACGCGGCCGTACAGGGGGCGGCCGGGAGGGGCGTCCCCCACGCCGGCGATCTGGCCCTCGTAGGCCATGATGCCGTCCAGTTCCAGGTCGGGCCGGCCGACGACGGCGCGGGCGAGCGCGGCGGCCTGGGCGGGGGTGCGTACGGGGGAGCGGTAGGAGCCGATGCGGGCGCGGGAGCCGAACGGCTGCCAGCTGGTGTCGATGTCCAGGCACACGCGGACCGGCGGGGACCCGGGGCCGCGTGAGCCGGAGGCGGTGGCGTCGGCGACGGCGGCGGCGATCAGGTCGAGGTGGGCGGTGTCGTCGACCATCAGGGTGATGGTGCGGGCTGCGCCGGGGTCTCCCGCGAGCCTGGTGAGGGCGTCCCGGTCGACGGTTGGGTAGGCGACGAGGATGTCGTCGCTCAGGGGGCCGTCGGAGTCGCCCTCGGCCAGCCACAGTGCCTCGGGGAGGGTGAAGGCCATGACCCCCTCGTAGCCGGGGAGGGCGAGGGCGGTGCGGAGCAGGGCACGGCTGCGCACGGACTTGCTGGCGATCCGGACGGGCTTGCCGTGGGCCCGGCGGGTGAGGTCGGCGGCGTTGGCGCGGAAGGCGGCCAGGTCGACCATGGCGAAGGGGGCTTGGAGTTCGCTTGTCGCGGCCTCGTACTTCTCACGCAGGCTTGTCATGCGTCTGAGGATGCCAGAACATGAATGTGTTTCATATTCCTGGGCGGACACGACTTGGCGGACGTGTGTCCCGGGCGACGTCCCCGAACCGCTCCACCGGGCGGCGCAGGTCGATATCCTGGGATGTCACGGCTGATCAGCCGGTCCGACCCCAGGAATGGTTCTTCCCATGAGTGAGCGCGAGTACGTCCTGACCCTTTCATGTCCCGACAGCAGGGGCATCGTCGCAGCCGTGGCCAACCTGCTGTCCGACCACGGTTGCAACATCACCGAGAGTCAGCAGTACGGCGACCATTTCACGAGCCGCTTCTTCCTGCGGATGCAGTTCGTGGCGGAGCGGGGCGCCGACGGGGTGGTGGACGAGGACGTGCTGCGCGGGGCGTTCGCGGCCCTCGCGGGCGACTTCGGCTCCGGATCGGGCGACGCGTCCGTCGAGTGGACCCTCAGCCCCCGCGACGTGCGCCCGCGCATGATCGTCATGGTGTCGAAGTTCGGCCACTGCCTCAACGACCTGCTCTACCGCCAGCGCAGCGGGCTCCTGGACGTCGACATCGCCGCCGTGGTGTCCAACCACCCGGACCTGGAGTTCCTCGCGGACTCCTACGGCGTGGACTTCCACCACCTGCCGGTGACCGCGGGAAACAAGCGGGAGCAGGAGACGCGGCTGCTGGAGCTGGTCGACTCCTACGACGTGGACCTGGTCGTCCTGGCCCGCTACATGCAGGTGCTCTCCGAGCAGCTGTGCACGAAGATGTCCGGCCGGATCATCAACATCCACCACTCCTTCCTGCCGAGCTTCAAGGGCGCGCGCCCCTACCACCAGGCCCACACGCGCGGTGTGAAGCTGATCGGTGCGACGGCCCACTACGTCACGGCGGACCTGGACGAGGGGCCCATCATCGAGCAGGAGGTCTCCCGGGTGGACCACACGCACAGCCCGGAGCAGCTCACCGCGATCGGCCGGGACCTGGAGTCGGTGGCGCTGGCCCGCGCGGTCAACTGGCACGCGCAGCGTCGTGTCCTCCTCAACGGGGAGAAGACGGTCATCTTCGGCTGACACCGGGGGACTGTTCCGCGCGGCCACCTGCCGCCGGAACCGGTTTTCGGACTTTGGGGGCGCCTCTGGGGGCGCCCCTTTCGTTTGTGCCCCGCGCGGCTTTCCCGTGTCGATGTGGGGCCCTCTTGGGGTGAGCCTTACCTTCTCTGACCAGCAAATTGTTACGCAAGGTATCTTGTCGACTACGTACAGTGTGTATATGGTGTGTTTAGTTCGGAACTCGTCTGGTCATTCCATGGCGCAGATACCGGGTTTCGGTCCGAAATCTCCGAGAGCAATGCGCTCGGAGGAGGGGGCAGAAAACATGGGCAAGAACTTCGACGACGCGGCAGGCAAGGCCAAGGACGCCTACGGCAAGGCCACGGGTGACCGGGGCAAGCAGGCCGAGGGCAAGGCGGACCAGGCCAAGGCCGAGGCCAAGGACAAGGCCGACCAGGCCAAGGAGAAGTCCGAGGACCTCAAGGACCGGGCCGAGGACGCGGGCGAGAAGATCAAGAACGTCTTCAAGCGTTGACGATCGCTGTGACCACGGGGTTTCTGCACACGGCGTAGGGGGACCAGTGTCGGACATCAAGACCGAACCGAAGGTGCCGGGCGCCCGCGAGGCGGCCCGGGGCGACGGCTCCGGCGACGAGGGAGGGCGTACCCAGATCGCGGACGGGGTCGTCGCCAAGATCGCGGGGATGGCCGCCCGCGAGATCGGCGGCGTCCACGCGATGGGCGGAGGCACGGCGCGCGCCGTCGGCGCCGTCAGGGACGCCGTGACGGGCGGGGGCGACACGGGCTCCGTCTCCCGCGGGGTCACGGTCGAGGTGGGCGAACGCCAGGCCGCCGTCGACATCGACCTCGTCGTCGAGTACGGGGCCGCCATCCCGGACCTCGCCGCCTCCGTACGGCGCAACGTCGCCACGGCGGTCGGGCGCATGACGGGCCTGGAGGTCACCGAGATCAACATCAGGGTGGACGACATCCACCTGCCCGACGACGATCAGGGCGACGACACCGGCGACTCCGGGCCCAGGGTCCAGTAGTGGTGTACGGCGGTGAGGATCCGGGCGAGGTGGCCCGACGCGTGGCCGAGGAGGCCGTCCGCTTCCCGGACGTGGTGGAGCTGTCGTCCGGAGGGTTCGGAACGCTGGCCACCCCCGTACCGGGGGGGCGCGTACGCGGCGTCGCCGTGCGCGGCGACGGGATCGAGGTCGGCGTCGTGGTCCGCTTCGGGAGGCCACTGCCGGAGATCGCCGCCGAGCTGCGCCGGGGCCTCGCCCCGTTGGCCGGCGGCCGCACCGTCCACGTCTCCGTGGAGGACGTGGTCGCCGGCCTCGACGACGGCACCCGCACGGGTCGCTGAACTGGAAGCATCAGGTGCTGGACAAGAGGGGGAAGCCATGTGGCCCATCGTTGGCCTGTCCTACGGGACGGTACTGGGTCTCGCCGCTGCCTTCGGCGGGTTCGCGGCGTTCGCGCTGGTCCTGGTTCTGGGCCTCGTCGGGTTCGTCGCGGGCAGGGCGATGGAGGGCGAGATCGACCTCACCGAGATGTTCTCTCGGCGCTCGGCCTGAGGCGAGGCCCCCGGTTCGCCGGGGGCACCGCCGGGGCACACGTCCTCGAGGGAAGGAACGGCCGTGGCCGGAGTGCGGACCGATACGGTCCCCGAACAGAGGGAGCCCCCGGGCGACGAACGGTCCCGCGGGCGCCACGAGCGCGACGGGAGCCACGGCGACCCGGGCGGTCGCACCGTCATCGAGGCCGCCGTGGTCGAGAAGTCCGCGGTCCGGGCCGTCCGCGAGGTCGAGGGGGCCCGCGCCGCCCGATCGCGGCCGGCACGGGCACGGGTGAGCGGTGAGGTGGTCCTCCTGAGACTGCGGATCACCGTGCGCTACCCGCGATCGGCGCGGGAGGTCGCCGCGCGGGTCCGCGGGCACGTCAAGGAACGGGTCGAGCGGATCACCGGCAAGCAAGTCCACCACATCGACATCGAGATCGCGGAGCTGGTGCGCTGACATGACCACCGTGGAAGAGGTGCTCGGCCGTCCTGACCAGGGCGTCGACCGTCGGGCCAAGCGGGTGGCCGTCCATACCTTCCGGCCGAGGCGGTCGTGGCCTGCGGTGATCACGGGCTTCCTGATCCTCATCGTCGCCGTCGTGGCCGCCGCGGAGGTGATCTCGGCGCTCGCCGGGAGCCCGCTGCGGCTCATCCCCGTGGGCGCGGCCACGGGGTACGCGGGCGCCACCACCTGGTCCGCCCCGTCGGTGCAGATCGCGTCCGCGGTCCTGGCCCTGATCGGGCTCGCGCTGATCGTGGCCGCCCTCACCCCCGGGCGCGGGCACTGGACCGCGCTGCGCACCGACGACCCCGCCCTGGTGGTGGGGCTCACCCGGCCCGCGCTGCGCCGGGCCGTGGCAGCGGCCGCGCACGACGTCAGCGGTGTCGACGCGGTCCACGTCACGGTGCGGGGCAACCGGCTCCGGGTGCACGTGCGCACCGGGATGCGCGAGTCGGCGGGGCTGCCCGCGGAGGTGACCGCGGCCGTGGAGCGGCGGTTGGAGCAGTTGGCGCCGCTGCGCAGCCTGCGGATCGCCACCCACGTCCGGTACGCGGAGGGGTGACCATGGTGCGAGACAGGTCCCGGAGGTCGGCCCGGGGGAACCGGTGGGGGCTGGCGGTCGTCGGAGCGGTCCCGCTCCTCGCGGGGGCGGCGGCACTCGCCGCGGGGCGCGGGTTGTTCGGCGCCTCCCTCGCGGAGAGTCCCCTGCTCAGCGAACCGGTCGCCGGGTTCCTCGGTCAGCAGTGGGTGCCGTACGCGGCGGTCGCGGTGGCGCTCGCGGCCGGGTTCCTCGCGCTGCGCTGGCTGATGGCGCAGGGCCTCAACGACACCGTGGGGCGCCTGGTCCTGGACAAGGGCCAGGACGGACGGGTGGAGATGTCCGAGAGCGTGGCCCGCGGCGCCCTGGAACAGGAGGTCGCCGACTACCCGGGCGTGCGCCGCGCCCGTGCGAGGCTGACCGAGTCCTCCGAGGCGCCGCACCTGCGGCTGGCGCTCACCCTGGACGACGACGCGGACGTCACGGGGGTGTGGCAGCGGGTGCGCTCGGACGCGCTCGCCAACCTGCGCCGCTCGCTCGACCTGGAGAGGGTCCCCGCCGTCGTGCGCATGTCGATGACCGCTCCGGCCAAGAACTCCCGCCGCAGCCTCGCCTGAGAGCGCGGGGCGCGTCCTCGCTCCGGCCGTCTCCGCTCCTGCCGTTATGCCGCTCGCCGTCTTCCCGGGAGCGGCCCCGGACGCCGGAGCCGTGCGTGCGCGGCCACCGGGCGGGCCGGCGCCCCGTCCGGCGGCCGGGAGTGTTCCCGGCAGGCTCGCGGGCCGGGATGCGAGAACGAGCTAGGGGCGGCGGTCGTCCGCGTGCCCGCGCTCGTGCCGCACGCGTCCGTCCCGCAGGACGGTGCGCACGTTGCGCTCCGGGTCCGCGAGCACACCGATGTCGGCGAGGGGGTCGCCGTCCACGACCAGAAGGTCGGCCCGTGCGCCGTCGCGCAGGGTGCCGACGACGCCCTCCAGGCCGAGGAGCCGGGCGGCGTTGACGGTGGCCGCGCGCAGGACGTCGGCGGCGGGCTGGACCCGGCCCCGGATGGCGAACTCCCGGCTCTGGCGGTCCTGCATGCCGCCGAGCAGGTCGCTGCCGAAGACCAGGTTCACCCCGGCCTCGTGCGCGAGGCGCAGTGCGT
The DNA here is from genome assembly GCF_036327455.1 of Nocardiopsis codii. Taxonomy (NCBI): domain Bacteria; kingdom Bacillati; phylum Actinomycetota; class Actinomycetes; order Streptosporangiales; family Nocardiopsidaceae; genus Nocardiopsis; species Nocardiopsis codii. The sequence goes on along the minus strand of NZ_JAUZMY010000001.1, from coordinate 450,227 downwards.
CCATGCCCCGGGTGAGGACGGTGTCGACCTTCTCCTGGCCGGCGGCGGGCAGCCCGTGGGCGGCCCCCTGGCGGGACAGCTCCTCGTAGGTCACGAGCGTGGGCACCAGGAACGCGTCGTGCTCCAGGAACAGCTCGACGCTGCTCCGGTCGATGAGGTTGCCGTGCTCGATGCAGCGCACCCCCAGCCGGAGGCCGCGGTTGACGGCGCGGGCGGTGTAGGCGTGGCCGGTGACGTAGCGGTTCGCGGCCTCGGCCTCCTCCACCACGGCACGGATCTCGTCGTCGGACGACTGGGTGGAGTCGATGCGGTCGGTGGGGGAGGCGACCCCGCCGGACAGCATGATCTTGAGGTGGTGGGCGCCGGTGCGCAGCTGCTCGCGGGCGGCACGCCGGAACTCGACGGGGCCGTCGCAGACCACCCCGGCGCCGGGGCAGCAGGCGTGGGTGTCGCCGCCCTGGCGGCCGGGGCCGCGGAAGTCGCCGTGTCCGCCGGTCTGGGAGAGCGCCTTGCCTCCGAACATCAGCCGCGGTCCGTCGACCAGTCCCTCCTCGACCGCGAGGGCCAGTCCCCAGTCGCCGCCCGCCACGTCCCGGACGGTGGTGAAGCCGCGTCGGAGCATGGCGTTGAGGGAGCGGCCGGCGTAGCTGGCGACGTAGGAGGGCGCGTGGTCCATGGCCGCGCCCAGGTCGGCGCTGAAGGCGGTCGCGTGGATGTGCGCGTCGATGAGCCCCGGCATGAGGGTGGCCCCGCCCAGGTCGACGACCTCGACGGCGTCACCCGTCTCGGGCGCGGGCCCGCGCCCGCTGCCGGCGATGACCCCGTCCTCCACGAGCAGCCAGGAGTCCGGCGTCCTGGTGCCCGCCTCCGGGTCGAGGAGGCCCGCTCCGGTGAAGAGGAGAGTCGGGTGGGACTGACGGGTCATGTGTACCTCCGGTGGGACGGCTCCGCGTGTGGACCACGCTTGTGCAATATATGTTGCGTCACGGGCGCGCGAACAGCCAGGGGGTGGTATCGCTTGGAGGACGCGCGGCCCGGGGAGTTCCGGCCGCGCCGCACCGGGACGGAGGGGTGATGGCGGACTGGATCGAGGCTGCGCTCGGCGGCGGGCGCCTCGGCCGCGCGGCGGAACGCGTGGTCAGGGTGCTGAGGGACGAACCGAGGTTCGCGTCCTACGCGAGCACCGCGGAGCTGGCCGACCGCGCCGGCGTCAACGTCGCCACAGTGGTCCGCGCCGCGCAGGCCCTCGGGTTCAGCGGCTGGCCGGCGCTCCGTGTCGAGCTGCGCTCGCGCTACCTCGCCTCGCTCACCGCGGGGGAGGTGCTCGCCGAGCACGCCGGGTCCGACGCGGACCCGGTCCGCGCCGCGGTCCGCGCCGACCGGGAGGGGTTGCGGACCCTCGAACTCACGCTGGAACCCGCCAGGGTGCGCGCGCTCGCGGCCGCCATCCACACCGCCCGCAGGACCAGGGTCGTGGGGTCGGGGACGTTCGCGGCGCCCGGCCTGCAGCTGGCGCACGCCGCCGGGATCATGGGCTACGACGTGGAGCGGTGCGAGGTCGGGGGAACCGTGCTGGTCAACACGCTGGCGCGGATGGGCCCGGACGACCTGTTGCTGGCCTGCGACCTGTGGCGGCTGCCCACCGCGCTGCGCTCGGCGGTGAGGGTGGCCGGGGAGCGGTCCGTACCGGTCGCGGTGATCACGGACCGCCGGGACTCCCCTCTGGCGGAGGGGGCCGCGCACCTTCTGCTCGTCCCGAGCGAGGGTGTGGGCATGTTCCCCTCGCTGACCCCGGTCATGGCGGTGATCCACGCCGTGCTGGCCGAACTGGCCCGGATCGGCGGGGACTCGGTGCTGCGGGCGGTGCGTGACACGGAGCGGTTGTGGGAGGAGTCGGAGCTCTTCTGAGTGGCGTCCGGGTGGATGACCTGCGACTACGGAGCGACGTGCAGGTGCCGTGATCAGGGTCACGTTCTTTGCAATAAGTGTTGCACTTCACTGGCGGGACTGCTTTCATGGCGGACGGATCACCGCCGGTGGTCTCCCCCCGTCCCCATCCCCTGACCGAACTCCGCAGGTGGCCCATGCAGACGACCCATCTCGTGATCCTCGCCGTGTACATCCTGGCCATGCTGGGGATCGCCCTCTTCTTCCTGCGCTCCGGCAAGCTGCGCGGCGGCGACGACTTCCTCTTCGCCGGACGCAGTCTGCCCCGCCCGGTCATGATCGCCACCATGCTGGTGACCTGGGTCGGGTCCGGGACCATCATCGGCGGCGCCAACTTCGCCTACACCTACGGGCCCATGGCCGGACTCGTCTTCTTCGCGGGCACCCCGCTGGGCATCCTGGTCCTGCTCCTGGCGGCCCGCCGCATCCGGAGGGCGTCCAGGCACACCATCCCCGAACTGCTGGAGGTGCGCTTCGGGATCGGGGTCCGCACCGTCGCGGCGGTGGTCACCACCATCGCCTTCCTGGGCCTGACCGCCTCGCAGTTCGTCGGCGGGGGGTACGTCGTCAGCCTGGTCACCCCGCTGTCCGCCACCCAGGGGACCGTGCTCATCGCCGTCGTCGTGACCCTGCTGACGATCAGCGGCGGCCTGTTCTCGGTCGCCTACACCGACTTCGTGTCCGCCATCCTCATCGTGCTGGGCCTGTTCATGGCGCTGCCGCTGGTCTTCGCCGCGGTCGGCGGTCCGGGCGCCTACTGGGACGGGCTGCCGGAGCAGGCGCGAACCTTCAGCGGCGGACTGAGCGCGCTCCAGCTGCTCGGCTACTTCCTCCCGCTGTTCCTGCTGCTCCTCGCCGACCAGAACATGTACCAGCGCCTCGCCGCCGCCAAGGACGAGCGCGAGGCCAGGTCGTCCACCACGGGCATGCTGTTCGGAAGCTTCTTCGTCTTCATCCCCGTCGTCCTGCTCGCCACGGCCGCCGCCGTCCTCATGCCCGGCATCAACGGGGACATGGCGGTCCTGAGCCTTGCCTCCGAGGGCTACCTGCCCGCCGTCCTGGGCGGCCTGATCCTGGCCGGCGCGGTCGCCTTCGTCATCACCACGGGCTCGTCGTACATGCTGTCGGGAGCCTCCAACGTCGCCTACGACCTGTACGCGCGATTCGTCGGGGACCGGGTGAGCGAGCGGCGCAAGCTCGTGGTCCAGAGGCTGTCGGTCCTGGGCATCGCCCTCGCGGGCCTCGCCCTCAGCCTGTACTTCCCGACCGTCCTCGAACTCCAGATGTACTCGTACACCGTCTACGGCGCGGCGATCACCCCGGTGGTCCTGTCGGTGCTGTTCTGGAAGCGCGCGACCACCGCCGGAGCCGTCGCCGCCCTGGTCGTCGGCGCGGCCACCACCATCGGCTGGCAGCTGGCGGGGACCCCGGGCGGTCTGAACGGGGTCATCGTGGCACTGCCCGCGGCACTGGTGGCGCTCGTCGTCGCCAGCCTGCTCACGAAGGCGCCCGACCCGGAGAGGGTGGCCGCCGCCGTCGCGGCACCCGACACCGACCAGCCCGGGACCGTGTCCGACGCCTCCGGCACAGCGGCCGACGCCGGCGGCACGAAGGCCTGATCCGCCCTCCGACGGGGCCCGCCTTCCGACGGCGGGCCCCGCTCGCGTACCTGAGCGGGGGCGCCCACCGCGTCCTCCGGGGCGCACGGCCCTCAGCGGCCACCCGGGGCGCCGTCCCGGCCGATCAGCGGGTCAACCCGAGTTCTCCGGCGCGTGCGCCCGCCTGGAACCGGGAGGCCGACTCCAGCGATGCCAGGAGTTCGGCCACCCGTCGCCGGTAGGTGCGCAGGGACACGCCCAGGCGTCGCGCCGCGGTCTCGTCGGTGAGCCCCTCCGCGAGTGCGCGCAGGATCTTCCTCTGGTCGGCGTCGATCCGCGGCCGGTCGCGGCGCAGGTAGACGTCCAGGGGGTCCGAGGCCTGCCAGACGGCGTCGAGCAGCGAGCACACGCCTTCGATCAGCGACGGTGACGAGGTGACCGTGAACCCGCGGTCGCGCGTCGGCACGGGGTCGGCCAGGATCATGACCCGCCGGTCGATGACGATGGTCTCGTGCGGAAGCGGGGACGCGCAGACGCGTACCAGCGCGCCCACGGCCGCGACCTCGAACAGGTGGTGCCGTCCCGCCTCGTCGGTCAGCGCGGTGGGGGTGTAGAGCTTGCGCACCGTCACGCCTTCCGCGAGGGAGGCGCCCATCCGTTGCGCGACGGCCGCGCGATCGTTCGGCCGCGACCAGGTGGACATGTCGTTGGCGGCGCACAGGAACTCGGACCCGACGGTCCCGAATAGATGGCCGGCGCGCGCGACGAGCTCGGCTTCGCCGCGAACCCTGATCACCTGATCGCCCGTCACGCGGTCAGTGTCGCCGACCGGGGCGGCGTGCGCAAGTGGCAGCTTCCTGCCACGGGCCGACCCGTTCCCGCCGTCGGTGCCAGCCTGGACCCATGACGACGAACGAGACCATCACCGCCCCCGGCGGCAGCTTCCTCCTCGGCGGCGATCTGCGGATCAGCCGCCTCGGGTTCGGTGCCATGCGCCTGGCCGCCGGAACGCCCGCCGGTCCTGTGCGGGATCCTCGAACCGGCGTCGCTGTGGTGCGCCGAGCCGTCGAACTGGGTGTGGACCACATCGACACGGCGGGCTTCTACGGGCGGGGCGGGGTCCGCGCGCACGAGTTGATCCGCGAGGCGCTCTCCCCCTACCCCGATGACCTGGTCATCGTGACCAAGGTCGGCCCCGTGCGCAACGAGGCCGGCGTGCCCGCGTCCGAGGCCACGCCGGGGCAGCTGCGGGGGCTGGTCGAGGAGGACCTGGATCGGCTCGGCCTCGATCGGCTCGACCTGGTGTACCTGCGGGTGGGCGGGATGAACCCGCCGGACGGTTCCTCGCTCGCCGACCGGTTCGCCGTGCTGGCCGGCCTGCGGGACGAGGGGCTGATCCGCCACCTGGGAGTCAGCAACGTCACGGCCGACCAGTTCGCCGAGGCCGCTGCCATCGCCCCGGTCGTCGCGGTGCAGAACCACTTCCACGTCCACCACCGGGACGACGCCGCCCTCCTCGACCTGTGCGGGCGGTCCGGAGCCGCCTTCGTGCCCTTCTTCCCCCTCGGCGGCGGCCACCGGCCGGTCGACGGGGCCCGGGTGGCGAAGGTCGCCGACGGGCACGGGGCAACGTCCGCCCAGGTGGCCCTGGCCTGGCTGCTGGCGACCGCACCGCACGTGCTCGCCATCCCGGGGACCGGTTCTCCGGACCATCTGGAGGAGAACATGGCGGCGGCGGGGGTCCGCCTCACCGACGAGGACCTCGCGGCACTCGCCGGGTGACACCGGGCGACGGTTCGGGACCACGGGCCGGGCCCGCCGCCGCGCCTCCGGGGCGGGGTCGCCGTTCGGCCCATGCCGTCGACGGCGGGGCCGCCTCGTGAGGTCTCCCCTGGCTCCTCGTGCATGTCGCTGATGACCCCTGCGGATCCACAGGGCGCCGTCTGTCCCGGTGCTCACGTGTACCCTGGATCCAGGCAGTGTCCCGGAGGGAGGCGAGCATGTCCGAGCTCACCATCGAGTTCTCTGAGGCCGAGGCGGAACAGATCCGTCAGGCCGCCGCGGCCGAGAACCGGCCGCCGGAGGAGCTGGTCCAGGAGATGAGGGAGACCGTGCTCGCCACGGTCCGCCGTCGGCGCGTCATGGCCGCCGCACAGCGCGTCACCACTCTCTCCGCCGGACTCAACGACAGGCTCGCGAAGTAGGTGGACGTCGTCCACCTGGACGTGGAGCTGGTCCTCGAAATCACGACCATGGCGTTGGCCCAGAACGGACAGGGCTCCGCGAGGGTGCGCGACTTCGGGCTCCTGGAGAGCGCCGTGCACCGTCCGCGGGGCTCTTCGTTCGGGGACGAGCACTACCCCGACCTCTTCGAGAAGGCCGCGGCGCTGATGCACTCCCTGGCCAGGAACCACGTCTTCATCGACGGCAACAAGCGTGCCGCGTGGAACTGCGCGGCCACGTTTCTCGAAGTCAACGGGATGCCCCTGAGGGATCCCGTCGACGCGGACCGTGCCGAGCGCTTCGTCCTGGACGTCTGTACGGGACGCCTGGAGGACGTGGCCCGCATCGCGGCGGAACTGCGTACCTTCCACGAGGTTTCCTGAAGGGCCCTCAGCACTCGATGACGTTGACGGCGAGGCCGCCGCGCGAGGTCTCCTTGTATTTGTCGTGCATGTCGCGGCCGGTGTCGCGCATGGTGCGGATGACCTTGTCCAGCGACACGAAGTGGCTGCCGTCGCCGCGCAGCGCGATGCGGGTCGCGCTGATCGCCTTCACCGAGGCGAGCGCGTTGCGCTCGATGCACGGCACCTGGACGAGACCGCCGATCGGGTCGCAGGTCAGCCCCAGGTTGTGCTCCATGGCGATCTCGGCGGCGTTCTCCACCTGGGCCGGGGTGCCGCCCAGGACCTCGGCCAGACCGGCGGCGGCCATCGAGGAGGCGGACCCCACCTCTCCCTGGCAGCCGACCTCGGCGCCGGAGATCGAGGCGTTCTGCTTGAACAGGATGCCGATCGCCGCTGCGGTGAGCAGGAAGCGCACCACGCCCTCGTCGCCGGCCCCCGGACTGAAGTGCAGGTAGTAGTGCAGCACCGCCGGGACGATGCCCGCGGCGCCGTTGGTCGGAGCCGTGACCACGCGCCCGCCCGCCGCGTTCTCCTCGTTGACGGCCAGGGCGTACAGGGTGATCCAGTCGCTCCCGCGCATCGGGTCGGGGTCCACCCCGGTCGGTGCCAGCAGGCCCGCCTCGTCGCAGTTCCCGCCCAGCTGCCGGTACAGGCGGTGCGCCCGGCGCGGCACCTTCAGGCCGCCCGGCAGGCTGCCCTCGGTCGTCACGCCCCGGCGCACGGACTGCCGCATGGCCGCCCAGATGACCAGGAGTTCGGCGCGGATCTGCTCCGGGGTGCGCCCGAACGCCTGCTCGTTGGCGAGCATCACCGCGCTGATCGACATGCCGGTGTCGGCGCAGATCCGCAGCAGCTCCTCGGCGCTGTCGAACGGGTGCGGGACGACGGTGGCGTCCGGTGTGATCCGGTCGGCCCCCGCGGCGCGCTCGTCCACGACGAAACCGCCGCCCACCGAGTAGTAGACCTTCGCGGCCAGCTCGGCGCCCCGGGAGTCCAGCGCCACGAACCGCATCCCGTTCGGATGGTCGGGCAGGTTCTCCCTGCGGCGGAAGTCCACGTCGACGGCCGGGTCGAAGGCCACCCGGGGCCCGTCCGGGCCGCCCAGGTACAGGGCCTGCTCGTCACGCACCCCCTGGACGAGCGCGGGGACCGCGTCCACGTCCACGTGCTCGGGGGTGTGCCCCATCAGCCCCAGCACCACGGCCGTGTCGCTCCCGTGCCCCTTGCCGGTGAGGGCCAGGGACCCGTACAGCTCGGCCCTGACGCGGGCGGTGCCGTCGTCCAGGCCGGCCTCGCGCAGCCCGGCCGCGAACGTGCGTGCCGCCTTCATCGGGCCGACCGTGTGGGAACTGGACGGTCCGATACCGATCTTGAACAGGTCGAACGCGCTGATGGCCATGGCTGTCCTCCTCATTGAGTACAGGGCCCGGAGTTCAGGTGTGCCGTGCGGGGCGCGGGCCCCGCACGGCGGATGCCCTACAGGTTGGGGTAGAGCGGGTACTTGGCGGTCAGTGCCTGGACCCGGCCGCGCAGCGCGTCCGCGTCGAACTCCGGCTTGAGCGCCTCGGCGATGACGTCGGCGACCTCGGTGAAGTCCTCGTCACCCAGACCGCGGGTGGCCAGGGCCGGGGTGCCGATCCGCAGGCCGGAGGTGACCATCGGCGGACGCGGGTCGTTGGGCACCGCGTTGCGGTTGACCGTGATCCCGATGTCGTGCAGGCGGTCCTCGGCCTCCTGGCCGTTGAGCTGGGAGTCGACCAGGTCCACCAGGACCAGGTGCACGTCCGTGCCCCCGGAGGCGACCTTGACGCCGACCTCGGCCATGTCCGGCCGGGTGAGGCGCTCGGCGAGCAGGCGCGCACCGCTGATGGTGCGGCGCTGGCGCTCGGCGAACTCCTCGCCCGCGGCGACCTTGAACGAGACCGCCTTGGCGGCGATCACGTGCTCCAGCGGTCCGCCCTGCATGCCGGGGAACACCGCGGAGTTGATCTTCTTGCCGAACTCGGACTTGGCGAGGATCATGCCGCCGCGCGGGCCGCCCAGCGTCTTGTGCGTGGTGGTGGTGACCACGTCGGCGAACGGCACCGGGTTGGGGTGCAGCCCGGCGGCGACCAGGCCCGCGAAGTGCGCCATGTCGACCATCAGCAGGGCGCCGACGGAGTCGGCGATCTCCCGGAAGCGGGCGAAGTCCAGCTGGCGCGGGTACGCCGACCAGCCCGCGACGATCATCTTCGGCTGGTGCTCCTTGGCGAGCGCCTGGACCTCGTCGTAGTCGACGGTGCCGTCCTCGTCGCGCACGTGGTAGGCCACCGCGTTGAGGATCTTGCCGGAGTAGTTGATCCGCATGCCGTGGGTGAGGTGGCCGCCGTGGGCCAGGTCCAGGCCCAGGATGGTGTCACCCGGCCTGAGCAGCGCGAAGTACACGGCCGTGTTGGCCTGTGCGCCCGAGTGCGGCTGCACGTTCGCGTGCTCGGCGCCGAACAGCGCCTTGGCGCGGTCGATCGCGAGCTGCTCCACGACGTCGACGTGCTCGCACCCGCCGTAGTAGCGGCGGCCGGGGTAGCCCTCGGCGTACTTGTTGGTCAGGACGGTGCCCTGCGCCTCGATCACCGCCTGGGGGGCGAAGTTCTCCGAGGCGATCATCTCCAGGGTGTCGCGCTGGCGGGCCAGCTCCGCGTCGACCGCGGCCGACACCTCGGGGTCCAGTTCGCTCAGGGTCTGGTTGAGCGTGTTGTCAGTAGCCATCGGGGGCCTACTCCTCGCCTTCGGTCAGCTTCGTGTACTCCTCGGCGGAGAGCAGTCCGGAGGGTTCCCCGGTGATCCGGGCCTTGAACAGCCAGCCGCCCTCGAAGGGGGCGGAGTTGATCGTCTCGGGCGAGTCCTCGAGGGACTCGTTGACCTCGACGACCTCTCCGCTCACCGGCGAGTAGATGTCGCTGACGGACTTGGTGGACTCCACCTCTCCGCTCGGCTCTCCGGCGGTCACCTCGCTGCCGACCCCGGGCAGCTCGACGTAGACGATGTCGCCCAGGGCCTCGGCGGCGAAGGACGTGATGCCGACGGTGGCGATCCCGTCCTCGACCACGACCCACTCGTGTTTGGCCGTGTAACCCAGCTCCGTGGGAACGCTCACTTCAACTCTCCTTGGAGGTGTTCCATTTTCCTGCCGCGCGCCCGTACGGTTGCCCGGCCCGGCCTACGCCCGGTCGCGCCCCGTGCGTGCCGGTCCCCGGTCCGGGGATCCCGCCGTGCGGGGCGTACGGGCCTTCGGGGTGTGAAGGCCCCTGCTCCTACGACTGCCGCTTGTAGAACGGCAGTTCGACCACGTCGACGTCCTCGCCCCTTCCGCGCACGTCCACGGTGAACGCGCCGGTCGTGGTGTCGAGGTCGCCGTCCACGTAGGCCATGGCGATGGGGCGGCCCAGGGTGGGGGAGGGCGCGCCACTGGTGAGGGTGCCGACGGTCACGCCGTCGCGGAGGACGTCCTGGCCCCTGCGCAGCGGGCGGCGACCGCGCGCGACGAGGCCGATGAGACGGCGGGGGCGGGAGGTGCGGGACGCCTCCTCCAGGGCCGTACGGCCCACGAAGTCGCCGTCCTTCTCGAACTTGACCACGCGGCCCAGCCCGGCGTCGAAGGGGGTGAGCCCGTCGGTGAGCTCCTGCCCGTACAGGGGCATCCCGGCCTCCATGCGGAGGGTGTCGCGGGCCGACAGCCCGGCCGGTACGAGCCCGTGCCGCTCGCCCTCGGCCATGAGGGCGTCCCAGACCTGGGGCGCCTTCTCGGCGGGCCGCACGAAGATCTCGAAACCGTCCTCGCCCGTGTAGCCGGTGCGGGCGAGCAGGACGGGCTGACCGGCGACGGTGTGCTCGTAGCCCGCGTAGTAGCGGATGTCGTCCAGGTCCGCGTCGGTGAGCGGCGCCAGGATCTCGACGGCGCGCGGCCCCTGGACCGCGATCAGCGCGTGGTCGGCGGACTCGTCAGCGACCTCGACGTCGAAGCCGCCGGCGCGTTCGGCCAGCGCGGCGGAGACCGCGGGCACGTTGGCGGCGTTGGCCACGACGAGGTACTCCTCCTCGCCCAGCCGGTAGACGATGAGGTCGTCCAGGACGCCGCCCTCGGCGTTGGTGATCATGGTGTAGCGGGCGCGGCCGACCTTGACCTTGGACAGGTGGCCGACCAGGGCGAAGTCGAGGGCCGCGGCGGCCTGCGGTCCGGTGAGGCGGATCTCGCCCATGTGGGAGAGGTCGAAGAGTCCGGCGGCCTCGCGGACCGCCTTGTGCTCGGCGGTCTCGCTGCCGTAGCGCAGCGGCATGAGCCATCCGGCGAAGTCGACGAGCGTGGCACCGGCCTTCTCGTGGACCTCGCGGAGCGCGGTGGCGCGCGGCGCTGATGCGGGATCTGACATGGGCACTCCCGAGAGGATGGGCGTCGTGTCGTGCAGAGGCGTTGCCATCCTCCCCCTCTGTCATCTGTGCCTGAGAGCTTCACCGCGCGCTCGGCGTGGCTTGCACCTTCGGCGAGGGACGCCTGTCCCTGCTTTCCAGAGTGGTCTCGCCCGTACGGTCCGCTGTGCCTGAGAGGTTGTCTTGGGGAGGGATTGCTCCTTCGGCGGCCCGAGATGGATACGCGGGCACTCTCCCGTACGGGGTCAGCAACACGCTCAGCCTAGCAGCGGGCGAACACGGCACCCGAGGGTGCCCGTGCCGGGGGAGGGCCCCTCCGCGGCGGCGCAGGAGCCGTGATCCGGGCGGCGGCAGTCTCCCCGAACCCTTCGCGGCGGGGCGTGCCAGAGGTTAGCGTGAGCCGGGGACGGGCTTCCTGCGTGGGAGGGATGAACGGTGCGAGCCGACGAGCACGGGATCCGGACGACGGGCCGACCGGGGGAGACAGTGGTTCCGGTGGTACGGGGGAGGCCGCGGCGGTCCGGAGCGGCGCGCGCGGCCGCGGTGCTCGCCGCCGGGTGCGCCCTCACCCTGGTCGCCGGGACCGCGTGTGCGCAGGGCGGCGACGCCGGGTCCGAGGCGCCGGACGAGGGTCTGGCGGGGGCGCGACCGCCGGAACAGCGCGGCGACGTGACCACGGTGGAGCGGCCGGACCTGGAGTCGGTGTTCGACGACGCGGGGGTGGAGGGCACGTTCGTGCTCCACGACACCCGCGCCAGGGAGTCGACCGTCGTCGGGGCGGACGCCGCCCACGAGCGCGCGGTGCCCGCGTCCACGTTCAAGATGGCCAACACCCTGATCGGCCTGGAGACGGGAGCGGTGTCGGGCCTGGACGAGGTGCTGCCCTACGGCGGCGAACCGCAGCGCGTCGACGCATGGGAACAGGACATGTCCCTGAGGGAGGCCTTCCCCGCCTCGAACTTCCCGGTCTACCAGGAGCTGGCCCGCAGGGTCGGGCACGAGCGGATGGCGGCCTGGGTGGACCGGTTCGAGTACGGGAACCGGGACGTCGGCGGCGAGGACGTGCGGGACCGGTTCTGGCTGGAGGGTCCGTTGGAGATCTCCGCCGTGGAGCAGACCGAGTTCCTGGCCTCGCTGGCCCGCGCGGAGCTGCCGGCGGACCGGGCCCACCAGGAGGCGCTGCGCGAGATCGCCCTCGTCGAGGAGGGCGACGGCCACACCCTCTACGCCAAGAGCGGCTGGGCGGTGGACGTCGATCCCGCCCCCGGCTGGTGGGTCGGCTGGGTGGAGCGCGGTGCGGACCTGTACACGTTCGCCCTGCGCATGGAGATGGACGAGGACGCGAACGCCGAGCTGCGCGAGCCCCTGGCCCGCGAGCTGCTGGTGGAGCTCGGCGCGCTTCCCGGGGAGGCCGCGGGGGACTGACCCCGGCCGGTCCGCCCCATGCCGACCGGGCGCCCCGGCGTCACGGCGCCCCGGCCGGCACCAGCTGCACGGGGACCGACCTGGTGAAGCGCTGGTCGCCGTCCATCACCCCGCCCATGAACTTGAAGGTGCGCAGTGTCATCCGCCGGTCCGCGATGCGCAGGCCGGGAAGCTCCTCCAGGAGCTGCCGCTCCACCCGGGTCAGGTCGGGGGCGTTGCGCAGCCACAGGATGAACAGGGTGTTCTCCGGCCCGGCGATGGTGGTGCACAGGCGCACCTCGGGAATGCGCTCGCCCAGGTCCCTGGCCCCCTCCAGGACCCGGGGGTCCACGGTCCCCCAGAGGGTGGCGGCCGCGTGCCAGCCCATGCGGGCGCGGGAGATGTCGCAGCGCAGCCCGACGAGGGACTGGCGCAGGAGCCGGTTGACGCGGCGGGCGGCGGTCGTCGGCGCGATGTCGAGGTGTTCGGCGATCTGCTGGTAGCCGAGTCGCGCGTTGTCGCACAGCAGGTCGATGATCCGCTGGTCGAGCGGGGTGACGCGGTCCTCGTCCGGTCGGGGGCTCACCGCGGGGGCGAGGGATCGCAGCCGGCTCCGCTGCCGGGGTGACAGGGCGCGGACCTGCCACAGGTAGGCCTCACGGGGGACCTCCGTCACCACGTGCACGCGGTAGGAGACCACGTCGGGGAAGCCGCCGACCCAGTTGAGCAGGTAGTCGGCCAGTCCGGCGCCGGGGATCACGGTGAGCATCAGCTGGTGCGACCCCGCCACGAACTGGATGCTGAGGGTGTCCCGGTCCTCCGCCAGTGCGGCGGCGACCCGTTCGACGGTGCCGTTGCGGCAGCTGAGCTCCACGTAGGAGAGGTTGCGCCGTGCCATGACGCGCTGCCGGGGGAAGACGGCGATCCGTGCGAGCCCCTCCTCCTCCAACCGCTTCCACCTGCGCGCGAGCGTGGTCGGGTCCACCTCCAGGATCGGCGACAGCTCGGCCCAGGTGGCGCGGGGGGCCATCTGGAGGGCGTTGACGAGTGAGAGGTCGAACTCGTTGGGGGTGGTGGATTCCGGCATCAGCGTCCTCGAAAAACTCTTTTCCGGCGATCTGCGCATCTTAGGGGAGGCCGAGCGTAGGTTTTCGCACAGCCGACAGACGGCTCTGAGCTGCATGTTTCCATGACGTTAACCAAGGTCGGGCTATTTCTTTCACATTATGGAAAAGGAAGTCCGGTGCTTTGGCGAGGAGAAGGGTGAAGGTGGAGCCGATGCCTTCGGAGGAGACCACTGTCGTCGTTCGCAACGGGGTGGTCGTGGACGCGACCGGCGCGGGACCGCGCGAGGACTGGGTGGTCGTGGCCCGCGACGGCCGCATCGACTGGATGGGGCCCGCCGCCCAGGCCCCCGGGATCACCGCCCCGCACCGCGAGATCGACGCCCGCGGCGGCACCGTCCTCCCCGGGTTCGTCGACGCCCACGTACACATGACCATGGAGGGCGACGGCCTGAACCCCGCCGCGCTCCTGCACCAGCCGCCCCACTACGGCTACTACACGGCCATCCCCCGGCTGCGCGCCACCCTCGACGCCGGCGTGACCAGCGTCCGGGACCTCGCGGGGCTCGACCTCGCGGTGGTCCGCGCCGTGGAGGAGGGCATCGTCCCGGGGCCCCGCATCACCACCGCCTACCGCGCCCTCGGCCCCACCGGCGGCCACGGGGACTTCCGCACCTGCTGCGGCTTCGACTTCGGCACCGCGCTGGGCCCCGGCGGAGCGGTGTCCATCAACACCGACGGCGTGGCGGAGGTCCTGCGCGGTACCCGCGAGGTCATGCGCAAGGGCGCGGGGGTCATCAAGGTCATGGCCAGCGGCGGCGTGTGGAGCCCCCAGGACACCCCCTGGCACGACGGGCTCAACATCGAGGAGATGACGGTCGTCGTCCGCGAGGCCGCCGCGCACGGCATCCCGGTCGCCGCCCACGCCCAGAGCGCCCGCAGCATCCGCAACGCGCTCACCGCCGGGGTCACCAGCGTCGAGCACGGCTACGAGATCGACGCCGAGGGCATCGAGATGATGCTCCGCACCGGGGCCTTCCTCGTCCCGACCCTGGCCACCGCCACCACCCCGCCCGACCCCGCGAAGTCGGCCGGCTACGCGGTGGAGAAGAAGCTCAGGCTCCAGGAGCACCTCGGCGAGAACATCTCCGCCGCCGTCGCCGCCGGGGTGCGCGTCGCCCTGGGCACCGACTCCGGCATCTTCCCGCACGGCCGCAACCTCCGGGAGCTGGCCCTGCTCGTCGAGCACGGCATGACGCCCATGGGCGCACTCCTCGCCGGGACCCGCGAGGCCGCCGAACTCCTGGGGGTCGCCGACCAGGTCGGCACCCTCCAGGTCGGCAAGCGCGCCGACATCGTCGTCTGCGCCGGCGACCCCCTCCGCGACATCACGCTGCCGGGCGACCCGGACAACATCACGGTGGTCGTCAAGGACGGCGCCGTCCACAAGGACACCACCGCCACCCGACCGGAGCCGACCACGGCCTGACCGCCCCCGCCCCCGACCCCCGGTGAGGTAACCATGACCACGCAGAGCCCCAAGAAGGGCGCGACCGGCGGTGGGACCGCGCAGGAGCGCCCCCACCTCCTCGCCCGCACGCTCGACGGCATCGAGCGCGTCGGCAACAAGATCCCCGACCCGTTCGTCCTGTTCCTGATCCTCTTCGCGGTCGTCGCGGTCCTGTCAACGATCATGTCCCTCGGCGGGGCCACGGTCGAGGTGCCCGGGAGCGAGGACGGCGCGCAGCCCGTGAGGAGCTTCTTCTCGGCCGAGGGCGTCACCTGGCTGACCACGTCGCTGGTCACCAACTTCGTGTCGTTCCCGCCGCTCGGCGTCGTCCTCACGGTCCTGCTCGGCGTGGGCGTGGCCGAGCGGACCGGGCTCCTCACCGCACTGGTGCGCCGTGCCTTCGGCGGAGCCCCGCGCTGGCTGCTGCCCTACGTCGCCTCGTTCGTCGCGGTCTCCGGCAGCATCATGAGCGACGCGGCCATGGTGGTCATCCCGCCGCTGGCCGCCATGGTGTTCAAGGCCGCCGGCCGGCACCCGGTCGCGGGCCTTCTCGGCGCCTACGCCGCGGCCACGGCCGCGTTCAGCTGCAGCCCGTTCATCACCAGCACCGACGCGCTGCTGTCCGGCATCACCAACGCCGCCGCCGGACCGGTCGGGCTGGGCACCCACGTCAGCCCGGTGTCCAACTACTTCATCACCCTCACCATCGCGCTCATCCTCAGCTTCGCCGCCGGTCTCATGATCGACCGCGTCCTGGAGCCGTCCCTGGTCCGCCGGGGGATCACCCGCGACAAGGTCCGGGTCGAGGTGGGCACCGAGGAGGCCGAGGCCAAGGCCATGGACCCGAACCTCACCGACGTCGAGCGGCGCGGCCTGCGCTGGGCCGGGGCGGCCCTGCTGCTGACCGTCGCCGGGGTCCTCGTCCTGTGCCTGCCCCCGGGCGCACCGATGCGCAACGCGGACGGCGCCTTCCTGCCGGAGTCCCCGCTGCTCAGCTCGGTGGTCTTCATCGTCCTCATGGTGCTGCTCCTCCCCGGCGTCACCTACGGTGTCGTGACCGGGAGCATCCGCAAGGGGTCCGACCTGGCGCTGGTGATGGGCCAGACGGTCAAGGAGATGTCGCCGTTCATCGTGCTGGCGTTCGTGATGGCCCAGTTCCTGGCGCTGTTCAACTGGACCAACCTGTCCAGCTGGATCGCCATCCAGGGGGCCGAGGGCCTGGAGGCCACCGGGTTCACGGGCTTCGGCGCGATCCTGTGCTTCATCCTCCTGGCGTTCCTGGTGAACCTGTTCATCATCTCCGGCTCGGCCATGTGGGCTCTGCTCGCGGCGGTCTTCGTGCCGATGTTCGCGCTGCTCGGCTACGAGCCCGGGTTCGTCCAGGCCGCGTTCCGCATCGGCGACTCGACCTCGAACGTCCTGTCCCCGCTCAGCCCGTACCTGGTGATCATGCTGGGGTTCCTGCGCGCCTACGAGCCCAAGGCGGGCATCGGCACCGTGATCGCCCGGTGCCTGCCCTTCACGATCGTGTTCACCGTCCTGTGGATCGGGGTGCTGGCGGTCTTCTACTTCGGCGGCATCCCCATCGGCCCCGGGATGAACGCGCGCCTCTGACCCGACCGCACGGCCGGGGCCCGCGTCCGCGGGTCCCGGCCCCCGCCCGTTCCCGCAGCGGCGCGGGGCGGGCGCCACCGCACACCACCGCACCCCGCACCACCGCACCACCGACGTGAGGAGTCGTCATGACCGGCACCAGGACCCTGTACCGAGACCTGACCCTGATCGACGGGACCGGGGCGCCCCCGGTCGCCGACGCCGCCGTGCTGGTCGAGGACGGCACGGTCGCCTACGCCGGGCCCGCGGCGGGCGCGCCGGAGACCGACGGGGCGACGCGGACCGTGTCCCTGGGCGGGCGCACCCTCCTGCCCGGGTTCATCGACACCCACGTCCACCTCGGTGTCGCCGACGGCCGGGCGCTGGCCGCCAACCACGCGGACATCCCGCTGAGCCTGCACGCCCTGGAGACCGCCGAGCGCATGCGGGTCACCCTGGCGGCGGGCGTGACCGGAGTCCGCGACCTCGGCGGCGCCGACGCCGGGTTCCGCACCGCGCAGGCGAGCGGCCTCGTGCCCGGCCCCCGCATGCGGGTCGCGCTGCGGCTGATGAGCCACACGGGCGGCCACGCCGACTTCACGCTCCCCTCCGGCCACGACCCCCACGCGCACGGGCTGTCGGTGACCGAGATCGTCGACTCCCCGCAGGAGGCGCGGGTGGCCGCGCGGCGCCTCATGCGCGACGGGGCCGACGTCATCAAGGTGTGCGCGACGGGCGGGGTGTCGAGTCCGTCGGACACCCCCGACGACGAGGGGCTGACGTCGGAGGAGATCGCCGTCATCGTGGAGGAGGCCTCCCGCCACGGCGGCCGGCCCGTCGCCGCCCACGCGCAGGGAGCGGCGGGCATCCGCAACGCGGTCCTGGGCGGAGCGGCCAGCATCGAGCACGGCTACCTGGTGGACGACGAGGGCATCGACCTGATGCTGGAGCGGGGGACCTTCCTGGTGCCGACGCTGGCCACCTTCGACTTCGAGGACCGCGTCCACCTGATGACGCCGAAGGCCGTCGAGACCAAGCGCGCCCTCGCCGACCGCACCTTCGAGCGGATCACCGAGGCCGTGCGGCGGGGCGTCCGGGTCGCCATGGGCACCGACGCGGGCATCTCCGAGCACGGGCGCAACCTGAACGAGCTGCGCCACCTGGTGTCGGTGGGGATGAGCCCCATGGACGCGATCGTGGCGGGCACGCGCAACGCCGCCGAGCTGCTCGGCACGGCGGACCGGGTCGGAACCGTGGAGGCGGGCAAGCTCGCCGACCTGGTCGTGTGCGACGGCGACCCGCTGGTCGACGTCGCGCTGCTCGGAGACCCGGGCCGCGTGGTGCTGGTGGTGCAGGGCGGCGAGGTCGTGAAGGACATCCGGACCGCCTGAGGGCCGACCGGTCCCCGGCGGTGCGTCTCGCACGGGACCCCCGCAGGCCCGCCGCGGCACCGCTTCCCCGACGGCGCCGCCCGGGACCTCCACGCCCCACGCACAGCGCCCGGCCGGGAAGCCCCGGCCGGGCGCTCGCGCGAACCGCTCACGGCCCGATCGGACCGGCCCTGCTCCCGCCGTCCCCGGAAACCGCCGGGGTCGGCGGGAGCAGGGGTGTGTCAGGCGGCGTTCTTGCGGCGCCGGCGCACGGCCTCGGCGAGCTGCTCCAGCACCTCGCCGGTGATCTCCCACCCCATGCACTTGTCGGTGATCGACTGGCCGTAGGTCAGGTCCGCCGGGTCACCGAGCTTCTGGGCGCCCTCGACGATGTAGCTCTCCAGCATGACGCCGATGATGCCCCTCTGGCCCTCGGCGACCTGGGCCGCGATCGCCGCGGCCACGCCGGGCTGGCGCTTGTGGTCCTTGCCGCTGTTCGCGTGGCTGGCGTCGATCATGAGGCGGCGGGGCAGGCCCGCCTTCTCGATGACGTCGAGCGCGGCGCCGACCGGCTCCGCGTCGAAGTTGGGGCCGCTGCGACCGCCGCGCAGGATCACGTGGCAGTCCTGGTTGCCCTCGGTGACGACGACCGAGCCGGCCCCGGCCGGGTCGACGCCGAAGAAGGTGTGCGAGGCGGAGGCGGCGCCGACCGCGTCCACCGCGACCTGCACGTCACCGTCGGTGCCGTTCTTGAAGCCGACCGGGGTGCTCAGGCCGCTGCTGAGCTGGCGGTGCACCTGGCTCTCCGTCGTGCGGGCGCCGATGGCGCCCCAGGAGACCACGTCGGCGATGTACTGCGGGGTGATCGGGTCGAGGAACTCGGTTCCGGCGGGCAGGCCGAGGGAGTTGATGTCGAGGAGCAGCTTGCGGGCCAGGCGCAGACCGTGGTGGACGTCGTAGGTGTCGTCCAGGTGGGGGTCGTTGATGAGGCCCTTCCAGCCGACGGTGGTGCGCGGCTTCTCGAAGTACACGCGCATCACCACGCACAGTTCGTCACGCAGGGACGGCACCAGCTCGGCCAGCCGCCGGGCGTAGTCCATGGCGGACTCGGGGTCGTGCACCGAGCAGGGCCCCACGACGACCAGGAGCCGGTCGTCGTCGCCGTCCAGCACCCGCTTGACCTCGGCGCGCGAGTCCTCCACCAGGGCGCTGCGCTCCGGGCCCAGCGGGAGTTCGGCGAGCAGGTCCTGGGGGGCGATGAGCGGCTTGTAGCTTGCCACCCGTGTGTCGTTCGTGCTCGGCATCGTGTAGTTCCCCTTGGTCCCGTCTGTCCTTGTGTCGCACTGGCTGTCACGCTGTCGCCACGAAAACACTAGCGCGGCCGTGTGTGCGGGGCGGCGTCATGCCGGAGGGCCGACGCGGGGCACGGGATGGGAAACACCACACCGGCCGAGGAGGGAAATAGGCGTCTCGTTATGTGAGACGCCATTTCCGTGGAAATCCGCCGCAATGGCGGGCGGAGGAGGTCGGAACCGTCCCCCGGGCCCCGCCGGGTCAGCCCTTCAGGCCCGGGAGGTCCTCCTCCCAGAACTCGCGCGGGTTGCGCGTACCGTCGGTGACCGCACCGCGCTCGGACTCCGCCGTGCGCAGCTGTACACGTCGGATCTTACCGGACACGGTCTTGGGCAGCTCGGCGAACTCCAGGCGGCGGACCCTCTTGTACGGCGACAGCCGCGCACGGGCGTGGGCCAGGATGGCCCGCGCGGTGTCCGCGTCGGGCGGCACCCCCTCGGCCAGGGTCACGTAGGCCTTGGCGACCGACAGGCGCAGCGGGTCGGGAGAGGGGACCACCGCCGCCTCGGCCACGTATTCGTGCTCGATCAGGACGCTTTCGAGTTCAAAGGGTGAGATGCGGTAATCCGAGGCCTTGAAAACATCGTCGATCCGACCGATATAGGTAATGTGACCGGTCGAATCCCGGCTCGCGATGTCGCCGGTGCGATAGCGCCCCCGACGGGTCAGCTCGCGGGTGCGGTCGGGGCTGTCGGCGTACCCCTTCATCACCCCCACGGGACCCTGGGTCATGTCCACACAGATCTGCCCGGTGTCGGACAGCTCGTCCGTGTCCGGGTCGGCCAGCACGATGTCGAAGCCGGGCATGGGGCGTCCCATGGACCCGGGGACGACCTCCTGGCCAGGCCCGTTGCCGATGATCAGCGTCGTCTCGGTCTGGCCGAACCCGTCGCGGACGGTCAGACCCCACGCGTCCCGCACCCGGTCGACCACCTCGGGGTTGAGCGGCTCCCCGGCGGCCAGGACCTCGCTCAGGTCCACCTTCCACGCGGACAGGTCGGCCTGGACGAGCATCCGCCACACCGTCGGCGGCGCGCACAGGGTGTCCACGCCGCAGCGCACAACCTCGTCCAGCAGCCTCCCGGGGTCGAACCGCTCCTGGTTGACGACCAGTACCGTCGCCTCGGCGTTCCACGGCCCGAACACGCTGCTGTAGGCGTGCTTGCCCCACCCCGGCGCGGACACGTTGAGGTGGATGTCGCCGGGGCGGACCCCCAGCCAGTACATGGTGGACAGGTGGCCCACCGGGTAGGACCGCTGCGTGTGGGTGACCAGTTTGGGGCGCGACGTCGTCCCGGAGGTGAAGTACAGCAGGAGCGGGTCGTCGGGACCGGCCCGGTGCGGAGGGTGGAACTCCAGCCCGGCGTGCTCGGAGTCGGGGTAGCTCAGCCACCCGTCCATGTACCCCACGCAGATCCGCGTCCAGTGGCCCCGGAGCGCCTCGAACTTCGCGGTCTCGGCGACCGAGCACACCACGTGCGCGATCTCGCCCTGTTCCAGCCGGTCCACCAGGTCGCCCTCGGACAGGGCGGTGGCGGTCGGGGTGATGACCGCGCCGAGCTTGACGGCCGCCAGGGTGGTCTCCCACAGCTCCACCTGGTTGCCGAGCATCACCATGATCCGGTCGCCGGCGCGCACGCCCTGGCCGAGCAGCCAGTTCGCGACCTGGTTGGAGCGCTCCGACAGGTGGCGGTAGGTGTACTTGGCCTCGCTCCCGTCGTCCTCCACGATCCACAGGGCGGTCCGGTCCGGGCGCCGCTCGGCGACCTCGTCGAAGTAGTCCAGCGCCCAGTTGAAGATGTCCGGTTTCGGCCACGTGAAATCGCGGTGGGCGGCCTGCTGGTCCAAGCGGTGCGACAGGAGCAGGTCACGTGCGGCGCGGAACTCCGCCGCACCCGCGGCGGCCATCTCTTTCGACATGTCTGGCGACCTCCGGTTCAGAGGACAGGGCGCCGACCGCACTGTCCACGGACTCCGCCCGGAGAGGGCGGAGGAACGGGCGTGCCCCGCTGGTCCTACCCGGGATGGGAGCCCCCGACGCCTCCCCTGCGGCGGCCCCGGCTGGCTCTAGGATGTGTGGACATGGAGGAACTGCGCGGACACCACGGGACCTGGCGGATCGACGACGAGACGGTCCGCATCCGTTTCGACTCCGGCCGCAAGGTGCCCACCCTGTTCAAGTCCCTCGGAAGCTGCACCGTCCCGATGGCGGCCGTCCGCGAGGTCGAGTTCGACCAGGGCGACCGCAAGCACGGGTGGCGGCTCCGCCTCCGGCTCGCGGACGGTTCCGACCCCTACGCGACCCTGGGGGCGCCCGGCAGTGACGCCCTCACCCCCCTGCTGCTCACCGGCCCCCACGACAACGAGCTGGTCGCCGAGTACCACTCCGACCAGATCGCCTCCTCCGTCCGCTACGCCAGGGGGACCCTCACCGACGAGATCGACCACCGGGAGGTCGCCCGGGGCCTGGTCGGCAAGCCTCCGCTCCAGGTCCGCACCGCGGAGGGGTCGGCGTCCTTCGACGGCGCCCGGGTCCGGCTCCAGTGGGACGGCTGGCTGGCGAGCACGGCCAAGGACAAGGAGAAGTCGCGCACCTTCCAGCTCTCCGAGATCCAGGCCGCCGAGTGGCACCCCCCGGTGGACGTCACCGAGGGCTACCTGCGGATCGTGCTGCGCGGTGTCACCGTCCCGGAGGCGTCCAAGATCGACCACGACTTCTTCTCGCTGGCCTCGCACGGGTCGAAGGGCAGCGAGGAGACCCTGCTGATGGCCGCCACCCTCAACGCCCACATCCCGTTCGCGGCCCCGCAGGGGGCGGGGCCCGCGGCCCTGGGCGGGGGCGCTCCGCCGGACGACGGCAGCGAGGCGATCATCGCCACGATCCGCGAACTCGGGCGCCTGCACTCCGAGGGGCTGCTCACCGACGAGGAGTTCAGCGCGAAGAAGGCGCAGCTCCTCGACCGGCTCTGACCGTGTCCTCGCGCCCCCGGGGTCCGCGGCGACGGGGGCGGGGACTCCCCGTCCGTGTCCGACGCCCGTTCCCCACCGGCGTCGCGGCCGGCTCCCCGCACCCCCGGACGGCCCGTCGCGAACGCCCCGGGGCGCCGCCGCAGACCCTCCGTGAACCTCCGGGGCGCGGGTCACCGCACCGCACGCCCCACGCACACCGCCTTCGCACCCGCCGGGGACTCCCGGCGGGGGAGGCCACATCCAGGAAAGGGCTCACGCCTTGCGCACTCTGTACCCGCCCATCGAGCCGTACGACTCGGGCATGCTCGACGTCGGCGACGGACACCGCGTCTACTGGGAGCTGTGCGGCAATCCCGCGGGCAAGCCCGTGGTGTTCCTGCACGGCGGGCCCGGCGGCGGCTGCGTCCCCGACCACCGGCGGCTCTTCGACCCGGCACGCTACCGGATCCTGCTGTTCGACCAGCGCAACTGCGGACGCTCCACCCCGCACGCCGGGCAGATGGACGTCGACCTGTCCACGAACACCACGTGGTCGCTGGTGGAGGACATGGAGCGGCTGCGCGAGATGATCGGCGCGGAGAGCTGGCAGGTCTTCGGCGGGTCCTGGGGCAGCTGCCTGGCGCTGGCCTACGCGCAGAAGCACCCGGACCGCGTCAGCGAGCTGGTCGTCCGCGGCATCTTCACGCTGCGGGACGAGGAGCTGCGCTGGTTCTACCAGGAGGGCGCCTCGAACCTCTTCCCCGACCTGTGGGACTCCTACCTGGCGCCCATCCCCGAGGAGGAGCGCGACGACCTCGTCGCCGCCTACGCGCGACGCCTGGAGTCACCCGACAGGGAGGTGCGCCTGGAGGCCGCCCGTGCGTGGAGCGTGTGGGAGGGGTCCACGGTCACCCTGCTGCCCGACGCGTCCCTGCGGGAGCACCACGCGGACGAGGACTACGCGCTGGCGTTCGCCCGGATCGAGAACCACTACTTCGTCAACAAGGGGTTCCTCGCGCCGAACCAGCTCGTGGACGGGGCGGAGGCGATCCGGCACATCCCCGGCGTGATCGTGCAGGGCCGCTACGACGTGTGCACGCCGGTGCGCACCGCCTACGACCTGCACAAGGCGTGGCCCGAAGCGGAGTTCCACATCGTGGACGACGCCGGTCACGCGTTCAGCGAGCCGGGCATCCTCGACCGACTGATCGAGGCGACCGACCGCTTCGCGGGGGAGTGAGGCCGGCCCCGGGGCGCCCCGCTCGGGCGCCCCGGCGCCGGTCCCTCGCGGAGCGGTACCCGGGGCCCGGCCGTGTGCGGCCCGGCCCCGGGGAGGCTGTCAGTGGTCGGACGCGTACCGATCCCAGCAGCCCGTGCCCCCCTGCTGGCCGGTGACGTCGAGCAGACCGGCCTCCGCGGTCCGCGCGAGGCTGTGCCGGGACAGGTTCCAGGACGCGAGCCCCTGGCTGTCGGGGTCGTCCACGCGGTACGAGAGCACGGCCAGTGCGCACGCGCGGTCCTCGCCCTCCAGCTCCAGCAGGGCGGGCAGGGCGTCGGCGGACAGGTACCTCAGGTACCAGGTGTCGACCTGGGCCAGGTCCAGGCCGTGGTGGCTCTCGGCGATGCGCAGGTCGGGGTTCCCGTAGGCGAACGCGACCAGGGCGACACCGGCCAGGGCCGCGGTGGCGCGGGGCAGCCAGGCGGCCGGGCGTCCCAGGGTGTCGAGCACCCCGGCGGCGACGACCAGTCCGAACACCCCGGCGCTCCACACGATCCACGCCTCCGCGCTGATCCGCAGCCGGGTCAGGCCGTAGGTGTCGATGTAGAGCTGGAGCCGCATCATGGCCGAGGCGAGGATGACCAGGGTGAGCACGCACAGGAGCCCGAGCAGGGCGTTGCGCAGGGTGCGGGTGGCCGCGGGCCGGGACGGCAGGACGTGCACGGCGACCGCGATGACGCACAGCACCAGCAGGCTGACGACCACCAGCTGGAAGAAGCCCTGGCGCGCGTACTCGGCGTAGGTGACCCCCGCGACCCGCTGGACGTGGTCGTCACCGCCGAACATGGCGACGGCCTGCACCCCGAGGAACGCGGTGAACAGGACGACCAGGGCGCCGAGCGGGATGGTCCACACCCACACGGGCAGGGGCGTGGCCGGGGGAGCGGGCACGGAGCCGGGCCGGTCGACCGGAGCGGGCCGCGGCGCCCGGCGGCGTCTCGCGGCCAGGACCGCCGACCCGGTGAACAGGACGGTCACCAGCACGGCGAACAGTCGGCCGAACCCGTCGAAGAACGTCGACCCGGAGAACGCGCCCTCGAACATCCGGGCCACGTAGCTCGCGAAGACCGCGTCGGCGAACGAGAAGAGCAGGCCGAAGACGAACAGGAGCCCGCCGGTGACGACCGTGGTGAGCAGGACGGGGCCGGCCAGGCGGCGCCCCCGCCCGCTCCGCAGGGGCTCCGTCAGGAACCGCGGTGTGGAGGGCAGGTTGCGGAACAGGCTGAGCGCCCCGGCGGCGACGCCGGCCGCGCCCGCGCCCGTGGAGGGGTTGCGGGTGGCGAACGCCAGCGAAGCGAAGAGGAAGGACGAGGTGAGCGTCCAGAACAGCACCCAGCCCGCGTCGCGGAGGGCCGCGGTGAGGAGCAGGGCAGCGGCGATCACGCCGTAGACCGCCGACCAGGCGGCGGCGTGGCGGCCGGTCCGGAGCCCGTGGGTGTCCGCGACGGCGGCGGGGGAGCCCTCCGCCCCGGTGCGCGTCGGGGCGGAGGGCTGTGCGGCGTCCGGGGCCGGGGCGCCGTCCGTGTCCGGGGCCGGGACGTCCGGGGTTCGCGCGTCCTCCGGGCCCGGGGCGTCCGGTGTCGCGTCGGCCGCGTCCGTCGCACTCTCACCCGTGTCCGTGTCCGTGTCCGGTGCCGTGTCCGGGGCCTCGGCGTCCGTCCGCCCGGTCTCCCCGTCCCCCGGGGCGTCCGTTCCGGAGTCCTGTGCGGGTTCGGGGCCCCGTGCGTCGGCGTCCCGGGAGCCCGTTCCCGCGTGCTCCGCCCCGGTGGCCTCCGCCGCGTCCTCCGTGTCGGCGTGCTTCGTGTGCGTGTCTTCCGTGTCCGGGGGACCGGCCGCCGGCTCCCGCGTCGGGTCGTCGGGACCGGAGACGCCCGCCGCCGACCGCAGCCCGGCCACCCGTTCGGGGGCGTCCTCCGCGGGGAGCACCCCCGGGCCCGGCCCGCCCCCGTCGGTTTCCGCTCCGCCGTTCCCGGGAGCGGCGGGGCGCACCACCAGGGCGGCCAGGGCGGTCAGCCCCGCGGCCGTACCCGTGATCACCAACCCGAGCCCGGGGCGGTCGAACGTCGCCAGCAGTGCCGCCAGCACCCCCACCCCCAGCAGCGCGACGGGCAGCCACACGGGCGCCGTCGGCAGGGGGGCGCGCGGTCTCGACGACCAGAAGTCCTGCTGCTGGTACAGCTCCGCGTAGGTCCGGCCGTGGGGACTGCGCGGACCCGTCCGCGGATACGGTTCGCGCGGGTACGCCGGATCGGGGCGGGGTGCGTGCTCGCCCGGAGGGTCCTGGGCGCGCGTCCCGGCGGCCTCCCGCCGGAACTCGGGCTCCAGCTCGGCCCCGGTCGCCGTTCCGGGCGCCGGGTGACCGCCGGAGGCCTCCGCGTCCCCGCCGGCTGTGCGCTCGCTCGACATGCCACCCCTCTCCACGACAGCGCGGACGGCCCGTGCTGTCGTGCAGTAGGACAGTCCGCAGCCTCCCCCGGTTCACCAAAAGCCCGGATCATGCCCTGGAGTGCCTTTTCGGACCTGATGGTCGAAATATCTGCGTGCGCGGCGGTGACGGACCCGTCCGATGCCGCGGGCGGGCCCTGGGGGCGATCCCGCACCGCCGTCCGCGCGAGGGGCGAACGGGCGGCGGGTCGAGGTCGACCCCGACCGGTGCGGGAGCGGCGCCCTGCGCACGGGCGGGGCCTCGCAGGCGTTCGGGGTCCGCGACACCCGCTGACGGAGGGGCCCGCGCCGCGTCCGCCGGACCGGGAGCCCGCGCCCCGGGCGGACCGTCACCGCACGGGGGCCGCCCCCGCCGCCGCCAGCGCCTCGTCCCACGTCGTCGGCTTCTCCAACAGCCCCCGGTAGCGCATCGTGCGGGGG
The DNA here is from genome assembly GCF_036327455.1 of Nocardiopsis codii. Classification (NCBI taxonomy): domain Bacteria; kingdom Bacillati; phylum Actinomycetota; class Actinomycetes; order Streptosporangiales; family Nocardiopsidaceae; genus Nocardiopsis; species Nocardiopsis codii. The sequence continues at coordinate 424,264 of NZ_JAUZMY010000001.1, read as the reverse complement.
GTGGAGCGCAGTCCCAGCACCCCGGTGAGCATCCCGCCCCGGCCGAGGAAGGCCACGAACTTCCGGTCCTCCGGCGCACCGTGCACGAAGGCGACCTGATCGGCCGGAGCACCCTGTCCCAACAGCTGGACCTTCATCTTGTATTGGTCCGACCAGAAGTAGGGCACCGGGGTGAAGGGCGTCCGCCCCTCCCCGGCCAGCAGGTTGCGGGCCGCGGCCTCCCCCTGCTCACCCGCGTTGGTCCAGTGCTCCAGCCGGATCCGGCCGCCGTAGCGCGGATGCGGCCAGTTCGCGAGGTCCCCGACCGCGTACACGTCGGGGACCGAGGTCGCCGAGTACTCGTCGCACGCGACCGCGCCGTCGTCCAGCAGCGCCACCCCCGACCCGCGCAGCCACTCGGTGTTCAGGTGCACGCCGATCCCGGCGACCACCAGCGACGCCTCCACGGCGCTGCCGTCGGCCAGCCGCACCCTCTCCACCCGGCCCGCGCCCTCGAACCCGGACACGCCGACGCCGAGGCGCACGTCCACGCCGTTCTCGCGGTGCAGTTCGGTCAGGATCCCGCCGATCCTCGGGTCCACCACCCGCGTGAGCGGTGTCGTCGCCGCCTCCACCAGGGTCACGTCCATGCCCGCGGCGCGGGCGCTTGCGGCCACCTCCGCGCCGACGAAGCCCGCGCCGACCACCACCAGGCGGCCCCCCGGTTCGAACGCCGCGCGTACCGCCTCGGCGTCGTCGAGCGTGCGCAGGACGTGGACGCCCTCCAGGTCGGTGTGGGGCCGCCGGGCACGCGCCCCCGTGGCGATGACCAGGCCGTCGTAGCGCACGGTCCCGGAGCCCCCGCCCGTGCCGGACACGGCCACCTCGCGTGCGGAGGCGTCCAGGGCCACCGCCCGCGTGCCGGGGCGGAAGTCCAGGTCCAGGGCGTCGACGGCCGCGTCGTCGCGCAGCCGCAGCGAGCGGTGGCCGACCAGCCATCCGGGGGCTCCGCCGGAGGGGTCCAACCCGACACCGGTCAGCACCTCCTTGGACAGGGGCGGACGCGAGTAGGGGCGGTGCGCCTCCTCCCCGAGGAGCGTCAGCCGCCCGTCGAACCCGTGTGCGCGCAGCGCCTCGGCCGCGTGCAGCCCCGCCATCCCGGCGCCGACGATGACGATGTCGTTCAGGGTGTCCCGCACGGTGGTGTGCCTTTCGGTGGTGTCCCTCCCGGGGGAGGGGAACGTCAGAGCGGACGGACCTCGCCGACGGGGGCGCCACCGCCGTGGACGTTCACGCGCAGCCGGTCCTGGACGGGGGAGACGTCCACACCGAGGGTCCGCAGCGCGTCGAGTGCGACCAGGGTACGCGCCCGCTCCTCGGCGTCGCCGTCGCTGATCTTGACCGCCACGGTCTCGCCCGTGGCGGCGCTGACCACCAGGACGCCGTCGGCGCCGATCTTGGAGACCAGTCCCGGCATGCGGGTCATCAGGTCGGTGTCGACCCGGCCGGGGCCCGACACGTACTCGGGGTGGGCGCTCATCGCGTCGAGGACCGCCCTCTCGTGGCCGCCCCCGGGCGCGGTGCGCATCCGCCACAGGCCCCGGGCCAGTCCGGCCAGGGTCACGGCGAGCTGGGGCGCTCCGCAGCCGTCCACGGCGGTGTGCGCGACCTTCTCCTCGCACACCTCCTCCATGGTCTCGCGGACGAGGACCTGGAGGGGGTGGCCCGGGTCGAGGTAGTCGTCCGTGCTCCACCCCCGGGCGACACAGGCGGCCAGCATGGCGGAGTGCTTGCCCGAGCAGTTCATCAGCAGGCGCTCGGGTTCGCGTCCCGCGCGGACGAACGCGGTCCGGGCGGCACCGCCGCCCGGAACGGCGGGCGGACACCGGAGGGCGTCGGGTGCGAGCCCCGCGGCGGCGAGGATGCTCCTCGCCTCGTCCGCGTGGAAGTCCTCTCCGCCGTGGCTGCCCGCCGCGATGGCCAGGGAGGGGCCGGTGAGGGGGGCGCCCGCGCGCAGCGAGGCCAGCGCCTGGAAGGGCTTGGAGGAGGAGCGCGGGAACATGGCCTGGTGCACCGGTCCGCGCGCGTAGGCGATCGTGCCGGAGGCGGACAGCCCGACGACCGCGCCGTAGTGGACGCTCTCGCGCATCCCGGACCGGACGGCCTCCGCCAGGGGGACGTACTCGGGCAGCGGGCTCTGCGGCATGCGGGCTCTCCTCGCCGTTGGGTTTCGGTGTGCGCGGCGCGTCCTCCGGCGGGCGGACACGCGTAAGAACGTTACATAGCCGCCCTTTCTTCCGATCGCCCAGGTCGCCCGGCCGGTGCGCGGGGGACCGTACGGGGCCAGGTGGGGGCCGCACGGGCGCCCCGGACGGCGCACGGCCGTGTCCCGGGACACGATCTGCCTCCGTGACGCGTGCTGGGGGTCCGCTGTCGGACGCGGGGAGTAAGGTCGTTGCCGGTACGCACCAGGAGAAACAGGCCTGTGGCACGGCGCGACGAAGGAGTGGGGCACACGATGGGAACTCTGCGGATGGGCGCGCTGACCCGGCGCAGGGTCGGCATGCGGGCGGCGGACCTGGAGTACGCCGTGCTCGACATGGAGACGACGGGCCTCGAACCGGGCTCGGGGGCGCGCATCGTCGAGATCGCGGTCGTGCGGGTGCGGGGCGACGGCAAGCTCGTCGAGGAGTTCAGCACCCTGGTGGACCCGCGCGCGGAGGTGCGCGGACAGGAGTTCCACGGGATCGGCGACGGCGACACCATCGGCGCCCCCACCATCGACCGGGTGGCGCCCCGTCTGGCGGAACTGCTCTCCGGGGCGGTCGTGGTCAGCCACAACCTCGACTTCGAGCTGCGCTTCCTCGGTTCGGAACTGGTGCCGGCCGGGCTGCCGACCGGGCAGTCCGGGCTGTGCACGCTCCGCGCACTGCGCTCCCAGATCGACCTCGACAAGTACTCGCTGCCCAAGGCCTCCTTCCGGCTCAGCGGCGACTGGCCGACAGGGCAGCACACGGCGCTGGGCGACGCCCGGGCCTGCGCCAAGCTCCTGGTGGAGATGATCGCCAACGCCCCGGGCGAGCTGCGCTACAACGGCCCCGCGCCGCGGATCCTGACCGTGCCGGAGCCCGCACCCGAGGCGGGGCCGTGGGGCGTGGTCGAGCCCGTCCGCTGGAAGCCGCGCACGGCGTCGGTGCCGGGCGGTCTGGCGGCGCCGAGCCCGTGGCGGGCCAACTGGCGGCCCCGGGAGCTGGACGCGCTGCTCTGCGGCGGGGCCTTCGGCACCACGGACCGGGCGATCGCGGAACTGGCCGCGCACCGTGACACGCGCTTCCGGGAACGGCTGGCGACGGCGGCGGCCGTCACGGGCGGCCTCGCCGCCACCGCCGCCGGAGGTCTGCTGGTGCGCCTGGCGGGCGACCGGGTGAGGGGTCTTCCGGGCGTCCGCCGGAGCTGACCGGACCTGCCGCGCTCAGAGCCCGGACAGGGTGAGGAAGAAGGCCACGATCAGGGCGCTGCCGCCGAGTGTGGCGAGCAGCGCCTTCCCCTGCTCGGTGAGCCGGGCCGACTCCAGTCGGACGCGGGGGACGGCCCCGGTGCGGTGCGCCGTGGCCAGGGCGCCCTGGCGGGCGGCGCGGCCGGCCCCGGGGGCCGGGAGCCGTCCGGGGACGTAGCGGGGCAGCTTGTTGAAGAGGGCGATCGACACCAGGACGGTGCCTACGGCGAGCAGGATGAGGGACACGTCGGGGAGGCCTCACACTCGGTCGGATGGTCTGCCGCCCGGGAGGGAGGGGCGGGCCACCGATTCTCACCCATGTCGCGGCGCCGTTGCGACTCGGTCTCGTCCGATCGACGGAGCGGTGCCCGTTACGGGCCAGCCCTTATGACTCGGAGTCCCCTTATGGTCACTCTCCGAGGTTCGTGCGGGGGGGTTTCGGGAGGACGGTGTCGATGGTTTCGGGCTCCACTCCGAGTGCGCGGAGCACGAACCGGGTGACCAGGGCGTGCGTCTCGTCCAGGTCGATGTCGCCGCTCACGAGCGGGAGGCGCTGGGAGCCCACCATCGACAGGGTGAGCCGCGCGACGGGCTCTGCGGGCAGGGGCTCGAACTCGCCCGCGGACGTCCCCTCCTCCAGGATCTCGGTCAGTAGCCGGTGCATGGGCGCGACGTGGTCGGCGAGGGCCTGGTAGGCGTCGGGTCCGAGGCTGGCCCCGAGTTCGGCGGCGGGCGGGTGCGGGTGCGCCATGATGCCCTCCAGCTGGAGGCGGACGAACGCCGACAGCCTCCGCGCCGCGGACACGCCCGAGGGGAGCTCGCGACGGTACCGCTCCACGAACTCGCTGTTCACCTGTTCGGTGAAGGCCAGGAGCAGCGCCGGCTTGTCCGGGAAGTAGTTGTACAGGGCCGTGCGCGTGATGCCGGCGGAGTTGGCCACGTCGGTCATGGAGACGCGGTCGATCCCCTGGCTCCGGATCAGGTGGTCGACGGCCTCCATGATGCGCTCCCGTGTGCGGGCACGGTGGGCGGCGATGGTCGGTGCCGTGATCTTGGGCATCCTCCTATGGTGGCACGCCCGTGGGGCCGGACCGGCATGGTCCGGCCCCACGGGGTCACGGTGGATCGGCCCTCAGGCGGCCGGGGCGTGGGTGCGGCCCAGGTCGGCGAACACCTCGGTGTTGAGCTGGTAGGCCAACCTGGTCTCGGCCACGAGGCGGGCGGCGGCGGCCTCGTCCAGGGCGAGGGAGTCGAGCCGCTCGCGGTACCCGGTGCGGAACCTGGGCAGGCTGCCCAGCGCGTCGAAGACGTAGAAGGCCACGCCGGCCTCGTCGGACAGGCCGTAGGCCTTGGCGGCGACGCGGCGGATGAACTGCCCCCCGGACACGTCGCCCATGTAGCGCGTGTAGTGGTGGGCGACGTACCCCGCGGGGTGGTCGACCATCTGCTCGATCCGCGCCGCGTAGGTGCGGGTGGCGCGGCTCGGCGAGATCCGCTCCCGCCAGTCGGCGCCGAGCAGGTGTTCCAGGTCGCGGACCAGGGCGGGGAGCCGTTCGAGTTCGGGGTAGTGGAACCGGCCGGCGACGGGGTCGCCCGCCAGTCTCCTGCCGACGTCCTCCAGGGCGGCGTAGGCGAAGTAGTGCTGGGCGACCATCTCGGTGTAGCCGGAGAGGGGGAGGGTTCCGTCGAGGAGGGCCCGGGTGAACCCGTGGTCCTCGGCGGCCTGGTGGTCGCTCCACGTCGCGGCCTTGAGGCGCTCGGAGAACAGCTCGGGCGAGCCGGGGGCGACCGTCGAGGGGGCCTCGGTCGTTGCGCTCATCTGCGCTGTCCGCCTTCCGTGTCGGAAACTTTATGACATCATGTCATTTAGGCGGCGGGGGCTGTCAAGACGGATACGACATGCTGTCATGAAAAAATCCGCCCCCCGCGTGTCGCGCGGCCCCCGACACGCCCCGACCGCGTCCCCCGCTCCTCTCACTGCGGGGTTCCCGCACGTTCCGCCGCGGCGCACTGCACGTGCTCTTGCATGCGCATATGTCCGTTCCGGGCGTCTGTGCGGGTAGCGTCGCACCGGGCGCCGGATGAACGGATCGGCGTCCCGCGGAGGGTGGCTCCGGTGGCGGTTTCGGGCGACGGCGTCGGATGTGTCTCGTTACGCCTGCTGGTCAACAGGTCGCCGGGGCGATTATCGTTTGGGTGGCGTGTGCTCCGACCGCAGGGAGGCGCCGAGGAGATTCTCGGGCCACCAGGCGCGGCGGGCACCCGCGGACCGGCAGACCAGAGGCGATGAGTGGATACCAGGAGAACAGGGCACGATCCCCGGACGGTGATCGGTGAGGGTGCGGCACAGGCCGTTCCCGCCAATGGTGCTGCCCCCCACGGCAGCGCATCCCTGGGTGACGACGCCGTCCTCAACGACCGGGTGGAGGCCACCGTCGAATCGCTTGACGTCCTGCTTGTCGAAGACGACGCGGGAGACGCCTTCCTCGCCGAGGAGCTGCTCGCCGACACCGCCCTGAACACCCGCATCACCTGGGTGTCCAGCCTGGCGGACGCGCGCGAGCACCTCAAGGGCTTCCGCGGCTGCGTGCTGCTCGACCTGAACCTGCCCGACGCCCACGGCCTCGAGCTGCTCCGCGAGATCCTGGAGGGGGCGCCCGCCGCGGCCGTCGTCGTCTTCACCGGACTCGACGACGAGCACGAGGGCGTCGCCGCCGTCGCGGCAGGCGCCCAGGACTACCTCGTCAAGGGGCAGGTCGACGGGTCGCTGCTCGGCCGCAGCCTCCGCTACTCCCTGGAACGCCGCCGCGCCGACGAGGGCGCCCGTCAGCTCCGCGAGGCGCGCATCCGCGCCCGGGAGAACATGCGCCTCGAGCGCGGACTGCTGCCCCAGGTCCTGCTCCAGCGCTCGCCGCTCAGCCACCGCGCCTACTACCGGCCCGGACGCAAGCGCGCCCTGGTCGGCGGCGACTTCTACGACGCGGTCGAGAAGGACGGCACCACCCACGTCATCATCGGCGACGTCAGCGGGCACGGCCCCGACGAGGCAGCCCTGGGGGTCAGCCTGCGCATCGCGTGGCGCGCCCTCATCATGGGCGGGGTCGACGAGGCCAAGGTGCTGCCCAACCTGGAGGCCATCCTGGTCAGCGAACGCGCCCAGGAGGAGATGTACGCGACGCTGTGCATGGCGAGCCTGGACACCGGCGACGACCGGGTCAGGCTCCGCGTCCTCGGCCACCCGCCGCCCATGGTCATCCAGGGCGCGGCGGTCGAGGAGACCCAGGTCATGCCTCAGCCGCCGCTGGGCGTGTTCCCGGTGGACGAGACCTCCACCGACCAGGTCGTCCTGCCCGTCGGGGCGAGCATGCTCTTCTACACCGACGGCCTCGTGGACGCCTACGACGGAGGCCCGCCCGAACGGCTGGAGGTCGCGGGCCTGCGCCGGATGGTCACCGGTGTGCTGGGGCAGGGCGTGTCCCTGGCCCGCCTGCCGGAGCACCTGGTGGACGAGGCGGAACGCAGTAACGGCGGCCCGCTCCAGGACGACGTGGCGATGCTGCTCATCACCCACGGAGAGTTGGAGTGAGCCCGACCCGGGAGGGAACGGCCATGGACACCGACGCGACGGACTCCGGGACGGATCCCGGCCCCGTGCTGCCGGGGGCCGCGTCGATCGGCGGCGGCCACTTCGTCAACGGGGCCGACCGCGAGCGCTCGCGCCCCGCGCACGAGTCGTGGAGCCTGCGCCGCCGCGTCACCAGCCTGCTGACGGTCGTCGCCGTCGTCCTGGTCGTGGCCGTGTCCGTCATCACCCTGGCGGCCCTCAACGCCCGCGACAACCTCGCCCTCCAGGTCGACTCCCTGACCCCCGCGGTCAGCTCCGTCGACCAGACGCACTCGTCGTACCTGAGCCAGGACCACGCCCTGCGCGGCTACATCCTCACGCGGGACCGCGACTTCCTGGAGCCCTACATCGCCTCCCAGCTGACGCTGGCGGAGAACCAGGCGGCCCTGTCCGAGCTGGCCGAGGAGAACCCGGAGGTCGCGTCCAACGTCGAGGACCTGCTCGCCGCCGGGCGGCTGTGGACCGACGAGTTCGCCGAGCCGGCGCTGGAGCAGGTGAGCAGCGGCCAGGAGATCTCACGCGAGGACCTCCAGCGCGGGCGCGTGCTGTTCCTGGACCTGTCCCGGATCGCCGACGCCACCAACCAGCAGCTCCAGAGCGAGATCGACCAGGCGAGGGACGGCCTGACCCTGGCCACCCAACAGGTCGTCGCCCTCCTGGTGCTGGTGGGGCTGGTCGTCGTGTTCCTGTCCGTGTTCCTGTGGGTCATGCTGCAGCAGTGGGTGCTGCGTCCCCTGGAGGAGCTGGCCGGACACATGCGGCAGGTCTCGGAGGGCTACTACGCGCACCGGATCTCCCTGCACGGACCGCCGGAGATCGTCCGGCTGGGCCGCGACGTCGACTCCATGCGCGAACGCATCGTCCAGGACCTGGACGAGGTGGCGTCCGCGCGGCGCAAGCTCCAGGAGCAGTCCACGCTGCTGGAGCACCAGACGGAGGAGCTGCGCCGCTCCAACCTGGAACTCGAGCAGTTCGCCTACGTCGCCTCCCACGACCTCCAGGAACCGCTGCGCAAGGTGGCCAGCTTCTGCCAGCTGCTCCAGCGCCGCTACCAGGGGCAGCTCGACGAACGGGCCGACTCCTACATCGACTTCGCGGTCGAGGGCGCCAAGCGCATGCAGACCCTCATCAACGACCTGCTGGCGTTCTCCCGGGTCGGGCGGACCAAGAACTTCACCTCGGTCAACCTGGACGCGGCCCTGGACGACGCCCTGAGCAGCCTGTCCACCCGCCTGGAGGAAGTGGACGCCGAGGTCACCTGGGACCCGATGCCGACCGTCCAGGGCGACCGCACCCTGCTCACGCAGGTGTTCTTCAACCTGGTGGGCAACGCGGTCAAGTTCCGCGGCGAGGAGGACCCCCGGGTCCACATCAGCGTGGAGCGGCAGGGGGACGAGTGGGTGTTCTGCTGTGCCGACAACGGGATCGGGATCGAACCGCAGTACGCCGAGCGCATCTTCGTGATCTTCCAGCGGTTGCATACGAGGGAGAAGTACACGGGCACGGGCATCGGCCTGGCCATGTGCAAGAAGATCGTGGAGTTCCACGGGGGCAGGATCTGGCTCGACAGCGGGTCCGAGTCCCCGGACGGGGCCGAAACCTCTGACGAAGGGGACTCGGGTCAGACCGGAACCCGCATATGCTGGTCCTTGCCTGCGGATTCCGAACACGAGGACGATACGGCGGCCCCGGAGACGGGAACCGTCGGAAGCGTTCCGACCGATATCGGAGACGAGGGCACCGAGGACGCCGAGGCCACCCCCGAGGGCTCGGTGCCGACGGCCGCACGACAGTCCACGGGTGACGGTGATCCCGGAGCGGAGAGCACGGAACCGGACGACACGTCCGGGGACGCGCCCCCCGACCCGCCCGCCGCCGGTGGCGATACGGTTCCCCCCGACCACGGGGCGGGGCCCTGAGTCAGGGGTCTGGAAGTTTGAGCGAGGTCATGTTGGTGCATCCCATCGAGGTGCTGCTGGTCGAGGACGATCCGGGCGACGTCCTGATGACCAAGGAGGCGTTCGAGGAACACAAGCTGGGCAACCGCCTGCACGTGGTCTCCGACGGCGTCGAGGCGCTCCGGTTCCTCCGTCGTGAGGGGGAGTTCGCCGACGTCCCCCGCCCCCACCTGATCCTGCTGGACCTCAACCTCCCCCGCAAGGACGGCAGGGAGGTGCTGGAGGAGGTCAAGAACGACGCGGACCTCGCACACATCCCCGTCGTGGTGCTGACCACCTCCGAGGCGGAGGAGGACGTGCTCCGGAGCTACCGCCTGCACGCCAACGCCTACGTGCCCAAGCCGGTGGACTTCGACCAGTTCATCAAGGTCGTCCGGCAGATCGACGACTTCTTCGTCACCGTGGTGCGCCTCCCCAAGGGGTGACGCCGCGCTCCGGGCGAACGCGCTGGTGCATGAGCGGGTGGCCGCAGCGGTTTTTCGTTACGGTTGGGGTATGAGCTTGCCGGAACCGCGTGATCCCGCTGGTCCCTACCGCGTCAGTGTCGTGTGCCTGGGCAACATCTGCAGATCGCCCATGGCCGAGAAGGTCCTCACCGCCGACCTCGAACGCGCCGGACTGGGCGGCCTCGTCGAGGTCGACAGCTCCGGCACGGGCCACTGGCACGTGGGCGGGGACATGGACCCGCGCGCCGCCTCCACCCTGCGCGTGCACGGGTACCTGACCAACCACACCGCCCGACAGTTCGACCCGGCCGACCTGGCCACCCGGGACCTGATCCTGGCCATGGACCTGGACAACCTCGACGAGGTGCGGCGCTTCGTCGGCGAGTACGGCGGCGAACACGGGTTCGACGAGTCGCGGCTGCGGCTCTACCGGTCGTTCGCGCCCGGTGGCGGACCCAACCCGGAGGTCCCCGACCCCTACTATGGCGGCGACGACGGTTTCACCGCCGTCCTCAACATGGTGGAAGCCGCGGCCAAGGGCCTCACAGGCGAACTCGTCACGCGGCTGCGGAGGTAGCGCGGGTGGAGGGGGAACCGATCGTGCGTGCCTTCGGCGGGGACGACGACGGCGGCGGGCCCCAGGGGGGCCGCCGCCGGGACCCCGTCAACGGCACCATGGCCGAACGCCTGTCCGTCCTGCTCGGCAGAGAGGTCAGGCGTGCAGCCCGGGCCGGGAGCAGCCACGACTGGGAGATCTCCTTCGCCGAGCTGACCGACGGCACCCGCCTCTTCGTCAAGTCCCTGGTGAGGGGAGCCCCGGCCAGCGGGGTGCTCACCGCCGAGGCGCGCGGCCTCGAATGGCTGGGGTGCGCCTTCGGCTCCCCGGCCATCGAGGTCCTCGCCTGGGACGACCGCCTGCTCGTCCTGCCGTGGGTGGAGCAGCGCGAGCCCACCGCCGGCGCGGCCGAGCGCCTGGGCCGACGGCTCGCCGGAACCCACCTCACCGGCGCCGACCGCTTCGGGGCCGACTGGCCCGGTTACGTCGGGCCCCTCCCCATGGACAACACGCCCTCCCACGACTGGCCGCGCTTCTACGCCGAGCAGCGGCTCCGCCCCTACCTGCGCGACGCCCTCGACCAGGGGGCGCTCACACCCGGCGACGCCCGCACCGTGGAGAAGGTCGTGGACTCCGTCGCCGACCTGGCGGGAGCCCCGGAACCGCCCTCGCGCATCCACGGCGACCTGTGGAGCGGCAACGTGCTGTGGCACCCCGAGGACGCGGTGCTGATCGACCCCGCCGCCCACGGGGGCCACCGGGAGGCCGACCTCGCCATGCTCGCGCTGTTCGGACTGCCCTACCTGGAACGGGTGCGGGACGCCTACAACGAGGTGGCCCCGCTCGCCGACGGGTGGCGCTCCCGTGTCGCCCTGCACCAGCTGCACCCGCTGCTGGTGCACGTGTGCCTGTTCGGCGCCGCCTACCGGACGACCACCCTGGAGACGGCGCGGGCCGCCCTGCGCGGCGGCTGACCCCTCCTCCCCGGCGCCGCCCCGCACCGGTCCCCCAAGAACCCTGCGTGCTCCCGGGGAGCGGGAACCCCCGGCGGGCCGACGTCCCCCGCGAGCGCACTCCGCGGCCTCCGGAACACCGCGGGCCCTGCCCCCCGAGGGGGCAGGGCCCGGTTCACCCGGCACGCCTCAGCCCTTGACGCTGCCCGCGAGCAGTCCGCGCACGAAGTAGCGCTGGAGCATGAAGAACACGGCCAGGGGCACGACCATCGACACGAAGGCGCCGGCCGTGAGCCGGTGCCAGGCCTCCCCGCGCGTTCCCGCCAACTCGGCGAGCCGGACGGTCAGCGGTGCTGTCGCCGTGTCCCCGCCGGTGAAGATCAGGGCCACCAGCAGGTCGTTCCACACCCACAGGAACTGGAAGATCCCCAGCGAGACCAGCGCCGGGGTGATGAGCGGCAGCACGATCCGCAGGAAGATCCGACCGTGTCCGGCCCCGTCCACCCTGGCCGCCTCGAAGAGCGACTTGGGCAGCTGCGAGATGAAGTTGTGCAGCAGGAACACGCCGAGCGGAAGGCCGAACACCGCGTGGGCCACCCACACGTTGGTGAACGCCATCGCGCCGGTCAGCTCCCACGCGGGCATGACCTGGACCCCGCCCACCGAGACCCCCTGCGAGAAGAACCGCAGCATCGGGACCAGCGACATCTGCAGCGGGACGATCTGGAGGGCGAAGATGCCCAGGAAGAGCCAGTCCCGGCCGCGGAAGTCGATCCACGCCAGCGCGTACGCCGCGAGCGCGGCCACGCCCAGCACGAACACCGTGGAGGGCAGGGTGATGACGAACGAGTTCACCAGGTGGCTGGCGAGCCGCCCGTCGTTCGCGGAGCCGAACAGCACGTCGCGGTAGTTGTCCAGGGTCACCTCGGGGGAGGAGAGGAACGTCCACCACCCGGTCGTGCGGATCTGCTCGGCGGGACGGAACGACGAGATGAGCAGCCCCGCGGTGGGCATCGTCCACAGCACCGCGATCACGAGCGCGGCCAGGCCCGCCGCGGAGCCGGTGAGCTTGCGGCGCACCCGCGCGGCGGCTCCGCCGGAGGGCCGGGGCGGCCTCCCGCCCCGTGCGGCGCCGTCCGCGCCGGCGCCCGTGGGGCCGCCCGGACGCGGGGGGTTCGTCGTCGGGGTCATGAGAGCTCCCTCGCCTTGCGGGTGCGGCGGATCTGCAGCAGCACCAGCGGGACGACCAGGACGAAGAGGAACACCGCGAGGGCGGACCCCTGTCCGGTCTGCCCCTGCTGGAAGGCCTGGCTGTACATCTCGTTCGCGATCACGCTGGTGCCGTAGTTGCCGCCGGTCATGGTGCGGACGATGTCGAAGACCTTCAGGGTCTGGACGGTGATGGTGATGAGAACGACCAGCACGGTGGGCCACACCGAGGGCAGGGTGATCCGGCTGAACAGCTGCCACGCGCCCGCGCCGTCGATGCGCGCGGCCTCGACCGTCTCCGAGGGGATGGCCTTGATGGCCGCGGACAGCACGACCATCGCGAACCCGGCCTGGACCCAGATCAGCACCAGGATCAGCAGGAAGGTGTTGAGGGGCTGGTCGAGCAGCCACAGCCGGGGCTCGCCGCCCGCCCACACGACGATCTGGTTGAACAGCCCGTACTGCTCCTGGTCGGCGGGACGGTAGGCGAAGACGAACCGCCAGATGATGCTGGCGCCCACGAACGAGATCGCCATCGGCATGAACACGAGGGACTTGGCGACCGCCTCGAACCGGGACCGGTCGATGAGGACCGCGTAGAGCAGGCCGATGGCGGTGGCCAGGGCGGGTGCGAACACCACCCACAGGAGGGTGTTGCGCAGGACCAGGAGGATCTCCGGCCGCTGGAACATCCACACGTAGTTGGCCAGGCCCACGAACTCCTCGCCGGAGCGGTCGTGGAAGGACAGGACGGTGGTGCGCAGTGCCGGGTAGACGAGGCCTCCGACGAGGAGGACCAGCGCCGGTGCGAGGAAGAGGAACGCCTGCCAGCGGTCGCGCCGGGTACGGGGCACGTCCACGAGGACGAGCAGCAGTCCGATGACGGCCAGGAAGGCGGCGATCCCGATGAGCATCCACACGATCTTGGGAAGCTCGTTCAGGAACGAGTACTCCATGGAGACCCCTTGTCGGTACCAGGAGGTGTGACGGGGTCCGGCGGGACCGTGCCGGACCCCGTGCGGGGAGGGGGGAGGGGGTTACGGCCAGGCGGACTCGACGGTCTCCAGGACGTCTCCGGTGGAGCTGCCGGTGATCCAGTCGATGATGCCGCTCCAGAACACGTTGGTACCGACGGAGGAGGGCATCGCGTCACTGGCGTCGAAGTGGAAGACGGTGTCGGGGTCGTTGAGGACCTCGGCGGTGAACTGGTCCGTGGGGTCGGCCAGGTTGGCGGGGTCCAGGTCCTGGTGGGCGGAGACCCACGAGCCGAGGGAGGCCCGGCTGTTCGCGAAGTCGCCGGAGGACAGGTACTCGTGCATGGCGACGACCTCGGGGCGGTCGTCGAAGGCCACGACGAACTCGCCGCCGCCCATGATGGGCACGTCGGTGCCGGTCTCCATGGGGGGCAGGACGAACCCGTAGATGTCGGCGTCCTCGCCGATCTCGACGTCGTCCTCGAACTGGGCGCCGTAGAACGAGCCCATCAGGTACATGGCGCAGCCGCCGTCGAGCAGCGGGAGCCCGGCCTCCTGGAAGGACGTGACGGCGATGCTGTCGACGCCGCCGAAGGTGCCGTTGACGTAGTCCTCGTTGCGGATGATCCCGTCGGCCAGGTCGAAGGCCGCCTCGACCTCCGGGGCGTCGAAGGGGATGTCGTGGGCGATCCACTCGTGGTACGCGTCGGTGCCCGAGGTGCGCAGCAGCGCGTTCTCGATCCAGTCGGTGCCGGGCCAGCCGGTGGCGTCGCCGGACTCGAAGCCCACGCACCAGGGCTTGGTGCCGGACTCGGCGATCGTGTCGCTGAGCTCGATCATCTCGTCCCACGTCTGGGGGATCTCGTGGCCGTTGTCGGCGAAGTACGTCGGCGAGTACCAGACCATCGACTTCATGTTGGCGCCCAGCGGGGAGCCGTAGAGGTCTCCGTCGACGGTGGCGTAGCCCTGCCAGTCCTCGCTCCAGCCGGCCGTGACGTTCTCGCGCACCCCGTCGCCGACGGGGACCGCGTGGCCGTCGGAGGCGGCGCGTTCGAGAAGGCCGGGCTGGGGGATGAAGGCCAGGTCGGGGGCGTTGCCGCCGTCGAGGCGGATCGGCAGCTGGGCCTCGAACTCCCCGCTGCCCTCGTACTGGACGGTGATCCCCGTACAGGCGGCGAACTCCGCCCAGGACTCCTCCAGGAGGTCGCCCTCCGTGTCGCGGATGGAGGCGTAGACGTCGACGGTGCCGCCGGTGTCGGCCCACTGCTCGTAGGGGGAGCAGTCCAGGTCGGAGGTGTCGACGGTGCCGCCGCCGCCCTCACCGCTGAGGAATCCGCAGCCGGAGGCGAGGAGGACGATGCTTCCGGCCGCGGCCGCCACGGCCAGGGGGCGTCGGGGCCTGCGGTCTGGTCTCGGCATGGGGGTTCTCCCTTGGTCCGTGTGGGGAGGCGGTGGCGCGTCGGACCGCCGCCGGGGTCCGTGTGACCCATGGCATACCTGGACATGATGCAAGCCCGCTTCTCTGCAAATGTCTACATATTGTGCAAATTCTTTCGTAACGATGCCGAAACATGCAGTTCGGAGGGGTCGAGCCGGATTTCGGCGGGCGAGGCCCTAGATTGGAGTGCATGGCTGACGCACCCCACGGACTGGACCGGTCGGCGCCGGGGAACGGCGACCCAGGACACGACGGGCCCGAGCTGCACGTCGCCCTCATCGGCTACGGCAAGGGCGGGGAGGTGTTCCACGCGCCGCTCATCGACGCGGTCCCCGGGTTGAGGCTGTCCGCCGTCGTCACCGGCGACCCCGGACGCCGGAGCGCCGCCGAGGCCCGCTACCCGGGCGTCACCGTCTACCCCACCGCCGCCGACCTGTGGGCCGACGCCGACCGGTACGAGATCGCCGTCGTCACCACGCCCAACGACACCCACGCGCCCCTCGCCCGGGCCGCCCTGGAGGCCGGGCTGGCGGTCGTGGTCGACAAGCCCTTCGCGCTCACCGCGCGGCAGGCGCGGGAGCTCACCGACCTGGCGGACAAGCTGGACCGCGTGCTCACCGTGTACCAGAACCGCCGGTGGGACGCCGACTTCCTCACGCTGTGGAACCTGATCGAGGAGGGCGCCCTGGGGCGGGTGCACCGGTTCGAGTCGCGTTTCGAGCGCTGGCGTCCCCGTCCCAAGGCGACCTGGAGGGAGTCCGGCGAGGTGGAGGCCGGGGCGGGCCTGCTCTACGACCTGGGGCCGCACCTGATCGACCAGGCGGTCAACCTCTTCGGTCCGGTCGGATCCGTCTACGCCGAGGTCGACGCCCTCCGTGAGGGGGCGGGCGCCGACGACGACGTGTTCCTCGCGCTCGAACACGTCCGGGGTACGCGCTCCCACCTGTGGATGGGGGCGCTCACCGCCCAGGACGGGCCGCGCTTCCGGGTCCTGGGCGACCGGGGGGCGTTCACCAGCCACGGGATGGACGGGCAGGAGGCCCGGCTGGCGGCGGGGGAACGCCCCGACGCCCACGACTGGGGCGTGGTCCCCGAGGAGCGGTGGGGCGTCCTCGGCGTGGACGGGGACACCAGCCGCGTGCCGTCCGTGCGCGGCGCCTACCCGGAGTTCTACGCGGGCGTGCGCGACGCGGTGGGGGAGGGCGACCCCCTGCCGGTGGACCCGCACGAGGTCATCCACGGCCTGGAGGTCATCGAGGCGGCGCGGCGCAGCGCCCGCACCCGCACGGTCGTCGGCCTCTAGGGCCGCCTCCTTCTGGCAGCCCCGGGGAACGCGTCCGGGCCTGCGGCACCCCGGCGTGGCCCTATGTTGGGGGGAGGTTGCCCCAGGGTTTCGCCCCGAAGACCGAAGGAGACGTGTCGTGGCCCAGGTCCTCGTGGTCGCAGACGACCTCACCGGTGCGAACGCCACCGGGGCCAGGTTCGCCCGGACCGGGATGCGCGTGGCCACGGTGACCCCGGAGCACGTGAGCCAGGTCGTCGGTGACTACGACGTGGTCGTGGCCAACCTGGACAGCCGTCACGTCCCCGCCGAGCAGGCCGCCGACCTGGTCACCGACGTGGTCGAAGCCGTCTGGCCGGTGGGGTTGGTGGTCAAGCGCACCGACTCCACGCTGCGGGGCAACGTCGGCGCCGAACTGCAGGCCGTCTACGACGCGGTCCGCGAACGGGTGCCCTCCGGGACACGGGTACGGGTCCTGTTCACCCCGGCCTTCCCGAGCGCGGGGCGGATCACCGAGGACGGAGTGCAGCTGCTCAACGGACTGCCGCTGGAACGCACCGAGCTCGCGCTGGACCCGCTGTTCCCCATGGACACCAGCGTCGTCGCGGACATCCTCGCCGTCCAGTGCGACCTCCCCGTGCGGCACGTCCCGGTCAGACAGATCACCCAGACGATGCTGACCTCGGAGCTCCTCGCGGGCGACGAGCCCGTCGTCGTCTGCGACGCGAGCACCGAGCAGCACCTCACCGACATCGCGGAGGCCGCCGCCGAGGCGCACCAGCGTGACGGCGTCGTGTGGGTGTCCGCCGACCCCGGGCCGACGGGGGCCCTGCTGGCGTACTCGCTGCGGCTGCGCGGCCAGGCGGGCTCGCGCGGACCGCTGCTCGGCGTGGTCGGCAGCACCACCGACCTGACCCGGCGGCAGCTCGCCACCGTGGCGCGCACGGGCGCCGTGCGTTTCGTGGACCTGGACGCGGTGGCCCTCGCCGACCCCGAGAGCGGCCACGAGGACGAGGTCGCGGCGGAGCTGACCGAGCAGCTGACGTCGTCGGGGTTCCCGGAACTGTGCGTGCTGAGGCTGGTCACCAGCGCCGAGCGCGTGCGGGCGCTGCCCGGCCAGACGCGGGCGGAGCTGCCCGCCCGGATCGCCCGCCTGGTCGCCGACGTCGTCAACGACGTGGCCGACACCACGGGCGCCCACGCCCTGCCCAGCGGCCTCTACCTGACCGGGGGAGACCTCGTCGCGAGCCTGCTGGACGAGTTGGACGTGCACGCCTTCGACGTCGGCGGCGAGATCGTGCCCCTGGCGGTGCACGGGCACCTCAGCGGGGGGCCGCTGGACGGGACCCCGACCGTGGCCAAGGGCGGCCTGGTCGGGGACGACATCACCCTGGTCGAGTGCCTGACCAAGCTGCGGAGGGCCGTGCAGACACGGTTGCACCAGGTGCACTCGGAGGTGTCGGAGCACGTGGTCCCGACCCTGGCCCGCGACCTCTGACCGGCCCGCTCCGCCGGCGCCCGCTCGCCCCGTGACGTACGGCGGACGCCCCGGCCGGAGGGCCGGGGCGTCCGTGTGCCGGGGCGGTTCCCCGCGTCAGGCGGCGAGTTCCGCTCCCAGGTGGTCGACGGCGAGCTTCTCCAGCAGGTCGGACAGGACCCGCGGGTTCTCCAGCGGCCCCATGTGCCCGGTGCCGGGGACCTCCCGCACCTCCTCGCAGTTCCGGAGCAGGCCCCCGATGTGGTGCGCGTGCCACGGAGGGGTCAGCTTGTCCTGCGTCCCCACCACCACGACGGCCGGCACCGAGATCCGCCGGGCCGTCTCGTCCAGCTCCAGCCCGCTCATCACCTCGCCCCACCGGCCGCGGGGCACGCCGCCGCACGCGTGCACCAGCCGCGCGCACAGCCTGACCATGCGCGGTTCCGCCTCCCTGCCCATCACCAGGAACTTCAGCGCCCGCGCGCTCGCCGCGCCGGCCGGTCCCAGGGGCAGCGGAGCCTGGAGGAACGCCTTCGCGCCCAGCGTGCCCAGTGCGCCGGGGAGCGGGATGGCCGTCGACCGCTCCGGGAGCTGGGTGCACCCGGTGTTGGTGAGCAGCACCGCCCCCGCCCTGTCCTGGAACACGCGGCGGTCCGCTGCGGCCATGACGGTCATCCCGCCCATGCTGTGCCCGCCGACCACGGCCCGGCTCCCCGCGGGGACGGTCGCCTCCAGTACGGCGCACAGGTCGTCGGCCAGCTTCTCCGTGCCGTACCCCGCCCGGGTGAGGGGCGTCTGCGAGCGGCCGTGGCCGCGCTGGTCGTAGAGCACGACCCGCAGGTTCGCGTCCAGCTCGCGCACCACCGGCCCCCAGGAGGCCAGCGACGTCGCCCAGCAGTGGGCGAGGACCAGCGTCGGCCCGTCCTCCGGGCCGCGGACCTCGGCGTGCAGCAGTGTGCCGTCGGCGGAGCGTACCTGGAGCTCGCGGGCCTGACCCACGTGTCGGGTTGCCATCGGGGTTACCTCTCGCTCTGGGGGTGCGTCGGGGGTGCCGCGCCGGGGCGGGGGGCGGCGCTGCGGGCACGCCGTGGCGGAGCGTCCCCGCCACGGCGTGCCACAGGGTGTCCCCCCAGGTCGGCGCGTGGCCCGGGGGGACGTTCGGGGCCGGATCAGTCGTCGAGCTCCTCGACGTCGATCCGGGGGACCGCGAAGGGCGGCGAGCCCGCGCCGGTGACCGGGTGGCCGCCCCACAGGTTGGGCTCGCCGAGGTCGCCGGTGCCCTCGAACCCGTCCGGGGTGCGGACCACGACGGTCCGGGTGCCGTCCCGGAAGGCCGAGGTCACCTCCGGACTGGCCGACAGCCGTCCGCGCCACCGGTAGTCGCCGGTCAGGGGTGAGAAGTTGCCCGCGAGGTGGGCGTCCACCTCGACGGCGGCGCCGCCCTCCCCGCTGTCCGGACCGGGCAGCACGACCGTGACCGTGCCCCGGTACTCCTCCTCGTCGTCACCGAACCCGCTCATCGGTACTCCTCCTCAGACTCCGGACCTCGGGTGTCAGGCCGCGACGGTGGAACGGCGGGCGCCGCGCGTGCGCGCGCGGTCCACCCGCAGGTCGTAGTTGTGCGGGTCGAACCAGCGGGTGCGCAGCGCGAAGTTCCAGGTGAAGGTGGGCCACAGCGTCGTGTTGCGCCCCTCCTCGTTCAGGTACCAGCTGTCACAGCCGCCGGACACCCACACGGTCCCCTCCATGGACTCGGCCACCATGTCGTTGTAGGACCGCTGTGCCTCCGGCCGCACGTCCATCCGGTCCAGCCCGTTCCTGCAGAGGTACTTGAGCGCCTCCATCGTGTACCGGATCTGCGCCTCGATCATGAACACCTGGGATGTGTGGCCCAGCCCGGTGTTCGGCCCGGCGAGGACGAAGGCGTTCGGGAATCCGGCGACGGTGGTGCCCCGGAACGCCTGCACGCTGGTGCCCCAGTGCTCGGAGAGGGAGTGCCCGTCGGCGTCGAGGATGCGCCGGGCGACCGGCGGGTCGGTGACGTGGAAGCCCGTGCCGAGGATGATCGTGTCGACCTCGTGCTCGGTCTCCCGGCCCGACGCGTCCCGGGTGACGACCGCGTGGGGGCGGACCTCCACGATCCCGTCGGTCACCACGTCGACGTTGGGCCGGGCCAGCGCCGGGTAGTAGTCGTTGGACATCAGGATGCGCTTGCAGCCCGCGCGGAAGTCCGGGGTGAGCTTGGCCCGCAGCGCGGGGTCCTTGACGCTGCGGGCGATGTTGGCCCGGCCCAGCCGTTCCACGACGGAGAGCAGCCGCGGGTTCTTGGCGAAGCCGAGGATGTAGCTCTCCCGCCCCCAGTAGATGCTCTTGCGGGCGATCTGCTGGGCGACCGGGAAGTTCCGGTACAGCCAGCTCTCCGTCCGGGTGATGTCGCGGTCGTGCCGGAACATCACCCACGGGGCGGTCCGCTGGAACAGCGACAGCGTGCCGACCTTCGGCTGGATCCTCGGGACGAACTGGATCGCGGACGCCCCGGTGCCGATCACGGCGACCCGGCGACCGCTGAGGTCGTGCCCGTGGTCCCAGTCCGCGGAGTGGAACACCTTCCCCTCGAACGTGTCCAGTCCCTTGATGTCGGGGTAGGACGGGTCGGCGAGGGGGCCGGCTCCGCTCACCAGGAACTGGGCGGTGACCGTCCCGCTCTCCGTCGTGATCCGCCAGCGGTTGTCGTCGGGCTCCCACCGCGCGGACGTGACGTCGCTGTCGTAGCGGACGTGCCTGTCCACGCCGTGCTCACCGGCGACCCGCTTCATGTACTCCCAGATCTCCGGCTGCGTGGAGAAGGTGCGGCTCCAGTGCGGGTTGGGCGCGAACGAGAACGAGTACAGGTGGGAGGGGACGTCGCAGGCGGCGCCCGGGTAGTCGTTGTCGCGCCAGGTGCCGCCGACGTCGCCGGCGCGTTCCAGGACCACGAAGTCCTCCAGGCCGGCCTGCTTGAGTCGGACTGCCATGCCGATGCCGGCGAATCCCGACCCGATGATGGCCACCCGGAAGTGCGGTGGTGCTTCGGTCACGTTCAGGTCCCTTCGTGCGAACCGGCCCGGGGTGTGCTGCCGCTCGGGTCGTGGGGTGTGCCCCCCGGGGACGTGGCGCGTACGCCCCCGGGGGAGTTGACGCCCCGGAGGCGAGGCGCGTTCGCCTCCGGGGAGCGGGGCTCCCGGGGACGCGGCGCGTTTCGCCCCCGGGAGGTCGGGTCCACCGCCGGAGGACGTGGCGCGTTCCGTCTTCCGGCGGTGGGTCTGTGGGGCCGAGGGCCCCGCCGCGGTGCGCGGCGGTCCGTCGGCGGTGGGAGGAACGGTCGGGGCCGGGGGTGCGGCGGCCTCCGGGGCGGCGTCGCGCGGGGGACCGTGCCGCCGGGCGTGCCCCGGCCGGGTCGGCGGTCCCGCGCGGACGCGTCAGCCGAGGAGGCCGGCCTTCCGCCAGAAGTAGCCGCCCAGGCCGGAGATCGCCCCGGCGGTGCCCAGGGTCGCGACGACCTTGCGCGCGGCCCAGGTCTTGGTGCCGACCCAGTGCGGGTTCGCCCGGGCGGCCTTGGATGCCTCGTCCGGGTCGAGTCCGACCTGCGCGTACACCTTGGGGTTGATCAGGCGGGTGGCGGAGTAGTAGGTGACCAGTCCGAGGACGATGCGGCTGTAGGCCCGGTTGACGGGGCCGCGGGTGACCCAGTCGCGCTGGAACTCCTCGCGGGCGTAGCGCATGTGCCGGGCCTCCTCCACCACGTGGATGCGGGCGACCGAGCGCACCAGGGGGAGGATCTGCTCGTCCGGCACGGCCTCGCGCTGGAGCTGGTCGAGGACCTCCTCGACGAACAGTGCTCCCGCGAAGATCAGCGGGCCGTGCGCGATGGCCTTGAAGAGCCGGCCCAGGTGGTAGGTGACGGGGTCCAGCCGGTGCGCCTCCCAGCCGAGCTTCTGCACCATCTTCGCGAACATGACGGTGTGGCGGCACTCGTCGGCGATCTCGGTGTAGGCGTACTGGACGTGGTTGGTGGTGGGGTCGTTGTGGTACGCGTGGCGGACCAGCATCTGCATCAGGATCGTCTCGAACCAGATGCCGATGGTCGCGACGCTGGCGACCTCCAACCGGGAGAGTTCCTTGCGCTCGGCGTCGGAGAGCCGGTCCCACAGGTACGTCCCGTAGAGGGAGATCCGCTCGGGCCGGATCGCCCACATGTCGGGGTCGACGGGCGCGTCCCAGTCGATCTCGACGAGCGGGTCGAAGGAGGCCTTCGCCGACCCGCGCAGCAGGCGTTTGGCGATGTCCTCCCGGTCGGTGAGCTTGGGCTTGGCCGTGATCTCCGCGGTCATCTTGCTTCCTCCTCAGGACGCGTTCGACTTGGTGGCGGGGTTGCCGTGGCGCGAGTGGAGGCCCTGGGCGATCTCCGCGCCGCCGAAGGCGCCGTCCGCGAGCAGCAGCCCGAGCTGGAGCGAGACGATCTGCTCCGTGGTGCCCGGGAAGTGCCTGGTCAGGTGTAGGGCGGCGGTGCCCAGTGCGGTCGAGGCCACGTCGCGCGGGGCGCGCCTGGCGGCGGCGGACCGGACGACGGCCATCACCGTGTCGCGCTTCTGTTCGGCGGGGACGAGACCGTCCAGGGAGGCGCCGGTGGCCCGGGAGCTGTCGTGGATGGGGGTGTCGACGTAGCCGGGGAACACGGTGGTCACGCCGACGTGGGTTCCGTACTCGGCGCGCAGGCAGTCGGCGTAGGCGGCCACCGCGCGCTTGGAGACCGTGTAGGCGCCGGCGAGCGGGAGCTGGAGGTGGGCCAGCAGCGACGAGGTGACGACGACCCGCCCCTCGCTCTGGAGCAGGGAGGGCATCGCGGCGGCGGTGACCCGCCAGGTGCCCAGGAGGTTGACCTCCAGCGCCTGGTGGGCGTGGGAGTCGGGGGTGTGCCCGATGTCCACGGAGGGGCCGACGCCCGCGTAGTGGATCAGGAGGTCCAGGCGCCCTCCGAGCCGTTCGACGGCCTCCGCCACGCCCTCCCGCACCTGTCGGTCGTCGGTGATGTCGCAGCCGATGACTCCGGGGGCGGGCTTGCGGTCGATGCCGACGACGTTCACGCCGAGGTGGCGGAGGACGGCCACGGTGGCGCTGCCGAAGGCTCCCGAGGCGCCGGTGACGATGGCGTTCTGGCCGGGCAGCCGGCGCAGGTGGCGCGGCAGGGGGGGCGTCATGTGATCTCCTCCACAGTCATTGCCGGAACGTTACAACGAGCATTGTCACAATGCAATGGGTGGAGATTGGAAATTTACTCGTGAGTAGGTTCTGCTCGGCCGCGGTCCGCCGCGCGCGACGGCGCCCGCGGCCACGGGGGTCGCGGGCGCCGTCCGGTCGGCCGGTGACGTCCGGGGTCGCGGCGGTGCGGGGACGCCGCGGGGAGGGGGCACGTCAGCGCCCGAGGAGTCCCGCCCTCCGCCAGAAGTACGCGCCCAGGCCCGAGACGGCCCCGGCCGTGCCGAGCGTCCTCAACGCCTTGCGGGACAGGTGCGTTTTGCTGTCGATGAAGTGGGGGTTGCGCCGCGCCGTCCGGCGGGCCTCGCGCGGGTCGAGCCCGACCTCGGCGTAGACCTTGCCGTGCACCAGGCGGGTGGCGGAGTAGTAGGTGACCAGCCCGAGGACGATGCGGCTGTACTCCCTGTTCACGCGGCCGCGGGTGATCCAGTCGCGCTGGAACTCCTCGCGGGCGTAGCGGATGTGGCGGGCCTCCTCGATCACGTGGATGCGGGAGGTCGCGCGGACGACCGGCTCGATGCTCTCGTCGTCGATCATCTCCCGCTGGAGCTGGTCGAGGATCTCCTCGACGAACAGTGCCCCCGCGAAGATGAGCGGGCCGTGGGCGAGGGCCTTGAAGACCCGGCCCAGGAGGTGTGCGGCCGGGTCGAGCCGGTAGGCGCGGGAGCCCAGCTTCCCGACCGCCTTCGCGAACATGACGGTGTGGCGGCACTCGTCGGCGATCTCGGTGTAGGCGTACTGGACGTGGTTGGTGGTGGGGTCGTTGTGGTAGGCGTGGCGGACCAGCATCTGCATCAGGATCGTCTCGAACCAGATGCCGGTGGCCATGGTGCTGGCGATCTCCAGGCGGCTGAGCCTGCGGCGCTCGGCGTCGGAGAGCCGGTCCCACAGGTGGGTGCCGTAGAGGGAGACCCTCTCGGGCCGCATGCCCCAGCGGTCCTCCAGGGGTGCGTCCCAGTCGATCTCGACGAGCGGGTCGAAGGAGGCCTTCGCCGACCCGCGCAGCAGGCGTTTGGCGATGTCCTCCCGGTCGGTGAGCTTGGGCTCGGGCGTCTCCGTGGTGCGTCCGGACACGTGGTCCCTCCTCGAAGGGGCACGGGGCGGGCCCCGGTGGGGGTGGTGAGGGGCGTCCCGACGGGCGGGCGTGTGACGCCCCTCACTCCTGTGTCGGAAACGTTACAATGGTCGTTGTCATGGTGCAATGGTCCCGAGACGCCGTTTTACTGACGGGTAACCTTTGGCAGGGTCTCTAGGCTGGACCCATGGCCGAATACCGCATTGACGAACTCGCCCGGCTTGCCGACACGACCGTCCGCAACGTCCGGGTGTACCAGGACCGAGGTCTGCTCGCTCCTCCCCGGAGGGAGGGCCGCGTGGGCATCTACTCCGAGGCGCACCTGGCACGTCTGCGGCTCATCGGCCAACTTCTGCGGCGCGGGTACACCTTCGCCAACATCGGCGAGATGTTCCGGGTCTGGGAGCGCGGCGGCGACCTCTCCGACATCCTCGGTTTCGAGTCGGCGATAGGGGATGCCTGGAGCGACGAGATAGCCGACTACATCACCCTCGGGGACCTCCGCGACCTCTTCGGCAAGGGTGTGACGCCCAAGACCATAAAGCGCGCCCTCGACCTGCGGGTCCTGGAGCGCGACGGCCTGCGCTTCCGGGTCCCCAGCCCCCGGCTGCTGCACGCCGGTGTGGAGCTCGTCAAGCTCGGCATGAGCGTGGAATCGGTCCTCGACATCGCCGAGAACCTGCGCGACAAGGTCGGGAACGTCGCCGAGCACATGGTCCGCCTCGTCTCCGAGCACATACTCGCCGAACACGCCCCCGGCACGGTCGTCCGCAGCGAGGAGACCGCCGAGATGGCCGAACTCATCCGGCGCGTGCGCCCCCTCGCCCAGCAGGCCGTGGACGCCGTCCTCGCCCAGGCCATGGCGGAGAACCTCACCACCGTCATGGGCGAGCACTTCGCCCTGGCGATGGAGCACCTGGAGAGGGAGCAGGGAAGCCGCCCGAGGGCCGAGGGCCTGACGGGGCCGGCCTGACCTCCGCGACAGCCGGTCTTCCCCCGACCCCGTACCCGGGCCCCGAGGGCGCGGACCCGCCCCCGGTCCCCGGAACACCTCGACACCCCCGAACACCCCGAACCTCCGGGCCGGCTCCCCGCGCGGGCCCGGACCGCACGGTCCGGGCCCGCCGCCGTGCGCGCTACCGGGTGTCGGTCTCCGGAGCCCCGGCGGGCTCCGCCGCGTCCACCGCCTCGGCGACCTCGGCCGCCTTCGCCTCGACCCGCGCCGCGACCTCGCCGCCGGTGGGGGAGGAGGCGTCCACCACCGTCAGGGGAAGGGACGCGCCGAACCGCAGTTCGGCGAACGCCCCGGCGGGGACGGCCGGCGACCGCGGGAACACCGGCCGGACCCGGCGGTAGCCGGCGTCCTGCTCGGGCCGCGGGTCCTCGTCGCCCTTGTTGGGCCACATCGACATCGCGCGCTCCGCCTGCGCCGTGATCGTCAGCGACGGGTTCACGCCCAGGTTCGCGGTGACCGCCGATCCGTCCACCACGTGGATGTCCGGGTGCCCGTACAGCCGGTGGTAGGGGTCGATGACGCCGTTCTCCGCGCTGTCGCCGATCGGGCACCCGCCCAGGAAGTGCGCGGTCATCGGGATGTTGAACACGTCGCCCCACGTGCCGCCGGGGAACCCGTCGATGCGCTCGGCGAGCCGGGTGGCGGCCTCCTGGCCCTTCGGGATCCACGTCGGGTTCGGCTCGCCGTGGCCCTGCCTCGAGGTGAGCTTCTTCCTGCCGCCGAAGATCCCCCCGCGGACGGAGGTGGTGAGCGAGTTGTCCAGCGACTGCATGACCAGGCCGATGATGGTCCGCTCCGACCAGCGGCGGTTGGAGAAGCTGCGGACGAACACGTGCGGGCGGCGTGCCGCCAGGCCCACGAACCGCAGCCAGCGCGGGACCCGCCCGCCGCCGGGCACCTGCATGGCGGTGAGCAGCCCCATCGCGTTGGAGCCCTTGCCGTAGCGGACCGGCTCGATGTGCGTGTTCTCGTCGGGGTGGATGGACGACGTGATGGCCACGCCGTGCGTCAGGTCCTCCGGCGGCGGCACCTGGGTGCTCATGGCGCCGACGAGTGCCTCGGAGTTGGTGCGGGTGAGCGTGCCGAGCCTGGCGGACAGGCGCGGCAGCATCCCCGAGTCGCGCATCCGGTGCAGGAGGGTCTGGGTGTTGTAGGTGCCCGCCGCCACCACGACCCTGCGCGCGGTGAACGTGCGGGCGTTCTCCCGGCGCCGGGGCGCGTCGGTCCGGACCGTGTCGAGGGCGAAACCGCCGTCGGGCAGCTCGCGGATGCGCTCGACGCTGGTCAGGGGGTGCACGTCGGCGCCGCCGCGCTCCGCGAAGTACAGGTAGTTCTCGGTCAGGGCGTTCTTGGCCCCGTGGCGGCAGCCGGTCATGCACTCGCCGCACTCGGTGCAGGCCCGGCGCGCGGGGCCTGCACCGCCGAAGTAGGGGTCGCCCACGGACTCCCCGGGCGCGGCCTCGGTGCCGTCACCGTCCTCCCCGTCGCCGAAGCACACGCCCACGGGGGTGAGGCGGAAGGTGTGGCCGACGCCCATGTCCTCCGCTACCGCCTTCAGGTGCACGTCGGAGGGGGTGACGGTGGGGTTGGTGCGCACGCCGAGCATTCGCCGGGCCTGGTCGTAGAACGGTGCGAGCTCCGACTTCCAGTCCGTGATGTGACGCCACTGGGGGTCCTCGAAGAACGGGTCCATCGGGTGGTAGAGGGTGTTGGCGTAGTTGAGGGAGCCGCCTCCCACTCCGGCGCCGGCGAGGATCATCACGTCGCGCAGGAAGTGGATGCGCTGGATGCCGTACAGGCCGGCCTGCGGGGCCCAGAGGAAGTTCTTCAGGTCCCAGGACGACGAAGGGAGGGTCTCGGGCGTGAATCGCCGGCCTGCTTCGAGCACTCCGACCCGGTAGTCCTTCTCGGTGAGGCGGAGGGCGCTGACGGAGCCGCCGAATCCTGATCCCACCACGAGGACGTCGTAGTCGAAACGGGCGTCCCCCTCCTCGGGGGCGCCGGCGGTTGCTTGTGTTGTGCGCTCTGGGGCCACGGCTGATCTCTCTTCGGGTCAGTCGCGGGCGTCGTAGTGCGCCGGATACGAGTCCGCAACATTGAATGTGCCATCTAGAAATGTGACATTCGATATTGTAATGTTCGTCACTACCGCCGAGTAGGGTGTGTTCCATGTAACACACGTGGCGTGCTTCGGCGCAAGTTCGGCTCCCCCTCGCCGTCCCCGGGCGGCGGAACTCTGGAGGTACTCATGCCCAAGGCTTCCGATGAGGCGCCCGAGGCGACTCAGGACGCGCCTGAGCAGCACGAAGTCGGCGGTGGCACCCGGTGGCGCAGATTCGCACTCGTCGTGGTCCCCGGCCTCGCAGCCGCCGCCGTCCTGGGCGGCATGACCACCCAGGGCCTCCTCGCCGCCTCCTTCGCGGTCTCCGGTGACAGCTTCAAGATGTCCGCCGACCAGCTCGTCGGGAACGGGTTCACCCAGTTCGGCGACGCCGCCACCTCGGTGGACGGCTCCACCCGGCCGGTCGGCCTCTCCTCGGTCAACACCGCCGAGCTGCACAACCTGTGCATGTCCTCCCTCTGGGACCTGCCCATCGGCGAGGCGACCCTCGTCATCAACGCGGGCGAGAGCACGCCGGTCGAGGGCACCAACCTCGTCATCGACATCGAGCAGCTCCGGGGCGACGCCGAGTTCGGCGCCATCGAGATCGGCCGCGACGCGAGCACGCTGGACAGGGCCGACAACGGCCAGGGTCCCGCGGGAGGCTTCGGCCTCCAGGCCGACACCATCACGGTCTCCGAGATGGAGATGACCACGTGGGCCGTCACCTCGGGATCGCTCCGCCTGTCCGGCCTCAGCCTGGCGGTCAAGCCCGGCGCCCACGAGTGCTTCTGATCCCATGACCCACGCACTGACGTTTCTCCGCGCGGGGTGGGGGCGCTTCCGGGACTGGCGGCGGGGCCGCCCGTTCTGGGGAGGCGTCCTCCTCGTCGCGGCCGGAGTCGAGCTGTTGGCGGCGCCGGCCGCGCAGAGCCTGATCCTCCCGATCGACCTCATTATCTACGCGGGTATCGCCGGGGTGTCCGGCACCCTCATCGCGGCGCTCCTGATCACCTTGGGAGTGCTGAGCTGGCTCCAGCCCCAGCAGCACGTCTTCTTCGGACTCGTCGGGCTCGCGCTCGCACTGGTGTCCTTCGTGACCTCCAACTTCGGAGGGTTCGTCATCGGGATGCTGCTCGGCATCGTCGGCGGGGCCCTCGTGTTCGCGTGGGCCCCCGACGTCCGCCGACGCCTCCGCGGACGCCGGGGGACGGGGAAGCCCGGAGCCTCCCGTGACGCCGACGCCCCCGGTGACGAGGGCCCCGGTACCGACCCGGCGGCCCCCGCCGGGGCCTCCCCGGAGACGTCCGGCGCCGGTCCCGCGCCCGGCGCGGGCGCCCGTCCCGCACGCGACGGCGCCCCCCGTGACGCGGCCGGTCCTCCCCCGGAGGAGGCCGTCGCCGATCCGGGCCCCGGGCCCCGGCCCCTCGCCTCCCTCGCGCTCCCGCTGGCCGCGGCCGTCGTCCTGGCCGGCGCCCCCGCGCCCACCCTCGGATGGCCCTGGGACTGGTTCGTCCCCCCGGGCGACGAGGAGGAGCAGCCCGGTGAGGACCCCTCGGAGGCCCCCTCCGACGCACCGACCGGCGAACCCGCGGAACCGGGCGGCGACCCCGGCGAGGACGAGGAACCCCGGGAACCCGGCGAGGACGAGGACGAGGAACCCGGGGAGGAGCCGGAGGAGGACACCGGCGCCGACCCGGCCGCCTGTGAACTGCTCTCCGGCGATACCGCGCTCGCGGAGTCCGAGGAGGAGTTCCTGGAGGCCGTCGAGGCCTGCCGGGCGGCGCGGGACGCGGGCGAACTGCCCGAGGTCCCGGTCGTCGGGGACGACGACTGCTTCCAGGGCTCGGTCCGCACGTCCGGCCTGACCGCAGCCACGCTCACCATGAGGGGTGCCCGCTACGACGGCGTCGTCGAGTGCCCCACGGCCGACGGTGCGCAGCGCTACATCCGGCTCAGCATGAGCCAGGCCGACGTGGTCGACGGAGAGCTGTGGTTCGAGGACGCGGGAACCCGCATGAGCCTCGGCCTGCCCACCATGAACCTGACGGGCGACGTCCGGCTGCACGTCACCCGCATGCACGTGCGCATCCTGGGGATCCCGCTGACCTTCACGCCGGACTTCCCGCCCCCGCTGCTGCTCCCGTTCATGATCGTCACCGACGTGGAGGTGGACAGCCCGATGGCCGGGACCGACAGCATGACCATCCCCGACCTCAACGGGCAGTACGGAGGCGGGGGCTGACACGTGACCGGTCCCGGGGGACGCCCCCGGTGGCCGGAACGCGGGCGACGGGGGTGCCGTGTGGGGCGGTGCCCCCGTCCCGCTGCCGGAACCGTCCCCGCGCTCCCGGCTGCCGGACCGGCCCCCGGGGCCCGTCCCACGCCGGCGCGGGGAGGGCGGCTCGGGGCCGACACGGGCGCGGGGCGCCGCCGACGGCGACGCCCCGCTGACCGGTGGCCTACCAGTTGTCGGTGATCAGGCGGCTGGCCCGGCCCACGTGCGACACGTACAGCGCGTCGCGGGCCCGGGTGGAGGCGACGAACAGCAGCGTGCGCTCCTGCTGGAACGCCTGCTCCAACGCTACCTGGTCGCCGTCGGCGGCCTCGATCGCGGCCTTGGGCGGCAGGAGGTGGTCGCTGACGCCGACCAGCGCCACACAGCGGAACTCCTGGCCCTTGAGCCGGTGCATCGTCCCCACGCGCACCGCGTCGGCGCCGCCGCCGTCCTCCAGGTGCGCGGTCGGGATGCCCCTCGCCTGGAGCTCCTTGGCGATGCCGCGCACCACCCAGTGGTTGCGGCCCGCCACCGCGATCTCGGCCGGCTCGACCCCGGCCTCCAGCCACACCCGCACCCAGTCGCCCAGGGCGGCGAGCTCCTCGGCGCGGTCGTCGCAGCCGCGCACCACCGGCGCGGGTCCGCGGAGCAGCGACCGGTACCCGGCCAGGGTGTCGGCGTTGTCGTCCATGCCCAGCGCGGCCCGGCGGCCCAGGATCGGCATGCTCCAGTCCAGGATCTCCTGGGTGACCCTGTAGCTCACCCGGAGCCGGTGGCCGCGTCCGCGCACGTTGATGCCGAGCGAGGCCAGCGACACCCGGTTGTCGGACACCCGCTGGTGGGGGTCGCCGACGATGAACAGGTCGTCCGGGCCCTCGGGGACCGCGGCGCGCAGCATCCGCCACTGGGCCGGGTGCAGGTCCTGGGCCTCGTCCACCACCACGTGCCGGAACAGGGGGGCACCGCGGCCCAGGACGCGGGCGGCCTCGGCCGCCAGCTGCGGGTAGGACCACAGCCCCTCGACCCGCATGGCGCCGACGTAGCGCCGAACGGTCTCCCACACCTGGCGGCGGTGCTCCGGGGCCAGGTGCTGCACACGCCCGCTGCGCTCGCAGCGGATGTACTGCGGCAGCAGCTCCAGCCCCTTGGCGAGGATGACCTGCTCCCACTCGTCCACCAGGAAGCGCCCCGAGAAGGGCAGGCCGTCGGCCAGGGCCACGGCCCGCCACCGCTGGGCCAGCTCGTCCTTGCCGACCAAGCGCGGCGCGACGCTGCTGTGCGACTGGACGACCGACCTGGCGAGGCTGTCGATGGTGGACACCCGCACCCTGGCGCGGACGCCGGGGTCGGGCAGCAGCTGGTCGAGGCGTTCGGCGAGGGACTGGGCCAGGGCCCGGTTGTAGGTGGTGAGGAGCACCGACTCGCGGGGGTCCTCGGGGTGGGCGGCGGCGTCGCGTTCGGCCAGGTGGGCGGCGCGGTGCAGGGCGATCACGGTCTTGCCCGTCCCCGGGCCCCCGGTGATCTGGGTGGACCCCTTGAAGTGGGCCTCCGTGATCTTGTGCTGGTCGGGGTGCAGGGTGATCTGCCACTGGTCGAACGGCGCGCTCAGGGCGGCGGCGAGCTCGGGCGGGCCGGTGGGTGTGGGGTCGACGGCCCCGGTGACGGGGGCGGACAGGATCTCGGGGCGCAGGCCGCGGGCGAAGCGGAGCGCCTCGTCGCGGGGGCGCACGGTGATCAGCCGGTAGTGCGCACCGTCCGAGGGGCGGTCCCCGCCGGGCTCGCCGTGAGCGTCCCCGTCGGGGTCGGGGACGACGACGCCGGACCAGTCGGGGGCGATGCTGACGACCCGCACGCGCGGGTCGGCGGCTCCCGCGACGGCCTCCAGGTCCGGGTCGTCGCCGGCCTGGTAGGCGCGCATCACGGCCAGGGTGTTGAGCTGGACGTCGGGCGTCAGGCGGGTGAAGTCGCTGAGAAACGTCGGGGCGATCGCAAGGGCGGACACGTCGTGGATTCCTCCGGTCTTCGACCAGGTGGTGTCTGTGGTGCTGAGGAGGTCGGAGCGGATGGTGTCGCGCGATGGGAAGCCGGTCGGGCGACCGTCGCGTTCACTTGAAACATGCTCGGTGGCGAATTTGGGCAAACGCCGCTCCGGAGCAGATCCGGGTCAGGTTTCGGGCAGTTTTCCAGGGTCATGTATGCCCTGGTCAGAGGGCCTTTTGCGGAAGCGCGTTCGAGTATCGTGAGGAACTTTTTCGCGGGCCTGCGGGGTGGGGTCCGCGACCTGCGGTTCTCCGGGGGAGTGCGGAAACCGAAAAGGGGGTTATGTACCCACCCGAAACTCGGTTACCGAGAGCGAGAGGGCCTGCTCCGGGTGGGAGTCATGGGAGACATGGGAAGCCGCTGCCGTATGAGGAGGACATGACCGAAACCCGCGGGGAGAGGGGAGGCGCGTGTGAGGCCCCGGAAACGCTGTCGTCCCGGGGGAAGCGGTACACGTTGTGGCCGGTTTCGGACACGCTCTGTGCAGACCGTGCCCGGGCGCGAGATCGTGGAGCGCACGGGGGGCGGAAACCACGTGTGGTTCAGGACTCTGCCGGGGTCCGTCCTACCCCGGCAGAGTCCTCAACCGCTCTGGATCCGGACCGCTCTAGAGAAGCGGTACCCAGTCCCCAGCCTCTCCAAAGCGCGTGATGGGGCCAACCTTGGGGAACCCGCAGGACCCCGGCATCCCTCGACTCCGCGACCGTCACACCCCATGCTCTACCTTGGTGGTGACAAAAGAGCGGAAAGGACCGGGACGAGCACAGTGGCCCCCAATGACATGAGCCGGATGCGCATCTCCGACGCTGAGCGCGACCAGGTCTCCGAGGTCCTGCGCGAGGCGGCCGCGGAGGGCCGGATCACCCTCGACGAGCTGGACGAACGGCTGAACGCCACCTACGCGGCCAAGACCTACGCCGACCTCCAGCCGCTCACCTCCGACCTGCCCGCCGCGGGAGGAGCCCAGTCCCCGCTGCCGTCGGTCCCCGGCCCGGTCCCCGGAGTGGTCGCCGTGCCCCAGGGCGACCCCATGGTCCTCAGGGCCGGGGGCAGCACCGTCGTCCGCAAGGGCGGTTGGGAGGTCCCGCACCGGGTCGAGGTGCACAACAAGTACGGCTCCACCCGGCTCGACCTCCGCGAGGCCGTCCTCACCAGCCCCGTCACCGAGATCTACGTCGACACCTCCTGGGGCGGCGCCGACCTGATCCTGCCCGAGGGCGCCACCGCCTCGGTCGACTGCGACGCCTCCTGGTTCGGCACTCTGCGCTCCGACGTGGACTCCATGCGCAAGCAGGGCGCACCGCACTTCGTCATCACCGGCTCCTGCCAGGGCGGGTCCCTCCGCGTCCGCTACAAGCGCCCCTTCTCCTGGAGCAGCCTCGGCTCCTGACCCGCCGTCCGGCTCCCGCCCGGTCGCGGGGCCCGTCCGGACCCCGCCGCCCGTGCGCCATGATGGGTGCGGCGCGCCGCGGGGCGCGTCCACAACCGGAGAGGCGGCACGCGTGGGCTTGTGGATCGTGGCGGTCGGAGCGGGCGCCTGCGCCCTGGCGCTGGCCCCCTACGCCTGGACCTACCTGGCCAGCGCCGGACGACGCAAGGACACCGCGCGTGTCCCGCACAGACCCGTCGCGGTCGTCCTGGGCGCCGCCGCGTGGAAGGACGGCCCCTCGCCCCTGCTCGCCCGCCGCCTGGACCTGGCCGTGCGCCTGTACGAGGACGGCAGGGTCGGGCGCGTCATCGTCTCCGGCGACAACCGCGAGGTCTCCGGCCGGGAGACCGACACGATGACCGCCTACCTGATCGAACGCGGAGTGCCCGCCGACCGGATCGACGCCGACCGGTACGGCTACCGCACGTGGGACACCTGCGTCCGGGTGCGCGACCTGTTCGGCGTCCGCGAAGCCATCATGGTCACCCAGTCCTTCCACCTGCCCCGCACGGTCGCCCTCGCCCGTGCCGCGGGGATCGACGCCGTCGGGGTGGGCGACTCCAGCCTCGGCGCCCGCCGCCGCTCCACCCTCATCGGCTACGCCCGCGAGGTCGGCGCCGCCGTCAAGGCCCTGCGCGACGCGATGCTCCGCCCCGAGCCCGCCCGCACCGAGGCGTGACCGGAGCCCTGTGGGGGTTCCCGGCACGGGCGTGAGAAGGTCGACGCCGCCGCCGATTCGCGCGAACCGGCTGAGCCGGGATAATCGGGCGCATGAACGCGACCACGGACAACGACTCACACGACGGCGCGGAGAGCGTGGACTGGGCGGCGCTCGTCCCCGAGGGCGGTGAGCGCGTCCCCGGGCTGCTCGCCGAGCTCGCCCGGGACGACACCGCCCTCTCGGACCTCCACGACCTCATCCGGTTCCCCGCCCCCGGGCATCTCGCCGCCCCCAGGGCCGCCGACCGCCTGGTCGACATCGCCTGCGCCGACGACACCGCGGCCACCGACCGATGGCGTCCTCTGAGCCTCCTCCTGGAACTGGTCAGCGGCCAACCGGAGGACCGCCTCCCGCAGCCCCGCGACCTCGGCCAGTGGCGCGACGAGGTGGCGTGGGCGGCGTCCACCGACGCCGAGAAGGTCCGGGAGCAGTACCGAGCCTGGGCCGAGGAGGCCGCTGACGAGCAGCACTACCACCGCATGCGCAACCGGCTCGCCGTCATGGAGCAGCCGGACGGCGCCGCGATCCTCCAGGCCGAGCTGGACACCTACGAGGCCGTGCTCGCCCGCGTCCCCGACCTGGTCGCCCTCCTCAAGGGCGGCGCCAACCGCGGAGGCATGGACCGGGCCGGGGAGTGGGTCAGCTACCTGCTCGCCTTCCTCCCCGACGACTCCGAGCGGATCGCCTCCGAGATCACCGGCGCCTCCCACGTCCTGCTCGCCAAGGACCTGCGCCCCGCCCAGCAGGCGCCCACGAGCCTGCGCGAGGCCATGAGCGGCGGGCTGGACAGCGGAGAGCCGCTGCCCGCCGAGCTGTTCGCCCTGGGCCTGGTGGCCGACCCCGCCGACATCGACACGACCGTGGGCCTCACCCACCAGATGGCGGCCGGGAACCTGTACAACTCCTTCGCCGCCTCGGTGGCGCTCGTGCTCATCCACGGGGAGAGGACCCCCCGCGAGGCGCTGCGCCGCATCGGTCGCGGCGGCGGCACCTCGATGGGCTACGAGGGCCTGTTCAACGAGTCGTGGCCGCACTGCGGCGGGCGCTCGCCGCAGGTCCTGGGCTTCCTGGCGCTGGGCCGCGCGGGAGACCGCGCCCGGCGGCTGCGCCTGGACATCCTGCCCGGCCTGATCAAGGGGGAGGCCGACTCGCG
Organism: Nocardiopsis codii; assembly: GCF_036327455.1. Classification (NCBI taxonomy): domain Bacteria; kingdom Bacillati; phylum Actinomycetota; class Actinomycetes; order Streptosporangiales; family Nocardiopsidaceae; genus Nocardiopsis; species Nocardiopsis codii. Next base: position 389,764 of record NZ_JAUZMY010000001.1, on the reverse strand, counting down.
CGCCCTGGTGACCGGCGTCGGCCTGGAGATCGTCCTCGGCCCCCGCACCAAGGGGTACTCGGCCGAGGATCACGCACACGCCGAGTACGACGAGGCGACCCTCACGGTGCTGTGGGCGATCGCCGAGCTGCCCGCCTCCGCCTGGGAGGACGAGGAGTTCACCGGGACGCTGGCGGCCTGGGCCCTGCCCGAGAACGCCGAGGAGTTCCGCGCCCTGGTCGGCGTGGAGGACGAGGAGGAGCCGGAGGAGGAGGCGGTCGAGGCCCCGCCCGCCGCACCGCAGGCCCCCGTCCAGGGCGGCCTGTTCGGCCGTCTCTTCGGCGGCGGACGCTAGGTCGGTTTTCTCTGCGTCCTTCCGGGCCCGCGGCCCGAAAGCCGTCGGGAAGCACTCCCCGGGGCCCTGCCGGGCCGGCCGGCTCCTCCCCGCCGGGCCCCTCCCCCCGGCGGGAGGGGCCCCGGGCGGCTCACCGGTCCCCGGCCGCCAGGGCGTCGTCCACCGCGGTCTCGTACTCGCCGAGGAAGGTCGGGTCGGGGCGCAGCACCGCCGTGCCCAGCGCGGCGACCGCTGCGGGAACCTCCCGGAACCACCCGTACACGGTGGCGAAGCGGCGCTCGCGCATGCTGGAGTCGGCCACGCCCACCGTGTCGATGCCCGCCGCCCGGCACAGCCGCACGGCGCGCGGCAGGTGGAAGTCCTGGGTGACCACCGTGGCCTCCTCCACCCCGAAGACCTCGCGTGCGCGCGTGCACGAGTCCCAGGTGGAGAACCCGGCGTAGTCGCCCGCGATGCGGTCCTGCGGCACCCCGGAGGCCACCAGGTAGTCGCGCATCGTGTCGGTCTCGTTGTAGTGGTCGACGCTGTTGTCGCCGCTCACCAGCACGGCCTCGACCTTCCCGGCGAAGTAGAGCTCGGCGGCGGTGTCCAGGCGGCGGGCCAGGAGCAGGGTCGGCAGGCCGTCGGGGCGCACCCCCGCGCCGAGCACCAGCGCGACCGGGCGTTCCGGCACGCCCGCGGCGGTGTGGCGGTCGTCGGAGGTGCTCGCCACCTGCCACACGAAGGGCAGGAAGCCCGCCAGCACGGCGAACACGGCGAGCAGGGCGAGGCGCCGCAGCGGGCTCCGGCGCCGCTCGGGGCGGTCCTTCCCGGAGGAGCGGCCGGATCCGGCGGTTCCGCGTGTCCCCGGTGCTCCTGTGCCCGAGGCGTCGGCGGGGGTCGCCGCGGTGCCTGCACCGTGCTCCGGGGCGGAGGGTGCCCGGTCGGCGTCGTCGGGTACGGAAGCGCCGGGCTCTGAGATCGTCACGCCTGTGAAGACGCCCGGAGTGGCCGCAGAGTTCCGGTGAGTAGGGGGTCTGGCGATCCGCCCCGAAAACCTGCGCCGAGCGCCGGTCCCTGTTGAGGTGTCCCCGCCCCCTTCGTCCGCTCCCCGGGTCCGCTCCGCTCCGGGCGGAGAACGGTGTCCCCGGCCGCGGGACGCGGAGACGGGGCGCCTTCGCACGAGGACCCGGGAGCCTCCCGCGCCGGGGGAGGGCTTCGTCCGGATCCAGCCGTGACCGGCGGCGATGCGCGCGGCCTCGTGCCGGTTGGCGGCGTCGGGGACGGGATGACGCCCCCTCGGCCCGACCGGCGCGCCGCCCGGACACCGGTCACCGGGGCGGTTCCCGCGAGCGCCCTCCCGCCCGTTCGCGCCGCCCGGACGAGCCGTCACCCGGGCGGAGAACACGGCTGCACACCGCCGGGGCGCCCCGTTAGAGTCGCCGCATGTCCTCACAGCCGCACCATGACGACCTGTCCCCGCGCCTGCGCGCCCTCGCCGACCTCATGCCCGGAACCATGCGCGACGGCCCCGGGATGCACGAGTACGACGGCAAGGTGGCCGACACCTCGCCCGACGGGATCCGGGACGCGCTGTCCCGGCTCGGCGGCGACGCCCTCGCCGACGCCCACGACGAGGCCCACCTGACCGCGTTCGAGCAGGGGGTCCGCCACGAACTCGGCGAACTCCAGCTCCACCGCTCCAACCCCCTCCAGCACCTGTGGGAACTCGACGTGTCGGGCTACGACCGCGAGTACGCCCCGGCGGCGGAGCGCGACGCCGCGCGCATCGCCCACCTGGCCGAGTGGCCGCGCGTCGTCGACAACGCCATCGCGTCACTGGACCGGGTGCCCGCCCCCGTCGCCCAGTCGCTCCTGGGCGCCGTGCGGGGGGTGGCCGACGGCCTCCCCGACGACATCCCCGCCGACGTCCGCGACCCCGCCCTCGCGGCGCACGCCCGCTTCGTGGCCCACGTGGAACGGGCCGCCGAGGAGGGCCCGCGGAGCGCCGGTCTCGGCACCGAGGCACTCAGCCGCCTGATGGGGATCGGGGAGGCCGTCGAGGTGGACCTGGCCGACCTCGCCGCCCGCGCCGACACCGAGCGCGACCGCCTCCGGGCGGCCCTGGCCGAGGCCACCGGGCGGATCGCCCCCGGCCGCGTGCCCATGGAGTTCGCCCGCGAGCTCACCCGGCAGCACCCGGGCGCCGACGGGGTCCTGGAGGCCGCCCGCCGGTGGACGGCGCTCGCGGTGGAGTTCACCGCCGAGCGCGAGCTGGTCCCGTGGAGCGACGGCGAGTGCCGTGTGGACGTCTCCCCGCCCTCCCAGCGCTGGGCGACCGCGATGATGGCCTGGTCGGGCCCCTGGGAGGCCGACACTCCCTCGTTCTACTTCATCACCCCGCCCGACGAGTCCTGGAGCCGGGAGGAGGCCGACGAGTGGCTGGAGATGTTCAGCCACACCACCCTGCCCGCCGTGAGCGTGCACGAGGTGGCGCCGGGCCACTTCTCCCACGGCCGCGCGCTGCGCAGGGCCCCGGGTCAGGTGCGCCGCGCACTGCACTCGATGACCTTCGCCGAGGGGTGGGCGCACTACGCGGAGGAGATGTGCCTGGAGGAGGGCTTCGGCGAGTACGCCGCCGAACGCCTGGGGGACCCCGAGTGGACCGCCGACCACTTCGAGATCGGTGTGTGGGTGGAGGCGCTCATCCGCGTCACCCGGCTGTCGGTGGCCATCGGCATGCACACCGGCACCATGACGGTGGAGGAGGCCGCGGCCCGCTTCGCCGAGGACACCCCGCTCCAGGGGCCCGCCGCCCTCTCCGAGGCCCGCCGGGCGACCTTCGACCCCACCTACGGGCGCTACACCTGGGGCAAGCTGGAGATCCTCGCGCTGCGTGAGCGCGCCCGGGAGCAGTGGGGGGACGGGTTCGACCTGGGCCGGTTCCACCGGGCGCTGCTCGACCTGGGATCCCCGCCCCTGGGGCTCATCGGCACCGCCCTCGAACGCGGATAGCGGCACTGCCGGGACGGGGTCCCGCGCCGCCCCGCAGGGACGGCCGCGGGACCCCGCGCCGCGCTACTCCGGGGAGGCGGGCGCCGCCACGCCCAGCTGAGCGAGCGCGTCGCGCACCCGGCCCCTGGCGGTACCCAGCGCCCGCGCGGCCCGGGCCGTGTCCACGTCGGCCAGGAGCGACACGAGCGCCACCCGGGTGTCGCCGTCCGCTGCGGTCAGGGCCTCCGCGCACGCCCCCTCGTCCAACCCCGTGGCCTGCGTCAGGATGGTCACCACACGGCCGCGGAGCTTGCCGTTGGTGGCGTCCACCCCCACCATCAGGTTCGAGAACGTCCGGCCCATCCGCACCATCACCGCGGTGGAGAACGCGTTCAGGGCCAGCTTCTGCGCCGTGCCCGCCTTCATGCGGGTGGACCCGGCGATGACCTCCGCGCCCGTGGAGACGCCCACGTGCACGTCCGCGGCACCGGCGAGCGAAGCCCCGGGGTTCGCGCTGATCAGCACCGTCGACGCCCCGCGCTCCCGGGCCGCCTCCAGCGCTCCACCCACGTACGGGGTGCGCCCGCTCGCGGCCAGGCCCACCACGAGGGAGCCCTCGGCCACGCCCGCGGCGTCGATCCGTCCGGACTCCCAGTCGTCCTCGATCCCCTCCACTGCCCGCGCCAGGGCCTCACCGCCGCCGGCGTGGTGCGCCACCACCCACTCCGCGGGCACACCGTACGTCGGCGGCAGCTCCGCGGCGTCCTGCGCGGCGATCCGCCCCGAGGTGCCCGCGCCGAAGTAGTGGATGGCCGCCCCGCTCTCCAGGGCGGCCACCCCCAGCTCCACGGCCCGCGCCAGTTCGGGCAGGACCGCGCCCACGGCGGCGGGGACCGTGGTGTCCTCGGCGTTGATCTGTCGCAGGACCTCCAGCGCCGGAAGCAGGTCGATGTCGTAGGTGCCGGAGTTGCGCTCCTCGGTGGGCGCGCGCACGATCACGGCCCCACCGTCCCCCCTGGGGGAGCCGACGCTCCCCGGCGGGGCGTCTTCCTTGCCACCGTGTACCGCGCTCTCCTCATCGGTCCGCACCCGTGCCGTTCCTCTCCGTAGGGCCGCGCCCGGCCCACCTCCGGCGAACCGGGCGGCGGGGCCGGCGCGTGCCGGGTCAGTCGTCGTTTCCGTCGGTGCTCCTGCCGCCGGAGGAGTCCCCCCGGCGGCGCCTGCGGTCGTCGTTGATCCGCAGGCCCCGCACCGCCTCGAAGGTGGTCTCCAACGCGGTGCGGCTGTCGGTGTAGCGGCTCTGGGCCAGACCCACGAACAGGCAGTCCACGACGGTCAGCTGGGCGAGCCTGCTCGCCGTCGCCCCGGACCGGAACGTGGTCTCCCGTGCCGCCGTGGTCAGCACGTGGTCGGCGAACCCGATCGCGGACCGGGGGAAGTTGGTGATGGCGACGGTCCGCGCCCCGCGCCTGCCCGCCTCCGTCAGCGCCTGCACCGTGTCGATGGTCGAGCCGGAGTGGGAGATGCCGATGGCCACGTCCCGGTCGTCCAGCAGGGCGGCGCTGGTGAGCATCACGTGGGCGTCGGACCACGCGAACGAGGTCATCCCGATCCGGTGCAGCTTCTGCTGGAGGTCGGCGCCGACGAAGGCGCTCGCGCCCACGCCGTACACGTCGATGCGCCGGGCGCCCGCCATCGTGTCGATGACCGTGCGCAGCACGTCGACGTCCAGGGCCGCACCGGTCTCCTCGACGGCGCGCGCGTCCGTGTAGGCGATCTTCTGCACCACGGTGACGAGTGTGTCGTCGGGGTTGATGTCGCTGGACAGCTCCGGGCCCCCGGAGCGGGCTCCGCGCGCCTGCCCGGCCTCGGTGGCCAGTGCCAGGCGCAGTTCCCGGTATCCGCTGAAGTCGATGGTGCGGCAGAACCGGATCACCGTCGCCTCGGAGGTGGCGCAGTCCTTGGCGAGTTGGGTGATGGAGGAGGCGGCGGCCCTCTCGGGGTCGTCGATGACGCGCTGGGCGACCCGGCGCTCGGCGGGCGCGAGGGAGGGCAGGAGAGACCGGATGCGGAGCACCGTCGTGGGGACGGGCGACACGGAGAGTACTCCGTTGTCCGGCCGGTCGCCCGAAGGCTTCGGAATTTGCGCCATGGAGGAAAGTTTCTTTCGGTCGTGGTGCAGAGTCAACGCAGTGGGGGGAAAAAGCGGGAGATTCAAGGATTTCAAGGGACGCTCCCGGCAGCAAGTACCAGTGCCGCGATTGCGGTATCCCAGCTCAGACGGCACTCTGGGCAGGGTGTGCCGCTGTTCACCTGTCACGCGCGCGGCCACGCAGGGGGGATGGTGCCGTGTCGCCGAGCGACCCGGAAGGACGGCGGCCCGGTTCGGCCGCCGAGACCAGCGCGACGGTCGGCGGACGGCCGGTCGACCACGGGGCCCGGGGGCTCCACGTCGGACTGCTCGGGCAGTTCGGCGTCGAGGTCGAGGGGATGCCGCTGAGTCTGCGCGGGGACAAGCGCCGCGCCATGATCGCCACCCTTCTGCTCAACACGGGGAGTACGGTCCCGACCGGGCACCTCGTCGAACGGGTCTGGGGCTCCCCGCACACCCAGGCGAACCGCAGCGCGCTCCAGGTCCACGTCGCCCGGGCCCGCGCCCTGTTCGAGCACCACTGCGGCGCGCCGCTCATCCGGGGCGGCAACGGCGGCTACCGCGTCGACCTCGACGAGGAGCAGTCCGACCTGCTGCGCTTCCGCGCACTGGTGCGCCGCGCCGCCGACGCCGCCTCGGTCGGGGACCGCGAGGCCAGGACCGAACTCCTCATCCGGGCCCTGGGCCTGTGGCGGGGGCCCGTCCTGGCCGACGTCGTCAGTCCCGCCCTGCACGCCCGCGACGTGCCGCCCCTCACCGAGGAGCTGCTGCGCGCGGCCGAGGAGGGGTTCGGCGGGGCCCTGGCACGCGGGGAGCACGAGCGGGTGGCCGACCAGATCCGGCAGATCGCCACCGACCACCCCGAGCGCGAGCCCCTCATCCGCGTGCAGATGATCGCCCTCTACCGCAGCGGTCGGCCCAGTGAGGCGCTGCGCGTGTACGGGCGCACCCGCGACGCCCTGGTCGAACGCCTCGGCGCCGACCCAGGCCGCGAACTCCAGGAGACCTTCCACGGCATTCTCCGCGGGGACCTGGACCACCCGGCGGAGCGGGGGGCGGCCCGGCCCCCGGGACACGACGTGCTCCACGACCCGCTCGCGCGCATTCCGCGCCAGCGGATCCTGGCCGGCGGTGTCGGTCGGGTGGGAGGGGTCCCCGGCGCCGTCCCGGCGCAGGGCGGCGGCCCCGACGGGACGGGCTCGGGGGACGCGCGCACCGGGGGCTCCCCCACGGGAGGCGTGCGCGCGGGAGCGGCGGACTCCGACGGGGCCCGCACCGAGGCCGCGGACACCGGGGGAGCCGGAGCGGAGGACCTGCGCGAGACGGGCCGCGGAGCGGGCCCCGGTGACGCCCACGCCGGCGGCGCCCGGCCGGAGGGCGTTGCGCCCGGACCGGTCCGGGCGCCCACGGGCGTGTCCGGACCCGTCACGCCCGCGGAGCTGCCCGCCGTGCCGCCGGTCCTGGCGGGGAGGGACGGGGCCCTGACCGAACTCGACCGGCTCGTGGACCCCCACGGGGGCGCCCCCGGCAGCGTGCTCGTGCGCGGCCCGGCCGGTGCGGGGAGCAGCGCCCTGGCGCTGCGATGGGCGCACTCGGCGGCGTCGCACTTCCCGGACGGCCAGCTGTACGTCAACCTGCGCGACGGCGACGGCTCCCCGCGCGACCCGGTCGAGGTCCTGCGCCGCCTGGCGCGCTCACTGTCCTCGGGGACACACACCACCGGCACGCTGGAGGCGGAGGAGGCGGCGGCGCGTGTCCGCACGCTCCTGGCGCGCAGACGCGTCCTGCTGGTCCTGGACAACGCGGCCAGCAGCCGTCAGGTGCGGCCCCTGCTGCCCGGCGGTACCGGCTGCGCGGCGGTGGTCACCAGTCGTAACTGGCTGACCGACCTGCTGGTGCGCGACGGGCTCCGCGCCCTCCCCGTGGGCGCGCTGCCACCGGGGGCGGCCGTCGAACTGCTCCGCTCCCAGGTGGGGGTGGACCGGTGCAGGGAGGCCGTGCTGCGGCGCGTCGCCCACCTGGCGGGGTACCTGCCGCTGCCGCTGCGGATGGCGGTGGCCTGGTTCGACACCAATCCGCACGTGTCCGGCGCCGACCTGGTGCGCCTCCTGGAGGGGGTGGACCCGGCACGCGGCGTCACTCCCACGGCCCGGATGGCCGCCGTGCTGCGTGCCGGGCCCGAGACGGGCCGCCACGGCCGCGGGGAAGTACCGGCCGGAGCGGACACGCCTGACACGAGTCTGCGACAGGAGTCTTACGTTCGGCTTTCACCCAGGTGAGAACTGGTTACCCGTCGGTTGTACGGAAAGTGGGCGGGAGGTGACGGACCGAGGGGACGGCGCGAACGGAAAACCAAGCGACGGTGGTGATATCGGTCGGATTTGTCTACGGGGGTCCGCAACGGTCGCACGAGTCGCTAGTGTCAACCCCATGACACAGAACAATGATCCCAACCTGGACCCGGCGGGGAACACCCAGCACTTCCGCCGTTTCGTCGACGAGAACCCGGAGCCCGAGGAGGCCGCGCGCCGTCCCATCCTGCCGCTGGTACTGGCGGGAGTCGGCGTGGTTCTGGCCATCGCCGTGATCGTCGCGCTGGTCCTGGCCTTCTCCTAGGCCTCCCGTCCGGGTTCGGACGACACGTGGCGGGCTCGCCGGTCCCTCGGAACCGGTTCGCGGCCGCTCCGCGCTCCTGCTAGAGTTAACGACGTCGCCAGGGGGTACGGGCCACGGTCCGACACCCGGGAGCGGCAGGCGTCATTAGCTCAATTGGCAGAGCAGCTGACTCTTAATCAGCGGGTTCGGGGTTCAAGTCCCTGATGACGCACAGCGGGTCGACCCCGGCGGAAGGCACTCCCTCCCGCCGGGGTCGGTCGCTTCCGAAGTCCCCGGCACGCCCGGGTGGTGTGCCCCACATCGGGGCTTCGGCGGCACGGAGAACTCCACGGTTCCGGTAGAGTCGAATCCGTTGCTACGGAGGGCGCGAGCCCGACGGGACAACAGGCGTCATTAGCTCAATTGGCAGAGCAGCTGACTCTTAATCAGCGGGTTCGGGGTTCAAGTCCCTGATGACGCACACGATCCGAGGCCCCGATCGATTCCGATCGGGGCCTTCGTGCTTTCCGGGGGCCGGTTTCACCGCGGTCCCACCCCGTTTCTTCGTCGACCATTTCCCATCCCTTTCCCCACTCTCCGAATTCGCGCCGACGCATGCTGTTCCGGTGTGCGCCGAAAAGGAACCGCGTCCCTTTCCGGGTGCGCGTCGTCGCTGCCCGTGACCGTCGGTGGTGATGTGCGGCACCTCGGACTGTCGTAGTCGCGTGGTTCTCTGCGTGCTGCGGCCGAAAGCCCTTGAGGTGCGGCGCAGCAGTCGAAGGACTGCACAACGTGACCGCACCATCCCCTTGGGTGAACGTCAGAATGAGATTGACATAAACCCCCTGGTGGGGAAATGCTACTTTTCTGCCGCCTCTCCAGAAGAGGCAAGAACCCCTTGCACCAACCCCGGAGTATCCCCATGTCTTCTGTTTCCCCCACGCTGCGCGCGACCGGTCTGTCCGCGCTGGCGATCGGCTCCGTCCTCGCCCTCAGCGGCTGCGGCGCCATCACCTCCCTCCTCGGCGGCGGCAACGTCTTCGAGATCGGCGTCGGCGACTGCTTCACCGAGTCCGAGATGGACGCGGCCTTCGCCGGCGGCGAGGTCAGCGACATCCCCCTCGTCGACTGCGCCGAGGAGCACGACTCCGAGGTCTACTTCACCGAGGACCTGCCCGAGGGCGACTACCCGGGCTCGGACTCGATCAACACCTCCACGGAGGAGATCTGCTACGGGGACAACTTCACCGACTTCGTCGGTGTCCCCTACCCCGAGTCGGAGATCTACGTCGCCACTCTCTCCCCGACCGAGGACAGCTGGAACCGGGCGGACGACCGCGAGGTCGTCTGCTACGTGGTCACCGACGGCGAGACGGTCACCGGCACCCTCGCCGGCGCCAACCGCTAGTCCCGCACGCGTCCGGTGACGGGCCCTGCTCCAGCCCGCACCACTGTGAGCCGTGTTTCACCTGCGGCTACGCGCCACACGTCGAGAAAAAAATTCTGATTCGCCCCGTCTTGGGCTGAAACCTTCTCCGTGTCGCGTGCATCTTGATACATGTCGCCGACCCTCCCCCAGTCGGCAAAAAGCAACCCTCGAACTGGTGGAGTACTCATGTCCGCAACGCGCCGCCCGCTGCTCGGCCGCATCACCCTCGGGATCCTGGCCGTCGGCGCCTCGCTCTCCCTCTCCGCATGTGGCCAGCTTCCCCTGCTGCCCCCCGCCCTCACCGGCGGTGAGGAGATCTCCCCGGAGCCCGTCGAGACCACCGAGACCAGCGAGGCCCCCGCCGACCCCGTCGAGACCGAGACCCAGGAGCCCGCCGGCGCCTCGGACACCGACGTCTTCAACATCGGCCTGGGCGACTGCCTGAACGAGATGGAGACGAACACGGACGAGCAGATCTCCGAGGTTCCGATCATCGACTGCTCCGAGCCCCACGACTACGAGGTCTACCACGTGGAGGACGTCCCGGACTCGGGTGCGTACCCGGGTGAGGACGCCATCCTGGAGTCCGCCGACACCATCTGCCGCGACGCCTTCGACGCCTGGGTCGGCACGCCGTGGGCGGAGTCCGGTATCGACTACACGCAGCTCTACCCCGTCGAGGAGGGCTGGGACCTGGGCGACCGCGAGGTCCTCTGCCTGGCCTACGACATGGCCGGCCAGGCCACCGGAACCCTTGAGGGCGCCGGCTACTAGTCCCGCGACCGGGGGATTCTCCGGTCCGGTACCCCCGCCCGGCTCCTGTCCCTGTCACGGGACACTGCGACGAACTCCGTGACAAGCACAGGATCCTCCACGGCGGCCCCGTACGCCGCACCGGCTCCGCCGGCGGGCGCACGGCGCGCACGGGACACGGCCCTTCCGGTCCCGGAGCGCGCACCGCACGACGAACGGCCCGCACCACGCTGGTGCGGGCCGTTCGCGTCCTCACGGGTCGGTTCCCCGGTCGGTCCTCCTCACGGGCCGCCCGGTTCCGGTCAGACCCCGGCGCCGCCCGTGACGGGCAGGCGCAGCGGGGCGAGGGGTTCTGCCGAGTCCCGGGCGAACTCCTCGGCGGTCTCGGCGGCCGGGGCCGGTTCCGCCGGCGGGAGACCCTGGCAGGTGACGTCCGCCGGGGCCTCACCGTCGACGAGGTAGGCGTCCACGGCGTCCCTCACGCACGGCAGGCCGAAGGAGTGGTAGAAGCCGTGCCCGCCGTCCCCGGCCACCGTGACCAGGGGGTTGTCCAGGCGTTCGGCCATGGCCGCACCGTGCTCGTAGGGGGTGTTGGCGTCGAACTCCCCGGCGATGACCAGCCCCTGGGGGTAGCCGTCGCGCTCCGTGTCGACCGCGGGTTCCGGCCGGTCCACCGTGCTGAAACCGCACGGGTGGGGGGCGGCCCACACCGCACCGCTCCCGTAGGGGTGCTCCTCCCGGTACACGCGGGTGTCCTCCCGGTACACGCTGAGCCGGGTGGGCCACTCCGTCTCGCACAGGACCGCGGTCTGGAGGTCCAGGGTCATGATGTCCCCCACCTGGCCGTGGGCGACGCTCAGCGTCTCGTACCCCTCGGGCAGCGGCTCGTCGTTGACGATGAACCAGTGGAACGAGGCGACCAGGTCCCACGAGGCCTGGAACCGTGCGTGGAAGCCGAGGTCCATGTCGAAGGCGTTGTTCTCGTACCCCGGCAGGCGGGAGTCCTCGCCGAGCGGCTCCTCCCGCAGCCGCGCGGAGGCGTCGTCGAAAGTCTCCAGCACGTCCTCCGGGGTCGTGCCGAAGCCGTACAGGTCGTCCTGCGCGGCGAGCCAGGCCGTGTACCGGTCCATGTTGGCGGTGTACGCGGGGGCCTGCCCCATGAGGGCGTCACGCGTCACACCCTCGGGCACGGTGGCGGAGTCCAGGACGCTGCGGGCGAGCCGCTCGGGGAAGAGGGTGCCGTACACCGCCCCCAGGTAGGTGCCGTAGGAGGCGCCGAGGTAGTTGAGGTTCTCCTCGCCCAGCGCGGCGCGGATGACGTCCATGTCCCGGGCGGTGTTCGCGGTGCTCATGTGGGGGAGCAGGTCGCCCTGGGTGCGCTCGCAGGTGCGCTGGTAGTCGATCGCGGCCCTGGTCACGGCGGAGAACTCGGCGTCGGTCGGCCGCGTGTGGAAGGGCAGGGGGTCGGTTTCGCAGTTCATGCGGGGCGAGGAGGCGCCCGTGCCGCGCGGGTCCATGCCGATGATGTCGTACACCTCGGCGGCGCGGGTGTCGCCGAGACCCCAGCCCGCTTCGGGGTTCTCGGCGAGGGAGAGGGGGGCGGTGCGTCCGTGGCCGCCCGGACCGCCCGGGTTGGTGAGGAGGATGCCGCGCCGCCGCTCCGTGTCGGTGGCGGTCCCGCGGCTGACCGCGACGGTGATGCGCGTGCCGTCGGGGTCGGCGTAGTCGAGGGGGACCTCGATGTCGGCGCACTCCAGGCCGGGGAGTTCGGCCTCGGTACAGGGCGCCCACGCGACGTCCTGGTCGTGGAAGCCGGCGAGGGCGGTGTCGGGGGCGGCGGGGTCTGCGGCGGCCGGTGCGGCTGCCGCGAGTGAGGCGGCGAGAGCGGCCGTCAGGGCACTCGCTGCCAGGGGGATCGTGCGTGCTCGGCGCACAGGGGTGGCCTCCGTCTTCGGTCTCGTTCCGGGGGAACGGGGTCGTGTACTTCGGAGGCACCACGGTATGAACCGGGCGGATATGGGCGACATGTACGAAAGTCATGGATGCGACGTATGGCCGGATGCGGACAGTCACGGCCCCGGGGGAGCCGCCCCACCCCCCGTGATCTTGTACTTATAGCGAGTCCGGGCACCCCACATCGGCTATAAGTACAAGATCATCCGGGTCGGGATCGGGGATCACCGCGAGCGTCGGAACCGACCGACCAAGCCTTCGAGGAGAACGATGCGCCGCATCATCGCCGCCTTCGCCCTGACCGCCGCCGCTCTGGGGACGGTGGCCGCTCCCGCCGCCGGACTGGGGACGGTGGCCGCTCCCGCCGCGGCCGACGGCCGCGACGGGCTGCTCGCCGTGGGCGACGCCCAGGAGTTCGCCCGGGCGGTGCTCTCCAGCGGCGGCCCCAGCGTCTCCGGGGGCCTGCAGCTGAACTCCGACGTGCTCTGAGCCGACGCCCGCGGCGGACTCCGTGCGCCCGCGCCAGGACCCACGCCTCCTGTTGACGGTCACCCACCGTCGGGCACGGAGCGCCCAGCTAACCCCGAGCCGTTGGTGCGCCCGCCGCGCCGACTGGGACTGGGACTGGGAGTGGCAGTGGAGGGGCTGCGCGTTCGGTCCCCTGACCGTGCGGGCCCTCATCGAGAACCTGTGAACCGGAAGGACGCCGCACACATCGCGCGCCTCGTCGAACTCCTGCGGCGAACTGCGCCTTTCAGCTGAAGCATAAAAGCCACTAATTCCGGCATTGTGGATTATCGGGGCAGGGTCCGGTCGAATCCGCCGACCGGACCCTGCCCCGCTCTGGCCTGCGATGATGCCCGCCGCCATAAATTACCCCGGGGTAGTTCGCGAAAAAGTTCGCCTCCACCCCACCCCTGCCCTTAATCTGGCCCCACAACTCAACCCACACAATGACCCCGCGACGGTTAATCGCCGTCCGGGGCCGTGGCCAGCAACATCCACCCTTAACGACAAGGAATTGCCAGCATGCGCCAGTTTAGCGCTGCCGTTCTCAGCCGTGCGCTGGGGGCGGTCCAGGCCCTCCTCGCCCCCTCGCGCGGACGCCACTCCGCCGCGGCCCTCCGTCGCCGCCGCCGCTCCACCCGGGTCCGCCGCTACGCCCCGCTCCCGGACGCCCCCGCTCTGCTCCGCGCGGTGCCCGAGCACCCCTCGCACCCTGAGCGCCCCGCACCCGCACCCGCACCCGCACCCGCACCCGCACCCGCACCCGCACCCGCACCCGCACCCGCACCCGCACACTCCGCACCACCCGCGCCCTCCGCGCAGGCCGCACTCCCCGGCCGCACCGCGCCCCGACCGCTGCCCTCCGCCGGCCGGGCACCCGTCCAGCCGACATCGGCGTCCGCCGACCCGCTGTCGACGCCGAGCGTGTTCACCACCGCCGAGGACGTCGCGCTGGTGCGCCCCTACTACGAGGCCCACGAACGCGAACTCGCGCTGATCCAGGCCCGGGCCGCCGACCGCCTGGAGCGGTGGACCCGGATCCGCTCGGCCGCCGCCCGGCCCGGAGGCCCGGCTGTCGGCACGTCTGTCGGCCCGGCGGTCAGTCCGGTGGCCGGTCGGACGCCCGGCACGCCGGTCGGAGTGCCCGGCACGGCCACCCGCCGGGTCCCGGCCGCCCGGTGCGAGTACCGGGGGGTTCCCGCATGACCACGTGCACGGTCGCCGAGGAGCCCCGGCCCCTCGTGTTCTGGGAGCACCGCCTCTACCCCGGCAGCCTGTCCCGGCTGTCCCGGGTCCGCGCGGACCTCGCCGCCGACCTGTCGGGGTTCGACACCGACCTGGTCGAGGCCGTGTCCCTGTGCGCCAGCGAGCTCTTCGCGAACTGCGTCAAGTACACCGACTCGGGCCGTGAGGAGGGCGGCGAGGTCCTGCGCTCCCTGTCCCTCGTGGACGCGGACACCCTGCTGTTCTCGGTCAGCGACTCCGGCGGGGGAGGCGGCGTCCCCGCCGTCCCGCGCGAGCGCACCGCCGACGAGTGGGCCGAGGCGGAGGGCCAGCGCGGTCTCCTGCTCATCGAGAACCTCGCCCGTCGCTGGGGACACCTGCTGCTCGCCCCGTGGGCCGACCTGGGCACCCGTGTCTGGGCGGAGTTCGACGTCGATCCCGACCGGGTCCCGGACGGCCTGCGCCCCTACGTCTTCACCCGCTGAGCCGCACGGCACCGCCCGCCCGTCGGGTGCCACCGGGCCCGCCCGGTGCCGCCCGATCCGCCGCGGCCACAGTGCCCCTCAGTCACAGCGCCCCTCGGCCACATCGGCCCCCGGTCCCGTCGGCGTCTCCGCGCCGACGGGACCGGGACCGGCGGGATCCCGGGTCTGTGGTCTGGGCGCGTTTGTGCAGGGCACAACGAGTGGGGACGCATCGACTGTCTGTAATGAGCAGATTTATTCCCGTATGTTCGCTTTGTGATGCCGATCATGTCGCGCGGCGGACGCCGTTTGGTCACGAAGGTGGTGCGCGCCACACCCCTCGGGTTACGGTGTCGATTTATTAGGAAACTTTCCTAATAAAAAGGTGGCGCCCCCAGCCACCCGCCGCACCCCCTGCTCGAAGGAGCCCCGTGGCCACCGAAATCGCGGCCTCCCCGCCGCCACCAGACGCCGGGGACGTCACATCGGCGCGCACCGACGCCCCCGCCCCACTGCTGCGCAGGATCTGGGACCACTACGCCGTCGTGAAGGTCCGCAAGGCCGTCGTCGTGGTGTTCGTCGTCGCCAACGTCACCTTCTTCCTCGGGCGCGCGATGCCCGGCGACCCCATCGACGTCATGGCCGGACGCCTCACCCAGAACGGCATGACGATGGAGGAGGCCCGCGCCGTCGCCATGAACTCGCTGGCCTACGACGTCGACGCACCCCTCTACCAGCAGTGGTGGGACTTCCTGGTCGGCCTGGTCACCTTCGACATGGGCAACACCATCAACCGGCCGGGCGTCAGCGTCATGGACGCCATCGGCGCCTACCTGCCCTGGACGCTGTTCAGCATCGGCGTCGGCACCGTCATCGCGGTCGTCCTGGGCCTCGCGCTCGGCATGGTGATGGCCTACCGGCGCAACCGGTTCCTCGACCACGTGCTCAGCGTCGTCGCCTCGGTCCTGGGGGCCGTGCCCAACTACCTCATCGCCATGGTGCTGGTCGTCGGCGGCGGCATGTACCTGAACTGGTTCAACCCCATCCAGCTGCGCGGCACCATCAGCCCCGGCGTGGAGGCGGGCTTCAACCTGGAGTTCGTCGGCGACGCGTTCTTCCACGCCTCGCTGCCGATCCTCACCTACGTGCTCGCCATCATCGGCACCTGGATGCTCGTCATGAAGGCGTCCACCACCGAGGTGCTCAGCGAGGACTACGTCACCGTCGCCCGTGCCCGCGGCCTGCCGGACCGCCGCATCGCCGTCAGCTACGTCGGACGCAACGCGGTGCTGCCCCTGGTCGCCCAGATCGCCATCTCCTTCGGCACCCTGGTCGGCGGCGCGATCTTCGTCGAACAGGTCCTGGTCTACAAGGGCGTCGGCGGCCTGCTCCTGGACGCGGTCAACTACCGCGACTACCCCCTCCTCCAGGGCCTGCTCATCATCATCACCTCGTGCGTGGTGGTCGCGAACCTCGTCGCGGACATGCTCTACAGCCGCCTCGATCCGCGCATCCGCAACTAGAACCAGGGGGACCGCACCATGGCAGTCACCACCGCCGCCCCCGGAGTCGGGGTCTGGGGCGCCATCTGGCAGGGCATCACCCGCAGCACCAGCGGGTTCGTCGGGCTCTGCCTCGTCCTGAGCGTCCTGCTCTTCTCCTTCGTCGGGCCGCTGCTCATCGAGACGGACAACCCCACGGACGTCACCAAGATCTGGGGGCCGATGACGTCCGAGCACTGGCTCGGCACCAACCACGAGGGCAAGGACACGTTCATCCAGCTCGTGCTGGGCGGACGCGAACCCATCTGGGTCGGCTTCACGGCCGCGCTCATCACCGTCGCCATCGCCGTCGTCCTGGGCAGCCTCGCCGGCTACCTGCGCGGGCGCGTCGACCACTTCCTGCTCCAGCTCACCGACATCACGATGACCATCCCCTTCATCGTGCTCATGCTGGTCATCGCCTCGTTCTACCGCGCCGCGTCCCCGATGATGGTCTCGCTCATCATCGGCCTCGTCACCTGGCCCTACCTCATGCGGTCCATCCGCGCCCAGGTGCTCACCCTCAAGGAACGCGAGTTCATCGAGGCCGCCCGCCTCCAGGACCTGGGCACCGCCCGCATCCTCTTCGTCGAGGTGCTGCCCAACATGGCGGGCTACATCTTCATCAACTTCATCATCGCCATCACCAACGCGATCTACGCGGTCGTCGGCATGTACCTGCTCGGGCTCCTGCCGAGCACCGCCGCCAACTGGGGGCTGATGATCCAGCAGGCCTGGGACAACAACGCCTTCCTGCTGCCGCAGGCCGCGCCGTTCCTGGTCGCCCCGATGGTGATGATCATGCTCTTCCAGATCGGCCTGGTCACCATGACCAGGTCCCTGGAGCAGGCACTCAACCCACGACTCCGGGACAGGTGAGCCCAGTGACCGACCACCCCGCCGCCCCGGCCCCCGCCGGAAGCCCCGCCGAGGGGGCACTGCTGTCCGTCCGCGGCGTCGACGTCGGCTACCGGACCGGGCGCAGGACACAGGTCACCGCCGTCCGCGACGTCTCCTTCGACCTGTACCCGGGCCAGTCCATGGCGCTCGTCGGCGAGTCGGGCTGCGGCAAGACCACCCTCGGTCTCGGCCTGCTCCGACTCCTCCCGCGCACGGGCGTCGTCTCCTCCGGGGAGATCCTGTTCCGCCGCAAGGACGGCGACCTCGTCGACGTCCGCACCCTCGCCAGGGAGGACCTGCGCCGGTTCCGCTGGAACGAGGCCGCCATGGTCTTCCAGGGCGCCATGAACGCGTTCAACCCCGTGCTGAGGATCGAGGACCACTTCCTCGACACCTTCCGCGCCCACGAGAACGGGCACCGCCGTCCGCGCAAGGAGATCCTGGAACAGTCCGCCGACCTGCTGGCGATGGTCCGGCTCGACCCCGCCCGCGTCCTGGGCAGCTTCCCCCACGAGCTGTCCGGCGGCATGCGCCAGCGCGCCCTCATCGCCCTCGCCCTCGCCCTGAAGCCGCAGCTCCTCATCCTCGACGAGCCCACGACCGCGCTGGACATCCTCACCCAGCGCTCCATCGTCGAACGCCTCGCCGAGCTCCGCGAGGAACTGCGGTTCGCGATGGTCTTCATCACCCACGACCTGGGCCTGGCCGCCGAACTCGCCGACCGCGTCGGCACCATGTACGCGGGCCGCATGATCGAGACCGGCACCACCCGCGACATCTTCTACCGGGCCCGCCACCCCTACACCTCGGCGCTGATCAACTCCGTGCCGCCCGTCGCGGGCGACCTCACCGTCCCGCGGTCCCTGCCGGGCGGCCCGCCCAGCCTCTCCGCGCTGCCCCCCGGCTGCTCCTTCGCCCCGCGCTGCGACCACGCGGTCGACCGGTGCTCGCGGACCCGACCCGCCCTCGACGTCCTCAGGCCCCGGACCGAGGGGCTGAGCCACGCTGCCGCCTGCCTGCGCACCCACGAACTCCTGGAGGGGGTCACCCGTGATTGACCGCACCGCGCCCGCGCCCCGGCCGTCCCCGTCGGCGCCCGTCCCCGGCGTCCCCGCCGGAGGCGGCACGGCCCCCGCCGCGGAACCGGAGGCCGCCGCCCTCCGCGAGGCGGCCCCGCCCGTCCTGAGCCTCCAGGGCGTCCACCAGGTCTTCCCCACCCGGCGCGGCGACGTCCCCGCCGTCGCCGGCGTCGACCTGGACGTGCGCCCCGGCCAGGTCCTCTGCCTGGTCGGGGAGTCCGGCTGCGGCAAGACCACCAGCGCCCGCATGGCCGCCGGACTCGCCGACCCCACCAGCGGCTCCGTCCTCTTCCGGGGCCAGGACGTCGCCGCGATGGACAAGCGCGAACGCTCCCGCTTCCGCCGAGCCGTCCAGTACATCCACCAGGACCCCTACGCCTCCCTCAACCCGGTGCGCACCGTCTACTCCACGGTCTCCGCCGGACTGCGCCGCCACAGGATGGTCAAGGACCGGAACGAGGCCCGCCGGGCCGTCACCGAACTCCTGGAACGGGTCGACCTGACCCCCGCCGAGGACTACCTCGACAAGTACCCGCACCAGATGTCCGGCGGCCAGCGCCAGCGCGTCGCCGTCGCCCGCGCCCTGGCGATGAACCCCGAGGTGATCATCGCCGACGAGTCCACCTCGATGCTGGACGTCTCCATCCGGGTCAGCCTGCTCAACACCCTGGGCAGGCTCCGGGACGAACTGGGCGTCAGCTTCCTGTTCATCACCCACGACCTTGCCGTGGCCAAGTATTTCGCGTGGGACGGAGAGATCGCCGTCATGTACCTGGGCAAGGTCGTCGAGCACGGCCCCACGCCGCAGGTCGTCAACGACCCCCGGCACCCCTACACCCGGGCGCTCGTCTCCGCCGTGTGCGAACCGGACCCCGACCTCGCCCGGACCAAGGAACGGGTCCGGCTGCGCAGCGCCGACATCCCCGACCTCACGGACCTGCCTCCCGGCTGCGACTTCCACCCGCGCTGCCCCCTCTACGCGCAGGGGAGCTGCGACACCGTCCGACCGCCGCTCGTACGCAGCCACGACCGGCTGCTCGCCTGCCACGTCGTCACCCGGGAGTGAGGCCTTGCTCCTCGTCGTCGGCCGCTTCGCCCTCCTGGCCGGAGCGTTCCTCACCCTGACCAGTGCCCTCACGGCCGTACTGAATCCCCCCGGCTCAGCCGAGTTCGTCATCAGCGCCGTCACCGTCGTGATCGGCCTCGTCGTGCTCTCCCTCGGACTGATCGCCGTCCTACTGGAAAGGAAGAGTCAAGAATGACCTTCATCCCCTCGGACAACCCCCTCATGCGGGACCTGACCCGGCGCCGCCTGCTCCGCGCGGTCGGGTTCGGCGCGGCCGGTGCGGCGGGCGCGGGCCTGCTGACCTCCTGCGCCGGCGGAGACCAGGCGTCGGGCGGCGCCACGCAGTTCACGGGCGTCTTCGACTACGACCTCGACTCCCAGACGCGCAACGTCCACGTCGAGGACGGCGCCCTGCTGCTCAACTCCGTCTACAAGGACCTGTTCCTGTGCACGGGCGGCATGTACAACTGGCGCACCCACGAGTGGGACTACCTGCTCCTGGAGGGGACGGAGTGGGACGGCGACAACCTCGTCGTCTCCCTGCGCCCCGGCCTGAGGTGGAGCGACGGCACCGACCTGACCGCCGACGACATGATCCAGAGCTACGCCATGCGCGTCCTGGAGGCCCCGGTGTGGGGTGTCGGCTTCCCGCAGGTCCAGGAGCTGGAGAAGCTGGACGAGGTGAGCGTGCGCCTGGCGTTCGACGACCCCTTCCCCAACATCGAGCGCAGCATCATCAAGCACCGCATCGTGTGCAAGTCCACCTACGGCGACTTCGGCGAGCGCGCCGTGCGGATGGTCGCCGACGGCGTCCGCCAGGGCGACGACGAGCACACCGGGTTCAACGCCGAGTTCATCGAGTTCAACCCCGACGAGATCATCTGCAGCGGGCCGTACAGGTTCGACGAGGCGCAGATGTCCGACGCGCGGATCACCCTGGTCCGCAACGAGGACGGCTACCAGGGCACGGAGGTGAGGTTCGACGAGGTCGTCATCCACAAGGGCGACAACCGCCAGTCCGCGCTCCTGGTGCAGCAGGGCGAGGTCGACTACTCCACCCTCGCCCCCTCCGCCGCCGACCAGCAGGCCTTCCAAGCGGTGGAGGGCTTCACCTGGATCGAGCACGCGGGCTACGACGGCTGCGGCCTGATGTTCAACTACGCGGCCAAGCCCGAGCTGCAGGACGTGCGGGTGCGCAAGGCGCTCGCGCACATCCTCGACAGCGACACCGTCGGCCAGGTGGCCCGGGGCGAGGGCTACACCCGGGTCGAGCACTACGCGGGACTGGTGGACCTCCAGGCCGAGGAGATCTTCAGCGCCGACGAACTGGCCGGATTCGAGAGCTACGACCAGGACCTGGACAGGGCTGCCGAACTCCTGGAGGAGGCGGGCTGGACCAAGCAGGACGGGGTCTGGCACACCTCCGAGGGCGAGCCCGCGAGCTACGAGATCATCGGTGTCGCCGGCTGGGGCGACTTCGAGCTGACCGCCACCCAGGTCGAGGAGGCCTGGAACGACTTCGGCATCACGACCACCGCCCGGAACGTCCCCCAGGACAACCCGTGGGGCATCTGGGGTGCGGGTGACTTCGAGGTCGCGGTCCGCCACTGGGGCAACCCGGAGATCCCCGACTACTGGGGCGCCTTCCAGATGAACTTCCTGCTGGAGAACTCGGGCACCGAGGAGTCCCCCGGGCAGTCGTTCGACCTCAACGTCGACAGCCCCACCCAGGGCGAGGTGGACCTGGCCGAGCTGGTCGAGACCGCCAAGCAGGCCGAGACCGAGGAGGAGCAGCTGGAGGCCCTGAAGACGATGGCCGTCGTCTTCAACGAGCTCCTGCCGCGCATCCCGATCTGGACGTACAAGTACCTGGCTCCCGCGGTCGAGGGAGTGCGGGTGGAGTCCTTCGACGAGGAGCACCCCGCCGCCAACAACGAGCAGTACCAGGACAACCACGTCATCCTGTCGCTGATCCAGGGCGACCTGGCACCGGTCGAGTAGGGGAGGGGGCGGGTCCGGCCGGAGCGACCGGTCCGGCCCGCCCCGCACTCCGGCCGTCGCGGCCCGGGGAGGGGCGCGGCCCCGCCCGTCGGGTGCCCGGCCTCTGCCCCCGTCGGAAGAGCGACCGCCCGCGCACGTGTGCGCCCCGGGGAGGTAGTCTCCTGTGCGTCAGGAGCGGTGGTGAAAAGCCGCCCCTCGACGCACGAAATCGTCTTCGGTCCGGGAATGCCCCCTTCCCCGGCGCGCGGATCTCCCGCGGAACATGTCGCCCCACTGTTTCCGCGCGGTTCCCGTATGCGCCCCGAATCAGCCGGAGCGGTATCGAATTCCCAGCTCAGAGCTGATTTCGGTGATACCGGGTCGGTGTTCGGCAGGGATGACGACGAACCGACAGGAGAGCCATGCCCCCGCTCCTCCACCCGGGCCCCGCTGCGCGGAGTCCCGGTGGGCGCACGCACCGTGTGTTCCGGAAGACGCGTCCGCGCCGTCGCCCGAGGGGATTCCCGCCCCCGTTCCGGGCCGCCTCCCGTGAACGGCGCAGAGCGTGCGCTCCCGTGCGAGCCGTCCCCGCGGCCGGGTCGGGCAGCGGCCGGGACCGACACCCGCGAGCACTCCCTCCCGGTACCGGTAGCGCGCTCCCGCGGCGGGCGGTTCCGGGCGGAGTTGGGGGATCGGTGTCCACCCCGTATCGTCGTCGAGCACACCGGTGCGAACGATCGCCCGCGGGCGGGCCCCGAGCGGTCCCGGCGCCGGCGCGTCGCCTCCCCGGCGAAGCGCCGGACGGTGGCCGGTCCGGCGGCCGGCGGCCCGACCGACCCGTGTGTGACCAAGATCGTGGAGCCCGGCGGAACCGGCGGGGTCCACGGGGCGGTCGCGACGACTCCCGACCGAGGGATGCCGTGTCCGTGCTGGTCAACGCCATAAGGGGCCAGTCCGGACAGGACGCCTCGGATGGCGCGGATGGATGCAGACGTGGAGCAAAAGCGGGCAAATCCCCACAAGCTACACAATGGTGATCTGGTGTACGATGTGCGGCGTTCTCGCACGTCAGGAGTGTCCGTCCGTACGCTTTTCCGATGCTTCGCCGATTCGTCTGCCAACCCGCGAGACCTTTGTTAGTCTGACGAACCGAACGACGGTTCTCGGTGGAAGTACAGGAATTGTGCGGGGCATGGATACTTGTGGCCGGATTGGGTGCCAGCACCCGTCTGGTCCCGCGCGCGCACGGGGGTGCTCCACCCCCGTCCCGGCGATCCTCCGGTGCAGGGAACATCCGGCTGCCACGGGTGCCCCTCTCGGCCCCCGAAGCAGCCACCTCCCAGGTCAGGGGCGGTGGTGCGGGGCCGCCGCCGATCCGCCCACCTGATTCGAGGAGACGAGATTGTGGCAGAGGCGCCGTCGCCGCGAGACAGCTCCGGCCCCCGCTCCGGCGGGGACGGACCGATGATGTCGACGGAGGACGGGCAAGGAGCCAAACGAGAAGGAAGGTTCCGCAGGGCCATCTCCAGGATGGTCAGGTCCCAGGAACCGCCGTCACCGGAGACCGAGCAAGGAAATCCCGTGCATCATCCCGTGCATCCGCACTCGCAGAACACCGGCCGCACGTCGGACAGGGAAGCCGGCCAGCACACTGCCGGTGCCGCTCCCGCAGCCAAGGAGACGGAGTCCGGCGACAACCTCCCGACCGTGACAGAGACCGCCACCACCGGGCCCTTCTCCGGGTCCGCTGAGAACGGCTACCGCCCCGCCTCCAGGGCGAGTGCTCCCAACCCCTACACGACCCGGCGTGTGAGCAGCGTCGACGACGTCGACACAGGCGCCACCCCGGTCACGCAGTGGCGCGGCGTCGGACTCGACGAGCCCGAACCGCGCAGCCCGCACATCCCCGCCACGACGGACACCATGACCGACACCTCCTCGCCAGAGCACCCAGAGCGGCCCGAGGCCCCTGCGGCGCACACGCCGGCCCCCGAGCCCCAGCGCCAGGAGGCGAGCGGCTCCGAGACCAGGTGGCCCGAGCCCCGGACCGGAGCGCCCAAGGGAGCACAGCAGGGCCAGGACGCGTGGCAGCGCCCCGCCGACCAGCCCCAGCAGCAGCCCCAGCAGCCGCCCGCGCGGCAGGCCGAACCCGCGGCGGAGCGTCACCAGGCCCCGCAGCGGGAACGTGCCGCCGCCCCGGCGCCGTCCCCCTACCAGCAGCCGGGCGCCGCGCCCGAGCAGCCCGCACAGGAGCGCTACTCCGAGTCGCGCTACTCCGAGCAGGCCTACTCCGAGCCGCGGTACGCCGACGCCCCGCGCGCGGGCCAGTACCCGGGCGAGCGCGGCCAGAGCCCCGCCCAGCAGGCTCCCCACCAGCCCGAGGGCCAGTACGGCAACCCCTACCAGGGCGACGGCCGCTACCAGGGCGGCGCCCCGCAGGGCGGCCAGTTCCAGGGCGAGGCGCCCCGGGGCGGCCAGTACGGCAACCCCTACGAGCAGCGCTACGCGGGCCCCGACCAGTACCAGCCCCAGCCGCCGCAGGCCCCCGCCTACCCCGGGCGCCCGCAGGAGGCCTACGCGCCTCCGCACCCGCACCCGCAGTACGGTGCCTACGCGCCCCCGCAGGGCCAGCCGATGCCGCCGCAGTACCCGCCCTACCCGGCGCCGTACCCGCCGCAGCAGCCCATGGTCACCTACCAGAGCGCCTACCCGGTGCCCTTCCAGCCGCCCGGTTACGTCCTCCACGGCCAGCCGGTCTTCTACCCGGGGCAGTACAACCCCTACGGCCAGCCGGTCCAGCACGTCATCGTGCTCGCCGCCGGTCAGCAGCCGCAGGTGATCACCACCGAGTCCGCCAGTGCGCTGCTGGCCGAGCACGCCGGCCGCACCACCGCGGAGGAGGTGCGGGAGGACAAGCCGCTCACCCGGGCACAGCCCGTGGAGGAGGTCGCCCCCGCGCCCGCTCCTGCCCCCGCCGTCGCCGCGGAGCCGGCGCCCAAGGCCGTCACGGAGGCCCCGGCCGCTCCGATCGAGGCCGCGGCGCCCGCCGTCCCGGCCGAGGCCGCCGCACCCGTCGCCCCCCCGGCGCCCGAGATCCCCAGCGACCTGCCCGAGCGGGCGGCGCTCGTCGAGGAGATCGCCGCCCTGCGCGGCGCCAAGGGCAACCTCCTCACCGAGGCGCTCGCGGGCCTGGCCATGCGCGACCTCTCGCTCGTGGACGCGCTGCTGGAGATGGTCGAGGAGCTGGAGACCGACGCCCAGGACCCCGACCTGCTCGACAAGCTCTTCCAGATCGACAACTTCGCGACCCGGATGCGACGCAACGGGGAGAACCTTTTGGTACTCACCGGACACGACGGCGGGGAGTCCGACGCCCACGACGAGATCGTCCCCCTCCTCGACGTGGCCCGCGCCGCCACCTCCGAGATCAAGGACTACCCCAGGGTCCGCCTGGGCAAGCTCCCGCAGACCTCCATCACCGGTATGGCGGCCGACGACATCAGCCACCTGCTCGCCGAGCTCCTGGACAACGCCACCGCCAACTCCCCCGAGCACTCCCAGGTCGTGATCAGCGCCCAGGAGATGGACGACGGCCGACTCATGGTGGTCGTCGAGGACGAGGGCGTGGGCATCCCCGACAAGCAGCTGGCCGAGCTCAACGCCCGCCTCGGCGGCCAGCCGGTCCTCGACGACGAGGTGCCCCGTCACATGGGCCTCTACGTCGCCAGCCGGATCGCGATCAAGCACGGGCTGGAGACCAGACTCGAATCCCGTTCCTTCCGCGGGGTGAGCGCCTACGCGATCATCCCCAAGGAGCTGCTGCGCGTGGCCACCCCCCGCACCGCCGGACAGGCGCGCACGTCGACCATCCCGACGGTCAAGGCCCCCGCCGCCCCCACCGGCCCGGTGCCCCACCGGCCCATCCCGGGGACCGGCGCGAACGGGTCCCCCGTCCCCGCCCCCGCCTCCGGCGAGGGCTCCACCGCGGCCGTCACCGCGGCCGGACTGCCCCGGCGCAGCGCCACCCCGCACGGTTCGCCCCTGCGGAGGATGCCGCGCCCCGGATCGGTGCCGGAGGCGCCCAAGGGCCGCGCCGACACCCCGCCCAAGCTCACGGGGGAGGCCCGGGCCGCGCAGATCCGCGACGAGCTCGGCGACTTCCTCGAAGGGGAGCGCGCAGCGCTGGAGGGCGAGGAGATCGAGGGTGACGACAAGTGACCCCACTGTTTCCCGAGGGCCCACAGGAGCTCCTCCCGGTGTGCACGCACACCCCCCGTACACAGCGAACCCGACACTCGGCCGAGGCAGGTAACACACAGCGATGACTGAATCCGTGAACGAAAGCGTGGAGAACTTCTCGTGGCTCATCGACCGGTTCGTCCGGGACGTCCGGGGCGTCGAGCACGCCGTGGTCGTCTCCTCCGACGGTCTGGTGCTGACCCACTCCAGTGACTTCCCCGAGGAGCACGCCGAGCAGCTCGCGGCCATCGCCAGCGGCCTGCACAGCCTCGCCGTCGGTGGAGCCGGGCTCTTCCAGCGCGGCGAGTGCGAGCAGCTGCTCGTGCGCTTCAACCACGGCCACCTCTTCATCATGGCCATCAGCGACGGTTCCTGCATGGCGGTCCTCACCGCCCCCGGCACGGAACTCAAGCTCGTCGGGTTCCAGATGGCCAAGCTGGTCGAGAACGTGGCGCACGTTCTCACTCCGCAGCTGCGCTCGCAGCTGCGCGAAGTCATCCAGAACTGACGAGGGTGACCCGTGACGGTTCGGCAGGAATGAGGTTGCTGCGGCTATGAGCTTCCGCAGGCGAAGGAGTAACCGTGTCCGCCCGTTCACCTTCACCGGTGGGCGGACGCGGTCACGGCATCCGCTGATGGTGCAGACCCTGGTCTCGACGTCCGAGCCCGGGCAGGAACCTCCTGGCACCCTCATGCCGGAGTCGATCAACATCTACAAGCTGTGCCGGGAGACCCGGTCGCTCGCCGAGGTGTCGGCCGAGTTGAACATCCCCCTGGGTGTCACGCAGGTTCTGGTCAGCGACCTGGCCGAGCAGGACCTCGTGTACATCCACCCGACCATCACCGGCAGCAGTCCATCGGAAAACCAGGTTCTGGAGAGGGCTCTTCGTGGTCTCGAACGACTTTTCCAGTGACAAGCGGTCGAATCGCAAGAAGATGTCGAGCAAGATCGTCATCGCCGGTGGCTTCGGCGCCGGCAAGACGACCTTGGTGCGCTCGGTGTCGGAGATTCCCCCGGTCACGACAGAGGCGATCATGACCGAGGCGAGCGTCGGACACGACGACACCTCGGCCACCCCCGACAAGACGACCACCACCGTCGCGATGGACTTCGGCCGCATCACCATCGACGACGAGCTGGTCATGTACATGTTCGGAACCCCGGGCCAGGCCCGGTTCTGGTTCATGTGGGACGACCTCGTCCGCGGCGCCGTGGGCGCCGTCGTCGTGGTCGACTGCCGAAGGCTCGCGGACTCCTTCGACGCCGTCGACTACTTCGAGACGAACAAGCGCATCCCCTACATCGTGGCGCTGAACAAGTTCGAGGGCCACCTCGACTACACCTCCGAGCAGGTCCGCGAGGCCCTGGAGGTCAGTCCCGAGGTGCCGATCATCGACTTCGACGCCCGCAACCGTCTGTCCGGGGGCGACGTGCTCAAGACGCTTCTCCGGTACGCGTTGGAGCACAACCGCACCAGTGAGCCCGTCGCCTGACGGGTGGGGAGGCCGCGGCCTCCCCACTGCCCCGTAGATTCCCCAGGAAAGTTAGCGAACATGCGCAAGATCCTTATCGTCGGCGCGGGTCACGCCGGCCTGCACCTGGCCCACGGTCTCCTGACCCACGGCTACGACGTCACGGTGATCACGGGGCAGTCCTCGCTGGAGATCAGGACCGGCAAACCCTCTATTTCCCAGTTCACCTTCCCCACCGCCCTGGAGTACGAGCGCAAGTTCGACCTCGACTTCTGGAGCGCCCTCTCCCCGCAGATCCGTGAGCAGAAGCTCGCGGTCTACAAGGAGGGGGAGCCGATCATGGCCGTGAAGGGGCGCTCCGACCCCGGCAACGGCTACGCGGTCTCGGTCGACCGCAGGGTGAAGATGGCCGACTGGCTCGAGTCCTTCGAGGACCGGGGCGGCAAGGTCGTGATCCACGGCGTCACGGTGACCGACCTGGACTACTTCTCCCGGATGTTCGACCTGATCGTCGTCGCGGTCGGCCACGGAGAGCTGGGCCAGCTCTTCGACTACGACGACAGCCGCTTCAGCGGGACCAGGCCGCGGGCCCTCGCCCAGGCCTACGTCTACGACCTGTGGCCCCCGGACTCGGGGGATTCGGCGAACATCGGCTGGTTCGGGGTGACCGAGGAGGCGGGCAACATCCTGCTCCTTCCGATGCTCACCCAGGAGGGGCCCGCCCACAACATCCTTCTGGTGGACAAGAAGGGCGGCCCGATGGACGCCTGGCCGGACCGGCCGGGCCCCGAGGAGCAGCTGCGGCGCATGAAGGACCTCATGCGCAAGTACGCTCCCGAGTTCTTCGACCGGGCGAAGGACGCCGTCCTGATGGACGGCCGCAGCACCCTCGTCGAGGACCTGACCCCCCAGGTGCGCAACCCGGTGGGCACCCTGCCGTCCGGCGGGAAGGTCATCGGAATGGCCGACGTGGTGGTGACCATGGATCCGTTCGTGGGCCAGAGCTGGAACAACTCCACCCGGTGCGCCGAGGCCTACCTGGAGAGCATCATCGAACGCGGTGACCAGACGTTCGATGAAGAGTTCATGATCACAGCCTTCGATCGTTTCTGGGAATTCGGACAGGACAACCAGGAGTGGGCTGAGTTCGCTTCGTCGATGGTCGAGCAATCGTTGCCCGAGCACATCATGAACATCATGAACGCGGCGTCCAAGTACGAGGAGATCGCCGACCGGTGGATTCAGGGGTGGGACTGCCCCTCGGACTACAAGTCGTGGATGTTCAATCCCGAGGTTGCGCAGAGGTACATCAGCGAGGTCGAGGCCCGGCACGCCGGCTGAGGTCGGCCCGTGTCCGATGCAACAGGCCCGGCGCCGGGAGGCGTCGGGCCTTTTCGCATATCACACGAGGTATGGCGTGGTTGGTGCGGGGTAAGTGGATGAATTGTTGCGGTGTCATTAATGGCTTACTCTCCTGACCGAAATTATCCGCCCGAAGGTGCACCCTCTATTGTCAGTGCTCGTAATCAGGGGTTACGCTCTACCGAGTTGGATCCCGTTTGACCCCGAATGGTGTTTCCTGGGGTAGTTCTTGTGGTCCTCAGAAGCTCCGGGGCTCGGTACTCCCCAGTATGCGAATGCCGCCCCGGCCACGTGTTCGCGCCGTGCATTTGCACGGGCGCGGAACCGGCCCTCGGCGGCGTCCGGAACACCGAGGACAGTCGAGAGTGAAGGGCAGCGAACGTGAGTGGCGGACCTGCAGGAACCCTGACCCCTAGTTCCTGGGATCCCATCGCCATCGTGGGAATATCCTGCCGCCTACCAGGAGCCAGTACGCCGGAGGCGTTCTGGAGAATGTTGAGCGAGGGGCGTGAGGCGATCTCGCCTCCCCCCGAGCGCCTGGGCGGAGGCTCGCCCGAGCGCGGACCGGACTGGGGCGGATACCTCCACGACGCCGAGTGCTTCGACGCCGGCTTCTTCGGCATCTCGCCGCGCGAGGCCCTGGCGATGGACCCCCAGCAGCGGCTCATGCTCGAACTGGGCTGGGAGGCGGTGGAGCGGTCCCGGACGGCTCCCGGAACGCTGCGCGACGCCCGCGTCGGCGTGTTCGCGGGCGCGATCAGCTCCGACTACGCGCTCCTCCACGACCGCGGCGGGTTCGAGGCGATCACCCACCACACCCTGACCGGCACCAACCGGGGCATGATCGCGAACCGGCTCTCCCACTTCCTGGGCCTGCGCGGCCCCAGCCTCACCGTGGACTCCGGCCAGTCCTCCGCCCTGGTCAGCGTGCACCTGGCCGTCGAGAGCCTGCGCCGGGGAGAGTCCGACGTCGCTCTGGCGGGCGGCGTCAACCTGATCCTGGTCCCCGAGAGCACCGAGCGCGTCGCCCGCTTCGGAGGCCTGTCGCCCAGCGCGCGCAGCCACACCTTCGACGCCCGGGCCGACGGCTACGTGCGCGGCGAGGGCGGTGCCGTCGTCGTGCTCAAGCCCCTGAGCCGGGCCCTGGCGGAGGGCGACCGCGTCCACGCCGTCATCCACGGCGGGGCGGTCAACCACTCCGGCACCACCGAGTACCTCACCAGGCCCACGGTCCAGGGCCAGGCCGACGTGGCCCGTGAGGCCTACGCCAACGCGGGCAAGGACCCCGGCCAGGTCGCCTACGTCGAACTGCACGGCACCGGAACCCCGGCGGGCGACCCCGTCGAGGCCGCCGCTCTCGGCGAGGTGTTCAAGGAGGGCCGGGAGGAACCCCTGAGGGTGGGGTCGGCCAAGACCAACGTGGGCCACCTGGAGGGCGCCGCCGGCATCGTCGGGCTGGTCAAGACGGCCCTCGGGCTGGAGCACCAGCAGATCCCCCCCACCCTGAACTTCCGCGAGGCGCCCGCGTCCATCGACCTGGACGGGCTGGGCCTGGCCGTGCAGACCCGGCGCGAGCCCTGGCCCAACCACGCCCCTCTGGCGGGCGTGTCCTCCTTCGGCATGGGCGGCGCCAACTGCCACCTGGTCCTCGGGCCGGCCCCGATCGCCGGCCGCCCCGCCGCCGAGACCCCGGCGGTGCGCACCCTGGACCCCGTGCCGTGGGTGCTGTCGGGGCGCTCCGACGAGGCCCTGCGCGCGCAGGCGTCCGCACTGCACGCCCACGTGTCCTCCCACCCCGGCGTCCAGGCCCGGGACGTCGGCCTCTCCCTGGCCACGACCCGGGACGTGTTCGAGCACCGCGCCGTGGTGTTCGCCGCGGGCGAGGGCGGCACCAGGGAACTGGAGTCCGTGCGCCCCGAGGGCGCCGCCGTCGTGGGCGGCCCCGGACCGGTCCTGGTCTTCCCCGGCCAGGGCGGGCAGTGGCTCGGCATGGGGCGCGACCTGCTCGACGGCGACGGAGCGATGGCCGCGGAGTTCACCCGGCGCATCGAGGAGTGCGAACGCGCGCTCGACCCCTACGTGGACTGGACGCTCACCTCCGTCCTGCGCGGAGAGCCGCAGGCCCCGCCGCTGATCGGCGGCCAGGCGCGGGCGGACGTCGTCCAGCCGGTGCTGTGGGCGGTCATGGTCTCCCTCGCCCGGGTGTGGGAGTCCGTGGGCGTACGGCCCTCGGCGGTGGTCGGCCACTCCCAGGGCGAGCTCGCGGCCGCGTGCGTGGCCGGTGCGCTCACCCTGGACGAGGCGGCCCGGATCGTGGCGCTGCGCAGCCGCGCCCTGATCACGCTCTCCGGCACCGGGGCCATGGCCTCGCTGGGGATCGCCCCGTCGGAGGCGGAGAAACTGGCCCGTACCCTGCCCGACCTGCACGTGGCGGCCGTCAACGGGCCCGCCTCCGTGGTGGTCTCGGGGGACCCGCACTCGGTGCGCGAGGCGGTGGAGCGCTGTGTGGACCGCGGCGCGCACGGAGCCCTGGTCGACGTGGACTACGCGTCGCACTCCTCCCACGTGGAGCACATCCGCGACCTCATCACGCAGTACCTGGGCAAGGTCCGCTGGCGCCGCCCGCAGATCCCCCTCTACTCCACGCTCACCGGCGCGGAGCTGGGCCGGACCGCCATGGACGCCGCCTACTGGTACTCGGGGCTGCGCAACCCCGTCCTGTTCGCCGACGCGATCGACGCCCTCGTGGCGGACGGCCGCCGGGTCTTCCTGGAGGTCGGTCCGCACCCGGTGCTGGCGCACGGGGTGCGCGGCTCCCTGGAACGCGCCGGGGTCTCCGGCCACGTGCTCAAGACCCTGCGGCGCGGGGCGGGCGACGAGGCGCAACTGCTCACGGCCGCGGCCCGCGCCTTCAGCGCGGGGGTGGACATCGACTGGCCCGTGCTGTTCGAGGGCACCGGCGCCCGCCGGACCGACCTCCCCACCTACCAGTTCCAGCGCAGGGCCTTCTGGCCGCAGGGCGCCGGGGGGCTCCGCCACGAGGGCTCGGTGAGCTGGTCCGCGCCGCAGTCCGCCACGGAGCAGGACGGGGCCGGGCGGCGGGAGTCGGTCGCCGAGCTGGTGTACGCGCGTACCGCTCGCGTCCTGGACCGGGACTCACTCGATCCGGGAGAGGAGCACCGGGCGTTCCGGGATCTGGGCTTCGACTCCGTCATGACGCTCGAACTGCGCGACGCCGTGCAGAGGGCCACCGGACTGCGGCTGGAGGACACCCTCCTCTTCGAGGTGCCCACCCCGGCCGGACTGGCCGCGTTCCTCACCGGCGAACTGGGCGGCGACGAGATCACCCCGGCGGGGGAGTCCGCCGCGGAGGGGCGCGGCGGATCGGCTCCGCCACCGGAACCCGTACAGGCCGGGCCCGCACGCGTCCGCTCCGGCCCTGCCCCCGCCGCCACGGACGACCCGATCGCCATCACCGCCATGGCCTGCCGCCTGCCGGGCGGCGCCTCCTCGCCGGAGAAGCTGTGGCGCCTGGTCGAGGAGGGGGTGGACGCCGTCGGGGACTTCCCCGACAACCGCTTCTGGGACCTGGACGCCCTCTACGACCCCGAACCCGGGACCCCCGGCCGCACCTACACCCGCCGGGGCGGGTTCCTGTACGACGCCGACATGTTCGACGCGGACTTCTTCGGGATCTCACCGCGCGAGGCCGAGGCGATGGACCCCCAGCAGCGGCTCCTCCTGGAGACCTCCTGGGAGACGATCCAGCGCGCGGGGCTCTCCACCGACGACCTGCGCGGAGAGCAGGTCGGCGTGTTCGTCGGCGCGATGCCCGGCGACTACGGGCCCCGACTGGCCGACCCCGCCCGGGAGGGCGACTCCGGGTACCGGCTCACCGGTTCGACGATGAGCGTGGCCTCGGGACGCGTCGCCTACGTGCTCGGGCTGCGGGGCCCGGCGCTGACCATCGACACCGCCTGCTCGTCCTCCCTCGTGGCCCTCCACCAGGCGGCCGAGGCGGTCCGCAGGGGCGAGTGCGCCATGGCGCTGGCCGGAGGCGTCACCGTGATGTCCTCGCCCGGGATGTTCCTGGAGTTCTCGGCCCAGCGCGGGCTGTCCTCCGACGGCCGGTGCAAGGCCTTCTCCGACGCCGCCGACGGAACCGCGTGGGCGGAGGGCGCCGGGATGCTCCTCCTGGAGCGCGCCTCTCAGGCGAGGCGGGCCGGACGGCCCGTCCTGGCCCTGCTCCGCGGCAGCGCGGTCAACTCCGACGGCGCCAGCAACGGGCTCACCGCCCCCAACGGCAAGGCCCAGGAGAGCGTCATCCAGCAGGCCCTGGCCGCCGCCGGTCTGGAGGCGGGCGAGGTGGACGCCGTCGAGGCACACGGCACCGGCACCACGCTCGGCGACCCGATCGAGGCCAAGGCGCTCATCTCGGTGTACGGCCGCGACCGGGACGGCGCCGAGCCGCTGCGCCTGGGGTCGCTCAAGTCCAACATCGGCCACGCGCAGGCCGCCGCCGGGATCGCCGGGGTGATCAAGACGGTGCAGGCACTGCGCCACGGCCGACTGCCCCGCACCCTCCACGCCGACGCCCCCACCAGCAGGGTCGACTGGGACGACAGCGGAGTGCGCCTGCTCACCGAGAACGAGCCCTGGCCGGACACCGGCCGCCCCCGGCGCGCCGCCGTGTCCTCCTTCGGGATCAGCGGAACCAACGCCCACCTCCTGCTGGAGGGGGTCTCGGACGAGGGAGCCCCCGTCCGACTGCCGGACCTGCCCTTCCAGCGCCGCAGGTACTGGGCCGAACCCGCCGCGGCCCCCGCCCCCGCCCCCGCCCCGGCCACGACCGCGCTGCTCGCGGACGAGGGGCTGGAGCTGGCCGACGGCACCACCGTGTTCACGGGCACCGTCGGTGTCGAGGACCACCCCTGGACCGCCGACCACGGGCTGCTGGGCCGGACCATCCTGCCCGGGACGGCCCTGGCAGAGCTCGCCCTGCACGCGGGTGCGCGCACCGGGAGCCCGGCCGTCACCGACCTGGCCCTGGAGGCGCCCCTGGCGCTGCCCCGTACCGGGGCGGTCGCGGTGCAGGTGACCGTCGGCGGCCCCGACAGGGCGGGACGACGCGAGGTGAGCGTCCACTCGCGGGGGGAGGACGCCCGGGCATGGACCCGGCACGCCTCCGGCATGCTCGAACCCGTCGGCGACACCCGCCCCCGCCCCTCCGCGGCATGGTCGACGGCCGGCGCCTCCCCCCTGGAGTTCGACGCCGACGCCGAGTACCAGCGCCTGGCACGGCGGGGCTACGCCTACGGGCCCGTGTTCCGGGGGCTGAGCCGCGCCTGGCGCGACCGGGACGGAGCGGTCCTGGCCGAGGTGAGCCTGCCCGGTCGGCAGCGCGAGGACTTCGAGGGGCCGCACCCCGCGCTCCTGGACGCGGCCCTGCACGCGGTGCTGCTGTTCGGCTCCCGGGAGGGCGGGGTGCCACTGGTCCCCTTCGCCTGGTCCGGGGTCCGGCTGGCCGGCCGGGGCGGGCCGACCTCCGAACTGCGGGTGAGGTGGGAGGCGCTCGGTTCGGACCGCCACCGGCTCACCGCCTTCGACGGGGAGGGC
This sequence comes from Nocardiopsis codii, assembly GCF_036327455.1. Taxonomy (NCBI): domain Bacteria; kingdom Bacillati; phylum Actinomycetota; class Actinomycetes; order Streptosporangiales; family Nocardiopsidaceae; genus Nocardiopsis; species Nocardiopsis codii. Next base: position 356,124 of record NZ_JAUZMY010000001.1, on the reverse strand, counting down.
GCACTCGTCCTGACCGTCGACGAGCTCGTCATGCGTCCCGTCGACACCGACGCCCTGCCGCAGCCGTCGGAGGAACCCGGGCTGTACCGGCTGCGGTGGGAGACCTTGGAGACGTCCGACCCGCTCCGGGAGATCCCCACCGGCCTCGCCTCCCTGGAGTCCCTGGACGCCGAGGGACCCGTGCCCGACGTGGTCTACGCCGAACTCCCCCCGCGCGCGGTCTACGCCGACCTCGGTTCCGTCCCCGACGCCGTGCGCGAGGGCCTGCGCTCGGCCCTGGAGTCGGTGCGCTCGTGGCTGTCCGACGAGCGCACGGGCCACGCCCGCCTGGTCCTGGTGACCTGGCGCGCGGTGGTGGCCCACACCGACGACCGGCTCAGCGGCCTCGCGGCGTCCCCGGTGTGGGGCCTGCTGCGCTCGGCCCAGCGCGAGCACCCCGACCGCCTCGTGATCGTGGACTCCGACGGATCGGAGGACTCCCACAGGGCGCTGGCCACCGTCGCGGACCTGGACGAACCCCAGCTCGCGCTGCGGTCCGGCGGTGTCCTGGTGCCCCGTCTGGTCACGGCGGCCGAGGAGGGTGAGCTCTCCCCGCCCGGGGCCCTGTGGAAGGTGGCAAGCCGCGAGACCGGCTCCCTGGAGAGCCTCGCACTGGTGCCCTCGCCCGAGGCGTCCATGCCGCTGGGGGAGGGACAGGTGCGGATCTCCGTCCGCGCCGCCGGAGTGAACTTCCGCGACGTCGTGGTCGCGCTCGGCATGGTCGACGACGACTTCGGGATGGGGCTCGAAGGGGCGGGGATCGTCCTGGAGACCGGGCCCGGCGTCACCGACCTGGAACCGGGGGACCGCGTCGCGGGCATGTTCAGCGGTGCCTTCGGCCCGATGGCCGTGGCCGACCGCCGCCGCATCACCCGCGTCCCCGAGGGGTGGACCCTCGAACAGGCGGCCGCCGTGCCGATCGCCTACCTGACCGCCTACTACGGCCTCGTCGACCTGGCCGCCGTGCGTCCGGGGGAGAGCGTCCTGATCCACGCCGCCGCGGGCGGCGTGGGCATGGCGGCGGTCCAGCTCGCCCGCCACATGGGGGCCAGGGTGTTCGCCACCGCCAGCCCCCACAAGTGGCCGGTCCTGGAGGACTTCGGCCTGGAGAAGGAGTGCCTGGCCTCGTCCCGCACCCTCGACTTCGAGGCGTCCCTGCGCGCCGCCAACGGCGGCAGGGGCATGGACGTGGTCCTGAACTCGCTCACGGGCGCGTTCGTCGACGCCTCGATGCGGCTCCTGAACTCCCCCGGCGGCGGCGCCGGGGCCGGAGGCCGCTTCGTGGAGATGGGCCGGACCGACGTCCGTACCGAGGAGGAGGTCGCCGCCGCCCACCCGGGGCGCGGCTACCAGTCCTTCGTCCTGCCCGACGTGGACCCCGGGCGGATCGGCCAGATGCTCGACCGCATCATGGAGCTCTTCTCGTCGGGGGCCCTCACACCGCTGCCCCTCACCGTCCGCGACGTCCGCGACGCCAAGGACGCGTTCGGCGCCCTGGAACGCGGCGAGAACGTCGGCAAGATCGTCCTGAGCGTGCCCGCGCCCTTCCCCCAGGAGGGCACCGTCCTGGTCACCGGCGGCACCGGGACACTCGGCCACCAGGTGGCCCGCCACCTGGTCACGCGGTACGGCGTGCGCGACCTGACCCTGGTCAGCCGCAGCGGCGCCGCCGCCGCGGGCCAGGACGCCAGGACCGGCGAGCTGCGCGGGCTCGGCGCGCGCGTGGACGTCCACTCCTGTGACACGGCCGACCGGGACTCCCTGGCCCGGCTGCTCGCCGGCATACCCGGCGACCGGCCGCTGCGAGCGGTCGTCCACACCGCCGGCGTGCTCGACGACGCCACCGTGCTCTCCCTCGGCCACGGCCAGCTGGAGGAGGTCCTGCGGCCCAAGGTCGACGCCTCCTGGAACCTGCACGAGCTCACGGCCGACCTGGACCTGGGCGCGTTCGTCCTCTTCTCGTCGGTGACGGGCACCCTCGGCAGCCCGGGCCAGGCCAACTACGCGGCGGCCAACGTCTTCTGTGACGCACTGGCCCACCACCGCCGCGAACGCGGGCTCCCCGCCACGTCCCTGGCCTGGGGGCTGTGGGGCGAGGCCAGCGGCATGACCGGCCACCTGGACGGCGGCGACCTCGACACGCTCGGCCGCAACGGCCTGCTGCCGATGCCCACCGACCGCGCCCTGGCCGCGATGGACAGGGCCCTGTACCTGGGACACGAGAACATCGTCCCCGCACTGCTCGACCTGGGGAACGGCCCGGTGTCGCCGATCCTGGGCGACCTCGCCGACCGGCCGGCCCCGGCCGCCGGCGAGGAGAAGGCGGGGGAGGCCCCCCTGTCGGCCGGGCGGTTCGCGGACCTGACCGGCCCGGAGCGCGAGCGGGTCCTGCTCGCCGAGGTACGCACACACACGGCCGTCGTACTCGGACGGGCCGAACAGGAGGGGGCCGCCGGCGTGCCGGCGGACCGCCCCTTCCGGGAACTCGGACTGGACTCGCTGACCGGTGTCGAACTGCGCAACCGGCTCGGCGCGCTCTCCGGCCTGCGCCTGCCCGCGACCGCCGTGTTCGACCACCCCACCCCCCGCGCACTGGCCCGGCTCATCGCCGGAAGGCTGTTCCCCGACGAACCGGCGGCAGCGGCCCCGACCCCCGCCGGGGAAACCGGGACGGAGGCGGAGGCCCCCGAGACCAGTCACATCGACGACATGGACGTGGAGGACCTGCTGGGGCTCGCCCTGGCGGCCGATGACGCGTCCGAGGGAGAACAGGAGACGGTTGATGGCTACCAGTAACGATCAGAACACCAAGCTCGTCGCGGCTCTGCGCTCCGCGCTCAAGAAGAACGAGCGCCTGCGCGAGGAGCTCGACCGCGCACCGGAGCCGATCGCGATCGTCGGTATGGGCTGCCGTCTCCCCGGAGGGATCGACACCCCCGGGGACCTGTGGGAACTGCTGGAACGCGGGGGCGAGGCCATGGGCCCCCTGCCCTCGGACCGCGGGTGGGACATCGACGCGCTCCTGGGCACGAACGGGGAGGAGGGCGGGTCGGCCATGGCGCAGGGCGCGTTCCTCGACGACCCGGCCGCCTTCGACCCCGCCTTCTTCGGCATCTCCCCGCGCGAGGCCGAGGCGATGGACCCCCAGCAGCGGCTCCTCCTGGAGGTGGCCTGGGAGGCCGTCGAACACGCCGGGATCGCCCCCGCGTCCCTGGCCGGCGGCGACACCGGCGTGTGGGTCGGCGCCATCGCGCAGGAGTACGGGCCCCGGCTCACCGAGGCGCCCGGTGACGGGTTCGCGATCACCGGTACCACCAACAGCGTCGCCTCCGGCCGGCTGTCCTACGTCCTGGGGCTGACCGGCCCAGCGGTCACGGTGGACACCGCCTGCTCCTCCTCTCTGGTGGCCGTGCATCTGGCCGTGCGGGCGCTTCGTGCCGATGAATGCTCACTTGCACTCGCCGGCGGGGCGACCGTGATGGCCACTCCCGGCGTCCTGACCGAGTTCACCCATCTCAGGGGTCTCGCCTCCGACGGCCGCTGCAAGGCCTTCGGGGCCGGGGCCGACGGCGCGGGCTTCTCCGAGGGCGCCGGAATGGTCGCGCTGGAGCGCCTGTCCGACGCCCGGCGCAACGGCCACCGCGTGCTGGCGGTGATCCGGGGCGGCGCGGTCAACCAGGACGGCGCCTCCAACGGGCTGACCGCACCCAACGGCCCCTCCCAGGAGCGGGTCATCGCCCGCGCGCTGGAGGACGCCCGGCTCGCCCCGGCCGAGGTCGACCTGGTGGAGGCCCACGGCACCGGGACCGCGCTCGGCGACCCCATCGAGGCGCAGGCGCTCATCTCCGCCTACGGGCGGGACCGGGCCGACGGGCACCCCCTGTGGCTGGGCTCGCTCAAGTCCAACCTCGGCCACCCCCAGGCCGCCGCGGGGGTCGCCGGGCTCATCAAGCTCGTCCTCGCCCTGCGCCACGGGGTGCTGCCCCGGACGCTCCACGCCGAGGAGCGCACCCCGCACGTGGACTGGTCCTCCGGCGCCGTGGAGCTCCTCACCGAGGCGCGGACGTGGCCCGAGACCGGGCACCCCCGGCGTGCGGCGGTGTCCTCCTTCGGGATGAGCGGCACCAACGCCCACCTCATCCTGGAACAGGCGCCGCCGGAGGAGCGGTCCGACGTTTCGGAGCGCGACCCCGAGGACACCACCGCGACCACGGAGGCCGACCCCACGGTCCGGCCGGTCACCGGGGACGCCCCAGGAGGGACGGCGACCGCCGGCCCCGTGCTCTGGCCGCTGTCGGCACGCAGCGGCGCAGCCCTGGCCGCCCAGGCCGCCCGTCTGCGCGAGCGGGTCGCGTCGGACCCGGGGCTGGGCCCGGTGGACGTGGGCTGGTCGCTGGCGACCACCCGCACGGCCTTCGACCACCGCGCCGTGGTGCTGGGCGGCGACCGCGCCGACCTCCTCGACGCGGCGCGCGCGCTGGCCGAGGGGCGACCCGCGCCCGCCGTGGTGACCGGCCGCGCCGTTCCCGACCGCATGCCCGTCCTGGTCTTTCCCGGTCAGGGCGGCCAGTGGGAGGGCATGGCCGTCGATCTGCTGGAGTCCTCGCCGGTGTTCGCGGAGCGGATCGGTGCGTGTGAGCGTGCGCTGGCCCCTTTCGTGGACTGGTCCCTGAGCGCGGTGCTGCGCGGGGAGAAGGGCACTCCTTCCCTGGAGAGGGTGGACGTGGTGCAGCCGGTGCTGTGGGCGGTCATGGTCGCCCTGGCCGAGCTGTGGCGTTCGTACGGTCTGCGTCCCTCCGCGGTGGTCGGCCACTCGCAGGGTGAGGTCGCGGCGGCGTGCGTGTCGGGGGCGCTGTCCCTGGAGGACGGCGCGAAGGTGGTGGCGCTGCGCAGCCGGGCCGTCCTGGAGCTGTCCGGAACCGGTGCCATGGCCTCCGTCGCGCTCCCCGAGGCCCGCGTACGCGAGGACCTGGAGGCCTGGGCCGGGCGTCTGCACGTGGCCGTGGTCAACAGCCCCTCCTCGACCGTGTTCGCCGGGGAGACCGAGGCGGTGGTCCGCCTTGTCAAGGAGTACGAGGAGTCGGGGGTGCGGGCGCGGAAGATCGCGGTCGACTACGCCTCCCACACACCCCACGTCGAACGGCTGCGGGAGTCGTTGGCCTCGTCGCTGTCCGGGGTGGTCTCGCGCCGCCCGGAGGTCCCCTTCTACTCGGCGCTGACCGGGCGCCCCGTCTCCGAGGGCGAGCTGGACGCCGCCTACTGGTACCGCAACCTGGCCGAACCGGTGCTGTTCCAGGCGGTCACGGAGAACCTGCTCGCGGACGGGCACGACCTGTTCGTGGAGGCGGGTCCGCACCCGGTGCTGAGCACCGCCCTCCAGGAGACGGCGGAGGCGGCGGGCCGCACCGACGCGGTCGCCATGGGCACGCTGCGCCGTGACGAGGGCGGTCACGACCGCTTCCTGGCCTCCCTGGCCCAGGCGTACGCGCACGGTGCCGAGGTGGACTGGACGGCGGTGTTCGGGCAGGGCGCCCGGGTCGTCGACCTGCCCACCTACCCCTTCCAACGACAGCGCTACTGGCGCTCACCCGCGTCCGCCGCCGGAACCGCGCCCTCGGCGACACAGGCGCCTGACGGTGCCGCCGCCCCCGCCGCCCCCGGGGCCTGGCGTCTGCCCCCGGGGCTCTCGGCGGCCGAGCGCGAGGACGCCGTCCTCGCCCTGGTCCGCGCCGAGACCGCGGCCGTCCTGGGCCACACGCGGCCCGAGGAGGTCGACCCCGGCCGCGGCTTCCTCGACGCCGGCGGGACCTCGCTCGGCGCCGTCCAGCTGCGGAACCGGCTCAACGAGCTGACCGGCCTGGACCTGCCCGTCACCGTGGTCCTGGACCATCCGACCGCCCCCGCCCTCACCCGACACCTGGCCGACCGCCTCGCGGAGGCGTCCGGCGCCGACCTGCCCCCGCTGCCCGTCCTGGACGAACTGGAGAGGCTCGAAACGGCACTGGCCGCCTCGGCGGTGGACGACGGGACCCGGAGGGAGCTCGGCGACCGCCTGCGCGGAATGCTGCGCCGCCTCGACGACCCGAGCACGGGGACCGACATCGACGGCGCCACCGACGACCAGCTCCTGGACCTGATCGACCAGGAGTTCGGGATCTCCTGACCCTGCGGACCCTCCTGACCGGAACGCACACGAGAGCAGCACGGATGACGAACGAGAACAAGTTCCGCGACCTGGTCAAGAAGATGGCCGTCGACCTGCGACAGGCACGATCCCGTGTCGAGGAGCTGGAGGAGCGCGCCCACGAGCCCGTCGCGGTGGTCGGGATCGGCTGTCGCTTCCCCGGAACCGACACTCCCGAAGGGCTCTGGGACCTGCTCGTCGAGGGGCGCGAGACCCGCGGCGGTTTCCCCACCGACCGGGGCTGGGACCTGGAGGGCCTGTTCAACCCCGACCCGGACGGGCTCGGCCGGACCTACGTGCGCTCCGCGAGCTTCCTGGAGGGCGCGGGCGACTTCGACCCCGCCTTCTTCGGGATCAACCCGCGCGAGGCCACGGCCATGGACCCCCAGCACCGCCTGGTCATGGAGACGGCGTGGGAGGCCCTCGAACACGCGGGGATCACCCCCGGGTCCCTGCACTCCACCCCCGCCGGGGTGTTCGTCGGCATGGTCGGGCAGACGTACGGACCTCCGGTCCAGGAGTCCCCGGCCGAACTGGTGGGCTACCGGCTGACCGGCGGCATGACCGCCGTGGCGGCGGGTCGCGTGTCCTACACCCTCGGGCTGGAAGGCCCCGCGATCACGGTGGACACCGCCTGTTCGTCCTCGCTCGTGTCGATCGCCACGGCCGTGCGCTCCCTGCGCTCCGGCGAGTCCTCCCTCGCCCTGGCAGGGGGAGTCACCGCCCACACCGACACCTCCGCGTGGGTGTCCTTCAGCGGACACGGCGTCCTGTCCGCGGACGGCCGCTGCAAGGCGTTCTCCGCCGACGCCGACGGCACCGGCTGGGGCGAGGCCGCGGGGATGCTCGTGCTGGAGCGCCTGTCCGACGCCCGGCGCAACGGCCGCCGTGTGCTGGCGGTGATCCGGGGCGGCGCGGTCAACCAGGACGGCGCCTCCAGCGGCCTCACCGCGCCCAGCGGCCCCTCCCAGGAGCGGGTGATCCGCCAGGCCCTGGCCGACGCCCGGCTCACCCCCGCCGACGTCGACGCCGTGGAGGCGCACGGCACCGGAACCCGGCTGGGCGACCCGATCGAGGCCAACGCCCTGCTGGCCACCTACGGGCGCGACCGGACCGGGGAACCCCTGTGGCTCGGGTCCCTTAAGACCAACATCGGGCACACAGGGGCGGCGGCCGGGGTGTCCGGGGTCATCAAGTCGATCCTGGCCCTGCGCGCGGGGATCCTGCCGCGCACCCTCCACGTGGCCGAGCGCACCCCGTTCGTGGACTGGTCCTCCGGCACCGTGGAACTCCTCACCGAGGCGCGCCCGTGGCCGGAGACCGGGCGCCCCCGCCGGGTGGGCGTGTCCGCGTTCGGCGCCAGCGGGACCAACGCCCACCTCATCCTCGAACAGGCCCCGGAGGAGGACCGACCCGTCCCCGAACGCGACGGGGCCGTCCTCACCGGACCCTCCCGGGGCACGGGCGCGGGGCCGGTGCCGTGGGTCCTCTCGGCCCACAGCCAGGAGGCGCTCGGAGACGCCCTCACCCGTCTGCGCGAGCGGGTCGCGTCGGACCCGGGGCTGGACCCGGTGGACGTGGGCTGGTCGCTGGCGACCACCCGCACGGCCTTCGAGCACAGGGCCGTCGTCGTCGGAGCCGACCACGCCACCCTCCTCTCCCGGCTCGACGAGGTGTCCCGGGGAGTGAACGCGCCCGGCACGGCTCGCGGACGCGCCGCGGAGCACAGGCCCGTCCTGGTCTTTCCCGGTCAGGGCGGTCAGTGGGAGGGCATGGCCCTTGGCCTGTTGGAGTCCTCGCCGGTGTTCGCGGAGTGGATCGGTGCGTGTGAGCGTTCGCTGGCCCCTTTCGTGGACTGGTCCCTGAGCGCGGTGCTGCGCGGGGAGAAGGGCGCCCCCTCGCTGGAGAGGGTGGACGTGGTGCAGCCGGTGCTGTGGGCGGTCATGGTCGCCCTGGCCGAGCTGTGGCGTTCGTACGGTCTGCGTCCCTCCGCCGTGGTCGGCCACTCGCAGGGTGAGGTCGCGGCGGCGTGCGTGTCGGGGGCGCTGTCCCTGGAGGACGGCGCGAAGGTGGTGGCGCTGCGCAGCCGGGCCGTCCTGGAGCTGTCCGGGACCGGGATGATGGCCTCGGTGGCCCTGCCCGAGGAGCGTGTCCGCGCCGACCTCGCCGAGCGTGGCGCGGACGTGCACGTGCACGTGGCCGTGGTCAACAGCCCCTCCTCGACCGTCATCGCCGGGAACCCCGAGGCGGTGGCGCGTCTGGTCGAGGAGTACGAGGAGTCGGGGGTGCGGGCGCGGAAGATCGCGGTCGACTACGCCTCCCACACACCCCACGTCGAACGGCTGCGGGAGTCGTTGGCCTCGTCGCTGTCCGGGGTGGTCTCGCGCCGCCCCGACATCCCCTTCTACTCGGCGCTGACCGGCCGTCCCGTCTCCGAGGGCGAGCTGGACGCCGCGTACTGGTACCGCAACCTGGCCGAGCCGGTGCTGTTCCGGAGGGTGACGGAGAACCTGATGGCGGACGGGCACGACCTGTTCGTCGAGGCGGGTCCGCACCCGGTGCTGAGCACCGCCCTCCAGGAGACGGCGGAGGCGGCGGGCCGCACCGACGCGGTCGCCATGGGCACGCTGCGCCGTGACGAGGGCGGTCACGACCGCTTCCTGACCTCGCTGGCCCAGGCGTACGCGCACGGTGCCGAGGTGGACTGGACGGCGGTCTTCGGGCAGGGCGCCCGGGTCGTCGACCTGCCCACCTACCCCTTCCAACGACAGCGCCTGTGGATGACCGGCGACCGCTCGCACGGCGACGTCGCGTCCGCCGGCCTGGAGCCGGAACAGCACCCCCTCCTCGGTGCGGCGCTGTTCCTGGCCGACACCGGGAGCACCCTGTTCACGGGCCGCGTCTCCCGCTCCACCCACCCCTGGCTGCTCGACCACGCCGCGGGGGACAGCGTCCTCCTGCCCGGCACGGCCTTCCTCGAACTCGCCCTCAACGCGGGCGACCGACTCGGCAGCCCCCACGTGGACGAGATCGTCGTCCAGGCGCCGCTCGTCCTGCCCGAGAACGGCGCCGTCCAGGTCCAGGTCTCCGTCGAGGCCGCCGACGACCAGGGCCGCCGTGCCTTCTCCGTGTACTCGCGACCCGCGTCCCACGCCCCCGACCTGGGCGAGCGCCCCTGGACGCGCAACGTCGCGGGCGCCCTCACCCCCGAACCCGACCGCGTCCCCGACGACCTCGGTGCGTGGCCGCCGCCCGGCGCCGAACCCGTTTCCGTCGAGGACCTCTACACCCGCCTCGACGACATCGGCTACGCCTACGGCCCCGCCTTCCGGGGGCTCACCTCCGCCTGGCTCGCCGGGGACGAGGTGTACGCCGAGGTCGAGCTCCCCGAGGCCCAACGAGCCGACGCCGAGCGCTTCGGCCTGCACCCCGCCCTCTCCGACGCCGCCCAGCACGCCATCGGCTGCGCCCCCTGGATGCCCCGGGACGGCGTACGCCTGCCCTTCTCCTGGAACGGCGTCACGCTGCACGCCACGGGAGCCACCTCGCTCCGCGTCCACGTCCGGCCCGTCGGCGCCGACGAGGTCGCCATGACGCTGGCCGACGCCGACGGCGCCCCCGTCGCCACCGTCGACTCCCTCACCCTGCGCGCCCCCGCGGGCGGGCCGGGGGCGGCGACCGCCTCCGAGGACGACCTCTTCCACGTGGAATGGGTTGGGACCACCGCGCTCCCGTCCGCGGAACCGCAGGTCTGGGCCGTGCTCGGTGAGGACATCCTCGACAGCGCCGCGGCGCTCACAGCCTCCGGGCACACCGTCCGCTCCTACACCGACGCCGATGCCCTGACCGGCGCTCTCGACGCGGGAGCCCCGGTGCCGGACCGCGTCCTGCTGCCGTGGCTCTCCACACCCCTCGCCCCGTCCCCGGACCACGTCCACGCCGCTCTCACACGGGCGGTGGACCAGGCCCAGCGGCTCCTCGCGGACGAGCGCGTCGCCGACTCCAGGCAGGTCCTGCTGACCCACCGGGCCGTCGCCACCGGGCCCGACGAGGACGTCCCCGACCTGGTGCACGCACCCCTGTGGGGGTTCGTCCGGGCCGCCGGACAGGAACACCCCGGCCGGTTCTCGATCGTCGACACCGACGACCCCGGACGCACCTCCCCCCTGCTGATCGCCGCTCTCAGCGGTGACGACGACCAACTCGCACTGCGGGGTGGAACCGCCCTGACCCCGCGTCTGGCGCGCAGCCCGAGGGACACCCGCCCCGTCTCCTTCGGTGACGGCACGGTCCTCGTCACGGGCGCCACCGGCACCCTCGGCGGCGAGGTCACCCACCACCTGGTCGACCGCCACGGGGTCCGCGACCTGCTCCTGGTCAGCCGCAGCGGGCCCGACGCCAAGGGCGCGGCAGAACTGGAGGCCTCGCTGGCCGCCAAGGGCGCCGACGTCACCGTCGCCGCGTGCGACGTCTCGGACAGGGACCAGCTGGCGTCCCTCCTGAACGGGCGGCGGGTCACCGCCGTGGTCCACGCGGCCGTGGCCCTGGACGACGGCCTGCTCGCCTCGGCCACCCCCGAGGGCATCGACGCCGTGCTGCGACCCAAGGTCGACGCCGCCTGGCACCTGCACGAGCTGACCGAGGACCTGTCGGCGTTCGTCGTGTTCTCCTCCGTGGCGGGCACCCTGGGCAGCCCCGGCCAGAGCAGCTACAGCGCCGCCAACTCCTACACCGACATGCTCGCCCACCACCGCCGCGCCCACGGCCTGCCCGCGGTGTCCCTCTCCTGGGGCATGTGGGCCCAGCGCAGCAGGACCACCGCCGAACTCGACGAGGGCGACATCAGCCGCTACGCCCGACTCGGCCTGGCCGGGCCGGTGGACACGGACCACGGGCTCGCCCTGTTCGACACCGCCCTCGCCACGGGGGCGCCCCACCTGCTCCCGGTGCCCATGGACCTTCCCGGCGCCCGGGCCCGGGCAGCCCGCACCGGCAGGGTCGCCACCATGCTCCGCGGCCTCGTCCGACCGCCCCGGAGGCGGGCAGGCGCAGCCGCGACGCCCACCGGCAACCTGCGCGGCGCACTGGCCCGCACCCCCGTCGAGCAGCGCGCCGACCTGGTGCTCTCCTTCGTGCTGGCCCGCACCGCCGAGGTGCTCGGACACACCGGCACGGGTGCGGTCGACGCGGACACCCCCTTCCTGGAGGTCGGCTTCGACTCCCTCACCGCCGTCGAACTGCGCAACCACCTGGCGGCGGCCACCGGGCTGCGCCTGCCCGCCGGGCTGGCCTTCGCCCACCCCACACCACGACTCCTCGCCGCCCACCTGGTCGAGGAGACGGCAGCCGGCACGGAGGCGGCCCCGAAACGGACGGAACCCCGGCGTGCGGCGCTCGACGGGCTGGTCGACCTGTTCGTGGAGGCCTGCTCCCAGCGGCGGATCGCCGAGGGGATCGACCTGCTGTGGGCGGCCTCCCAGGTCAGGCCCGTCTTCACCGGCGCCCACGACGCCCCCGCTGCGCGGGGACCCGTCCGCCTCTCCCGTGAGGGCAGCGGGACGAAGCTGATCTGCCTGCCGTCCATCCTGATGATCTCCGGCGTGCAGGAGTACGCCCGCTTCGCCAACGGCGTGCGCGGGCTGCGCGAGGTCGAGGTGATCCCCGAGCCCGGCTTCTCCGAGGGCGAGTCGCTCCCGGCCAGCATCGGCGCCGTCGCCGAAGTCCTCGCCGACGCCGTTCTCGCGTGCGCCGGAGACCAGCCGTACATCCTGGTCGGACGCTCCTCGGGCGGGTGGGTGGCGCACGCGGTGCTGGAACGCCTCGAACAGCTCCGCACGCTCGGAAGGGCGCACACGCCGCAGACGCTCGCCCTGATGGACGCGCCCCACCCCACCGACCACACCGCGCTCGCGACCATCGAGACGGGCGTGGTGGCGCGCGGAGAACTGCTGGGCATCATGGACGGCGTCCGGCTCAGCGCGATGGGCGCCTACCTGCGCCTGTTCCGCGACTGGCTCCCCGGACCGGTCGAGACGCCCGTCGTCCAACTGCGCCCGGAGCAGCCCACCATCGACCGCGACGGCGACGCCGTCCCGCCCTTCACCTGGTCGCTCCCGCACGAGGTGCTGCGCGTGCCCGGCGACCACTTCACCATGCTGGAAGGACACGTGGACGTCGTGGGCCGGGCCCTGCACGACTGGCTGGCCGACCGCGGCCTGTAGCAGCGGCGTCCCCACCGCACCCCGCACCGACACGGTCCGTGCGGGGTGCGGTGCGGGCGGCCCCCGGGGCGGGACGGGGGCGCAGCCGGCTCCGGAACAGAACCGGGCCCGGCGGCGTTGAGTCCGACGTGCCCGGGAACCCCTCACCCACGGTCCGGAGCGCCAGGTTCCCGCCGTTCGGCCGCCGGTATCCGACTCCGCGTCGAAAACCGGTTGCCGACCCTCCTACCCTTGACTACTGATGAGCACGACCACGCCCACACCCACCGCGGACGCACTCCGATCCCGGCTCCGCGACCTCATGCCCGCGGACCGGCACCGGCTCCGTCGGCGTATCGACGGCCTCGCCAAGATCAGCGACGAGCGCCGCCACGCCTCCGCCGCAGCCCAGATCGCCAAGGACGTCGACGAGGCGGTCCTCCGCGTCGACCTGCGCCGCGAGGCCGTCCCCGAGCTCACCTACCCCGAGTCGCTCCCGGTCAGCGCCCGCCGCGACGACATCGCCGAGGCCATCCGGGACCACCAGGTCGTCATCGTCGCCGGTGAGACCGGCTCCGGAAAGACCACCCAGCTGCCCAAGATCTGCCTGGAGCTGGGACGCGGCGTCATGGGCACCATCGGGCACACCCAGCCCCGGCGTCTGGCCGCGCGCACGGTCGCCGAGCGTATCGCCGAGGAGATCGGCACCCCGCTGGGCGAGACCGTCGGCTACAAGGTGCGCTTCACCGACTCCTCCAGCGGCAGCACCCTCGTCAAGCTGATGACCGACGGCATCCTGCTCGCCGAGATCCAGCACGACCGGATGCTCCGCCAGTACGACACCCTCATCATCGACGAGGCCCACGAGCGCAGCCTCAACGTCGACTTCCTGCTCGGCTACCTCAAGCAGCTGCTGCCCAAGCGCCCCGACCTCAAGGTCGTCATCACCTCGGCGACCATCGACCCCGAGCGCTTCTCCCGGCACTTCGACGACGCCCCCATCATCGAGGTGTCCGGACGCACCTACCCCGTCGAGGTCCGCTACCGGCCCATCTCGGAGGACATCCTCGACCCCGAGGAGAAGAACCCGGGACCCGGCACGGACCGCGACCAGACCCAGGCCATCCTCGACGCCGTGGACGAGCTCTCCCACGAGCCGCCCGGGGACGTCCTGGTGTTCCTCAGCGGCGAGCGCGAGATCCGCGACACCGCCGAGGCCCTGGAGAAGAAGAAGCTCCGCGGCACCGAGATCCTCCCGCTCTACGCGCGACTGTCGGTCTCCGAGCAGAGACGCGTGTGGTCCTCCCACAGCGGGCGCCGCGTCGTCCTGGCCACCAACGTCGCCGAGACCTCGCTGACGGTCCCCGGCATCAAGTACGTCATCGACCCCGGCACCGCCCGCATCTCCCGGTACTCCCACCGGACCAAGGTGCAGCGGCTGCCCATCGAGGCGGTCTCCCAGGCCTCCGCCAACCAGCGCAAGGGCCGCTGCGGGCGCGTCTCCGAGGGCATCTGCATCCGGCTGTACTCCGAAGAGGACTTCCTGTCCCGCCCGGAGTACACCGACCCCGAGATCCTGCGCACCAACCTGGCCTCGGTCATCCTCCAGATGGCCTCCCTCGGCCTGGGCGACGTGGCGGCCTTCCCGTTCGTCGACGGCCCCGACCACCGCCAGATCAAGGACGGCGTCAACCTCCTCATGGAGCTCGGCGCCCTGCACCCCGAGGCCGAGGCCCCCTCCGGCAAGGGGGGCGGCAAGCGCCGCCTCACCCAGACCGGCCGGCGCCTCGCCCAGCTGCCCATCGACCCGCGACTGGGCCGCATGGTCCTGGAGGCCGAGGAGCGCGACTGCCTGGCCGAGGTCATGGTCATCACCTCCGCCCTGTCCATCCAGGACCCGCGCGAGCGCCCCACCGACAAGCAGCAGCAGGCCCAGCAGTTCCACGCCCGGTTCACCGACAAGGAGTCGGACTTCCTGGCGTTCCTCAACCTGTGGAACCACCTGCGCGACCGCCAGCGCGAGCTGTCCGGCAACCAGTTCCGCAAGCTGTGCCGTGAGGAGTTCCTCAACTACCTGCGCGTCCGCGAGTGGCAGGACATCCACTCCCAGCTCAAACAGGTCCTGCGCACCATGGGCATCGAGGTGCCGCCCCTGCGCGAGGAGGCCGCCGACCCGCGCGGCGTCCACATGTCGCTGCTGGCCGGCCTGCTCTCCCACGTGGGCCTCAAGGACCCCGAGAAGCACGAGTACCTGGGCGGGCGCGGAGCGCGCTTCGCCGTCTTCCCTGGGTCGGCCCTGTTCAAGAAGCAGCCGCGCTTCGTCATGGTCGGCGAGCTCGTCGAGACGTCCAAGCTGTGGGGCCGCATGGTCGCGCGGATCGAACCGGAGTGGGCCGAGGAGCTCGCCGGGGACATCGTCAAGCGCAACTACAGCGAACCGCACTGGGAGCGCAAGCGCGGCGCCGTCATGGCCTTCGAGCGGGTCACCCTCTACGGCGTGCCCATCGTCGTGCAGCGCAAGGTGTCCTACGGCAAGATCGACCCCGAGCTGTCCCGGGAGCTGTTCATCCGCCGTGCCCTCGTCGAGGGCGACTGGGAGACCCGGCACCACTTCTTCCACGACAACCGCAAGCTCCTCGACGAGGTCGAGGACCTGGAGCACCGCGCCCGCCGCCGCGACATCGTCGTGGACGACGAGACGCTGTTCCAGTTCTACGACCGCCGCGTCCCCGCCGACGCCGTGTCGGCCGCGCACTTCGACGCCTGGTGGAAGAAGGCCCGCCGCACCGAGCCCACGCTCCTCGACTTCACCCGCGAGGAGCTCATCAACGACGGCGTCGACGTGGTCAGCGAGGACGACTACCCCGACGTGTGGCGCCAGGGCGCGTTCACGTTCGCGCTCACCTACCAGTTCGAGCCGGGCAGCGCCGCCGACGGCGTCACCGCGCACATCCCGCTGAAGTTCCTCAACCAGGTGGAGAGCACCGGGTTCGACTGGCAGATCCCGGGGCTGCGCGACGAACTCGTCACCGCCCTGATCCGCTCGCTGCCCAAACCCCAGCGGCGCTTCTTCGTGCCCGTCCCGGACAACGCCGCCCAGGCGCGCGCCGGCCTCACCCCCTACGAGGGGACGCTCACCGGGGCCCTGGCCGCCGAACTCACCCGCATGGCCCAGCCGCGGGGCGGGGACCGGATCCCGGAGAGCGCCTTCGAGCTGGACCGGGTGCCCGACCACCTGCGCATCACCTTCCGCGCCGTGGACGACCGCAACCGGACCCTGGCCGAGTCCAAGGACCTGGAGCAGCTCCGCGCCAAGCTCAAACCGCGCCTGCGCGAGGCGATCTCCGCGGAGGCCAAGGGCGTCGAGAAGAAGGGCATCACCTCCTGGGACTTCGGTCCGCTGGAGCAGACCCTGGAGCGCAAGGCGCTCGGCCCCAAGGTCAAGGGCTACCCGGCCCTGGTGGACGAGGGCGACAGCGTCGCGGTGCGCATCTTCGACACCCGGGCCGAGCAGCGCACCGCCATGCGGGCCGGGACCCGGCGCCTGCTCATGCTCACGATCCCCTCGCCGGCCCTCTCGGTCAGCAAGGGCCTCAACAACCCGGACAAGCTCGCCCTGGCCGACAACCCGCACGGATCGGTCAAGGCGATGCTCGCCGACGCCGAGTCGGCGGCCGTCGACCACCTGCTCACCCGCGAGGGCGGGCCGGTGTGGAACGCCGGCGACTTCGCCGCGCTCGCCGACCGGGTGCGCGCCGACCTCGGCGACACCCTCGCCGAGACCCTGGACAAGGTCGCCCGGGTCCTGGTGCTGTGGCGCAAGGTCTCCAAGAAGGTCAAGGGCACCACGTCCCTGGCCGTCCTGCCCTCGCTCAACGACGTGCAGGGACAGCTCGCCGCGCTGGTGGGGGACGGTTTCGTCACCCGCACCGGGCTGTCGCGCCTGGACGACCTGCACCGCTACCTGCGGGGGATCGAGTACCGCCTCACCAAGCTGCCGGAGAACCCGCGCCGCGACCAGGTCAACATGTCCAAGACCGAGCAGATGCGGCAGGCCGTCGCCAAGGTCACCGGGTCCCTGCCCCCGGGGCGGGCGGCCGACCCGGACGTGGAGGAGCTCCGCTGGATGCTGGAGGAGTACCGGGTGAGCCTGTTCGCACAGGAGCTGCGCACCGCCTACCCGGTCTCCGACAAGCGCATCATGAAGGCCCTGGAAGCCGTCAAGACCGCCGGGAAATAGCCACCCTCTCCCCGTGATCTTGTACTTATAGCGAGGTTCGGCACTCCAACCTCGCTATAAGTACAAGATCACGGGTGAGGGGGCGGGTTATCCACAGGTGGGTGGTGGCCGGGGGGCGAACCACGGACAGTGGACCCATGACACACCCCTCTTCGCGACCGGGTCCCTCTTCGCGACCGGGTCCCTCTTCGCGACCGGGTCCCTCTTCGCGACCGGGTCCCTCTTCGCGACCGGGTCCCTCTTCGCGACCGGGTCCCTCTCCGCGATCCGACCCCCTCCTCGCCGCGGCCAACGCAACTGCGCTGCGGCAGCACGGTGTCCTCAGTTGGCACCAGGCCCACGCCCATGGACTGCGCCAGGCCGACATACGCCGCCTGCTGCGCGCGGGCCGGTGGGGGCGGCCCTACCGGCAGGTCTACTCCGTGCGTCCCCTGCTGCCACCCGCGGGGAGCCCCGGTAGGCTCCGCAGCCGGGTCATGGCCGCACAGCTCGCCCTGGGCGCGTGCTCCTTCGCGGCGGGTGAGACCGCCGCGCGACTGTGGGACCTTCAGGGACTTCCGCCCTGGGACGGCAGCGAGGTCCACATGGCCATCCCCGCGCTCGGAGCCCAACGGCACGTCACCGGTGTCACGCTGCACAGCTGGGACACCTCCCCCGAGGAGGTCACCGAGATCAGCGGCGGCATCAGGACCACCCGGCCGGGCCGTACCCTGCGCGACACCCTCCTGCGCGTGGACCGGGACACCGCCGTGTGCCTGATGGACTCGGCGTTGAACCAGGGCCTCGTCGGCCAGGAGGAGGTCAACGACTTGGAGGAGGCGAACCGGGGGCGCAAGGGATGCGTGAACGTGCGCCGTTGGTGGCCCCTGTCCGACCCCCGGGCCCAGAGCGCGCTGGAGACACGGGTCCGCCTGATCTGTGTCGACGGCGGACTGCCCCCCGACGACCTGCAACGCCGTTTCCTCGACGGAGGGGGCGGAACGATCGCGGTGGTGGACTTCTGGTGGGAGGCGGCCAAGCTCATCGGTGAAGCCGACGGCATAGGACCTCACAGCGCTCCGCGCGTACTCGCCCGGGACAGGGAGCGGCAGAACGCCCTCCAGCGCTGGTATCCGCAGACCCGGATCGTCCGCTTCACGTGGCAGGACCTCCGGCGGCCCGAGTACGTCCTGGCCACTGTCGCCGGCGCCGGGCGCTGACGCCCTGCTGCCGGTGCGCTCGCGCCCGTCCGGCTCCGTCCCGCCGCCGGTCCGGTTCCGTCCCGCGGTCCCTTCGGCTCCGGGCGGCCCGGAGGGGTCCGCCGCCCTCGCGGAGACGCGGGCACCTGTAGCATGCGGCCGGGTGGTGTAGACCACTGAAATCTGCACGCATGCGAGGGAAACGAGGCTCCCCTGTGGGCGAATCGGTCGGTCAATCAGTGGACGGACGTCGGCTGCTGCTCGTGGGGACCTACACCCCCGACTCCGACCCGCCGGGGGAGGGGGAGGGCGTCTACCGGGTCTGGTTCGACCCCGAGACCGGCGTGATGACGCACGGCGGCCTCGCCGCCCGCACCCCCGGACCGTCCTTCCTCGCCTTCCGCCCCGACCCGCCCACGGTGTACGCCGTGAACGAGCGGGCCGCGGGCTCCCTCACCGCCTTCCGGGTCGGCGGCGACGCCTCCCTCACCGGGATCGGCTCCGTGCCGAGCGGCGGCGGCTCGCCCTGCCACGTGCGGAACCTGGGGCCCGAGCAGGTCGCCGTCACCAACTACGCGGACGGCGTGGTCTCCTTCGTCCCCACGACACCGGACGGGGTCCCCACCGGCCCGTCCAGGGAACTCCGGCACCGGGGCAGCGGACCCGTCACCGACCGCCAGGAGAGTCCGCACGCGCACAGCACCGCCGTGGCCCTGGACTCCGACGACCCCCGCCTGCGCTACCTGCTCGCCGCCGACCTCGGCACCGACGAGCTGCGCGTGTACCACTACGCCACGCCCCTGGCGGAGGGCTCCGAGGACGACGGGCAGGACGGGACGGCCGGCCGGGACGGGGGCGCCGACCCCGAGCCCGGCCTGCTCCGTACCGTCCAGCTCCCGCCGGGCACCGGCCCCCGCCACCTGGCGGTCAACGGCAGGTACGTCTACGTCGCCGGTGAACTGGACTCGCGGGTGCACGTCGTGCGGTGGAACCCCCGCAACGGCACGGGCGAACACCTCGGCTCGCTCCCCTCCACCGGGGCGCGCACCGCCGCGACGACCGACGCCAACTTCCCCGCCGAGATCACCCTGCACCGGCTCAAGGTCGAGGGCCGCGACATCGCCGACGGCGACGTGCTCCCCCCGACCAGCACCTACGAGGGCCGCGTCTACGTGTCCAACCGGGGGGCCGACGTCATCTCCACGTTCGCCGTCCGCGACGGAGGCGCCCGCCTGGACCACCTCGCCGACACACCCGCCGGGGGAGCGTGGCCGCGCCACTTCACCGTGGTCCGGGGCCACAACGGCCAGCCCGACCACCTGGTCGTCGCGGCCCAGAACGGCGGCTCCCTGGCCTCCCTGCTCATCGACCCTGACACAGGGATCCCGGCGGACACCGGCCACCGCCTGGAGATGCCCGTCCCGGTCTGCGTGCTGCCCGTCCCCATCAACCGCATCCGCCGCTCGTCCGACGGCTGAGCACCCCGGAGCGGGGCGGCCCCCTGCCCGGGCCCTCCCGCCGGCGGGGCGCCCACGGAGTCGGCGGTCCCCGCGCCGTCGCCGGACCGCGCCTCGCCCCCGGGCGCCGCGGACCCTGCCGAATCCGGCCTTTCCCGGAAAAACAATCACCCGAAATCGCCGAGGACGACGAAGGGCAGGAATAGAGCTAAACGGCAGAAATTCGGAGTGTTCAACCTGAGAACACGGGGCCTCATTCGCGTGTGAGGTCCCGTCCTGCGTTAGCGTTACCCTGGGGATTCCGGAAAGGGATTCCACAGGGGTGCGGCGGCTGGAAAACGGCTGCGGACGACCCTCATTTATCCGTTGTTTTGCGCATTCGGGGGTTTGGATCGTGGCAGAGGTATCAACGGCGGCCGACGTGCGCGACGGGCCCGGGGACCACGGGGAGACGCCCGAGGGCTCGATCATCGTCAGCTGGCTGACGTCGACCGACCACAAGGTCATCGGGTACATGTACCTGATCACCTCGTTCTCCTTCTTCCTCTTCGGCGGCGTCCTGGCACTCCTCATCCGTACCGAACTGTTCTCCCCGGGGAAGCAGATCATCTCGAATGAGGGATTCAACCAGCTGTTCACGATGCACGGCACGATCATGCTGCTGCTGTTCGCGACCCCGCTCTTCGTCGGTTTCGGCAACATCATCATGCCGTTGCAGATCGGCGCCCCCGATGTGGCCTTTCCCAGGATGAACCTGTTCGGGTACTACCTCTTCCTGTTCGGCGGCCTCATCGTCATCGCGGGTTTCATGACCCCGGGCGGCGCGGCCAGCTTCGGCTGGTTCGCGTACACGCCGCTGTCCGACGCGGTCCGATCACCCGGTATCGGCGGCAACCTGTGGATCCTGGGCCTGGCCGTCTCCGGCCTGGGCACCATCCTCAGCGGGGTCAACTTCATCACCACCGCCCTGTGCATGCGCGCGCCCGGCATGACGATGTTCCGCATGCCGATCTTCACCTGGAACATCGTCCTCACCAGCGTGCTGGTGCTCATCGCGTTCCCGGTCCTGACCGCCGCCCTGATCGCCCTCGGGGCGGACCGGATGATCGGCACACAGGTCTTCGCCGCGGAACACGGCGGCGCGATCCTGTGGCAGCACCTGTTCTGGTTCTTCGGCCATCCCGAGGTCTACATCATCGCCCTGCCGTTCTTCGGCATCGCGACGGAGATCCTGCCGGTGTTCAGCCGCAAGCCCATCTTCGGCTACAAGAGCCTCGTGGCCGCGACCATCGCCATCACCGGTCTGTCCGTGACGGTCTGGGCGCACCACATGTTCGCGACCGGTGCGGTCCTGCTGCCGTTCTTCTCCTTCATGAGCTTCCTCATCGCCGTCCCGACCGGGGTGAAGTTCTTCAACTGGATCGGCACCATGTGGCGGGGCCAGCTCACCTTCGAGACACCGATGCTGTTCACGATCGGCTTCCTGGTCACCTTCCTCTTCGGCGGTCTGACCGGGGTCCTCATGGCCTCACCGCCCCTGGACTTCCACGTCACCGACTCCTACTTCGTGGTGGCGCACTTCCACTACGTGGTGTTCGGCACCGTGGTGTTCGCCATGTTCGCGGGCTTCTACTTCTGGTGGCCCAAGTTCACCGGCCGGATGCTCAACGAGAAGCTGGGCAAGTTCCACTTCTGGCTCCTGTTCCTCGGGTTCCACGGCACCTTCCTCGTGCAGCACTGGCTGGGAGTGGCCGGGTTCCCGCGCCGCTACGCCGACTACCTCCCCGGGGACGGGTTCACCGAGCTCAACCAGATCTCCTCCGTCTCCGCGTTCGTGCTGGGAGCCTCGACGCTCGTCTTCCTGTGGAACGTGTACCTGACGGCGAGGAGGGCGCCCAAGGTCGAGGTGGACGACCCCTGGGGCTACGGATGCTCGCTGGAGTGGGCCACCTCCTGCCCGCCGCCGCGGCACAACTTCACGTCGCTGCCGCGCATCCGCTCCGAGCGTCCCGCGTTCGACCTGAACCACCCGCACGCCGCGGTTCCGGCGGGCACGGACCCCGAGAGGAACTGACCCTCCCCCGAGAGGCGGGCCGCCCCCGCGGAAGGTCTCTTCCCGGGGCGGTCCCCACCCCTGCACAGGCTCAAGGCCCGAGGTGTCCGCACGGCACCGAGGGCGACCGGTTCCGGATCGAAGGCGCATGGTCGTGAACACATCCCCTGACGACAACGCACGGCAGCTGCTCCTGGAAGGCCGTGTCGGCGCGGTGTTCACCACGCTCCTGGCGGTGGCCACACTGATGATGCTGTGGACCTGGACGGAGAACGCCGCCTTCGCGGCGGCCGGGTGCTGCACGGCCGTCGGCGTGTTCGCGGCGGGGTTCGTGCGGGCCCGGACCGGCTGGGTCGAGCTGGTCGGCGGCCCTCTCGACGGCGCGCGGATCCGCTCGGCCAGGGCCGCCCGCCTGCGCGAGGAGTACCTGGACCTGGCCGTACCCGGCGGAGGCCGGGCCCGCTACGGCCACGACGACACCGGACGCCTGGTCTACCGCGGCCGCGTCGAGGGCGGCGACGCCTGAGGACCCCGACCGCCCGGTGACGGCGGCGACCGGAGCGCTCCGCCGAGGGCCGCGACCACTCGCCGGGTGATCCCCGTCTCAGGACGACCTCCACAAGTCCGGGGCGTACGGAACTGTGCGCCCCGCCCTCCCATCGGGATGCCCGCATCACGGACAATGGATGGTGATCCACTCCCACCGCCTCCCCGAGGGGAACCGCCCATGCCCGCCGCCGGAACGAAGAAGCACGTTCGCCACAGGGGTCTGACTGCCCGCGACCTGGCACTCATCGCCGTGTTCGCGGCGCTCATCGCCGCGCTCAGCGTCACCGTCGCCATCCCCTTCCCGGGCTCCCCGGTGCCGGTCACCCTCCAGACCCTCGGCATCATGCTCGCCCCCAGCCTCCTGGGCTGGAAGCGCGGCAGTCTGGCCGTCGCCACGTTCGTCGTGCTCGGCCTGGCGGGTCTGCCGCTCTTCGCGGGCGGGAGGGGCGGGCTGGCCGCCCTGGCGCTCCCGTCCTCCGGGTTCATCGTGAGCTGGATCCCCGCCGCCCTCGCCATCGGCCTGCTCACCGACCTGATGCTGCGCAACGGCCGCTACGTCCTCTGGCAGGGGCTGCTGATCAACGCCGTCGGCGGCATCGCCGTCATCTACGCGATCGGCCTGCCCTGGCTCGCCGTCGCCGTGCAGAGCTGGGAGATCGCGGCGGTCTCCGGGGCGACCTACCTGGTCGGCGACGCCGCCAAGGTCGTCCTCACCGCGCTCATCGCCTCCATGGTCTTCCGCGCGTACCCGATCCCGCCCGCCGGGCGGCCCGTCCACGACGGCGGGGCGGTCCCGTCGCCGGACACCGACGGCGGAGCCGCCTGATGCTGCGCCTCCAGGGGGTCTCCCACTCCTACGACGACCGCGCCGTCCTGCGCGACGTCACCCTCGACCTCGCCGAGCACCGCATCGGCGTGATCGGGGCGAACGGATCGGGCAAGTCCACGCTCGCCCGCACCCTCAACGGCCTCGTCGTCCCCGATGAGGGCCGGGTGACGCTGGGGGAGTGGGACACCCGGCGCCACGCCAAGCACATCCGGCGCAGGGTCGGATTCGTGTTCTCCGACGCCGCCAACCAGATCATCATGCCCACGGTCGCCGAGGACGTGGAGATCGGCCTGCGCTCCCTCAGGCTGGGGCGGGAGGAGACCGCCCGCCGGGTCGACGCCACCCTGGCCCGCTACGGCCTCGACGGCCACCGCGACCACCCCGGGCACCTGCTCTCCGGCGGACAGAAGCAGCTCCTCGCCCTGGCGTCGGTCCTGGTCACCGAACCCGAGGTGCTGGTGTGCGACGAGCCCACCACCCTGCTCGACCTGCGCAACACCCGCATGGTGCACCGCACCCTCGACGGCCTCGACCAGCAGGTGGTCCTGTTCACGCACGACCTCCACCTCCTCGACGGGTTCGACCGCGTCCTGGTCATGGAGGACGGCCGGGTGGCCTTCGACGGGGTGCCCGGCGACGCGGTGCCGTACTACCTCAAGCTCATGGACGAGGCCGACCGGGGGTCCGACGCGTGAGCGCGATCGGCCTGTACGTCCCCGGGACCGGCCCGCTCTACCGGGTCCCGGCCGGGGCCAAACTCCTCGGGCTGCTGGCGGTCGGCGTCGGGCTCGTCGCCGCCGCCGACCACCGGATCGCGGTCGGCGCGCTGGCCGCGTCCCTCCTGCTCTACCCGGCGGTCGGACTGGCCCCCGCCCGGGCGGGGGCGGTGCTGCGCGCCCTGTGGCCGTTCCTGCTGGCCGTCGCCCTGTTCCAGGTCCTGTTCGGGGAGTGGGAGACGGCCGTGCGCCTGTGCGCGCAGCTGGCCGCGCTCGTGCTGTTCGCCAACGTCGTCACGCTCACCACCCGGGTGCGCGAGATGCTCGACCTCTTCGAGCGCACGGCCCGCCCGCTCCGGCACGTCGGGGTCAACCCCGACCGCGTGGCCCTCGTCCTCGCGCTGACGGTCCGCTCCATCCCGATGGTCGCCGCCGCCTGGAGGATGTCCCAGGAGGGCTACCGGGCGCGGGGCCTGTCGGGGCGCCCCCACCTGCTCGTGGTCCCGGTGATCGTCCAGCTGCTGCGGATGGCCGACGCGACCGGGGAGGCGCTGGTCGCCCGCGGGATCGACGAGGAGACGCGGACCTGACGGGTCCCGTGCGAAGCGCATGCCACGGACACATGACGAGACGTGAGCATGTGGTACCGATTGGATATCGGATCGTCGCCGATGGGGCACGCGGGTGGATAATTACGGCACAGTCCCCCTGCCGCGCCAACGAACCGGTGATAGCGTGCCCCGGCGTCCCCCCGCCGACATCATCCGAACCTGGTCCGCCGCCACGACGGCGATCTCCCTCGTCGCACTCACGGCCCTCGCCGTCCCCGGCGCCACCCTGGCCGCCGGAGGACTCTCCGCGCCGGACCCCGCCCTGGTCCGCGCCCTCCTCGCGGACAGCGCCCTCCCCCTGGTGCCCTACGCGCCCCTGACCGGGCCCGCCACCGGAGGCGAGACCCTCAGCCCCGCCCAGCGCGACGACCTCTCCGCGCGGATCGGGGCCCTGGCCGACGAGCACCCCGCGGACTTCGCGGTCGCCGTCCAGGACCTGCGCACCGGAGCCACCTTCAGCCACGACGCACACGAGCAGTTCCCGACCGCGAGCGTGTCCAAGCTGACGATCCTCACCCTGCTGCTCCTGCGCGCGGAGGAGGAGGGGCGTCAGCTCACCGCCTCCGAGGAGGCGCGGGTGGAGGAGATGATCCGCTACAGCGACAACGAGGTCACCGACGGCCTCTACGCCGGCATCGGCTTCACCGACGGGTTCGCCGGCGGAGTCCGGACCCTCGGGTTCACCAACACCGACCCCGACCCTCACGGGGTGTGGGGAGCCACGATGACCACCGCCGCCGACCAGATGAGGCTGCTGCGGGTCCTGTACGTCGACGAGGGCCCCCTCTCGGCGGAGAGCCGCGCGTACGTCCGCGGGCTGATGGAGTCGGTCGCACCCGAACAGGCCTGGGGGGTCTCGGCCTCCGCCGACCCGGGGGACACCGTCGGCCTCAAGAACGGCTGGACGCCCCGCGAGGGCAACGGCGGCCTGTGGACCATCAACACCGTCGGCTACGTGAGCGGCCCCGGCCACGAGTACCTCATCGCGGTCCTGTCCGACGGCCACCACGACTACGCCACGGGCGTGGCACTCGTGGAGGAGGTGTGCGGGACGGTCACGGAGGCCATGGAGGACGCGCGCGGCGTCGGCGGCGGCGTCCCCGCGGACGTCGAGGACATCGCCCGCTGACCCCGCCCACCGCGGGCCACCCCGGCCCCCGTCAGCGGCCAGGGGATCCGGGCCCGGGCACACGCGAGCCCCGACCGGACGGTGCCGGGCGGGGCTCACAGTGCCGGGGGCCGCCGTGGGACGGAGGCTCCCGGCGCACGGTCTAGTCCAGCGGGCCGCCGGCCACGTAGATGACCTGACCGGACACGAACCCGGCCTCCTCCCCGGTGAGGAACGCGACCGTGTTCGCGATGTCCTCGGGGACGCCCACCCGGCGGACCGGGATCTCGGCCTCCTTGAACGCCTTCATGTCCTCGTACTTGACGCCGATGCGCTCGGCGGTGGCCCGGGTCATGGCGGTCTCGATGAACCCGGGGGCGACGGCGTTGCACGTCACGCCGAACTTGCCCAGCTCGATCGCGAGGGTCTTGGTGAACCCCTGGAGACCGGCCTTGGCGGCGGCGTAGTTGGCCTGGCCCCGGTTGCCCAGCGCGGAGGAGCTGGACAGGTTGACGATGCGGCCCCAGCCGTTCGCGGTCATGTGGGCCTGGGCGGCCTTGCTCACCAGGAACGAGCCCCGCAGGTGCACGTTCATCACGGTGTCCCAGTCGTCCGCCGACATCTTGAACAGGAGGTTGTCGCGGAGGACCCCCGCGTTGTTCACCAGGATCGCGGGCGGGCCGAGGCGTTCGGCGACGGCCGCGACGGCGGCGTCCACCTGGTCGGCGTCGGACACGTCGCAGCCGACGGCGAGGGCGGTGCCCCCCTCCGCGGTGATCCGGTCCACGACCTCCTGGGCGTCGGACTCCTTCAGGTCCAGGACGGCGACGGCCCGGCCTTCGCGCGCCAGGCGCTCAGCAGTGGCGGCGCCGATCCCACGGGCCGCTCCGGTCACGATGGCCACACGAGGCGTTGGGGACATGGTGTTACCTCCAGAATTCACGTGGTGGGCGCGACAGAATCCTATCCACATCCCTACCGGTCGGTAAGTGGGCGGGTGTCGGCGGTGGCCTTCCGGCGAGGTCAGTGGCGCGT
Source organism: Nocardiopsis codii (assembly GCF_036327455.1). NCBI lineage: Bacteria > Bacillati > Actinomycetota > Actinomycetes > Streptosporangiales > Nocardiopsidaceae > Nocardiopsis > Nocardiopsis codii. The sequence continues at coordinate 329,925 of NZ_JAUZMY010000001.1, read as the reverse complement.
TCCGCGGAGGAGGCGCGATCCGGTGAAGTTGGTCCCCCGGTTTCCCTGCACTTTGTCGGGGCTTGGCCTACGATTGCCACCAGGACCGAGATGCACGTGCATACGAGACGTGCAGCGGCACGGGCCCGAAGGTTTCCCCGCGGGATCACGGCGGTTTTCGGGACGTGTCGTCGCTGCGTGCCACGGTGCGTCAGGGAGGAAGTGGAAGGCATGGAGTGTGCGGAGGCGGTGGCGGAGCCTGCCGGCGGATGGTGGCTCAAGGTCCTGACGCACGGTTCCCGGCGCTGGAACACCCCGGTCTGCGGCGACAGGCACGACGCGGTCACGTGGAGCTTCGCGCCGAGGCCGCGCGCGGTGGCCGCCGCACGTGAGATTTCCGAGGCGCTTCTCCACGAATGGGAGATGCAGCACTTGTCGGATGATGTCGCGGTGGTCGTTTCCGAATTGGTCACGAATGCGGTCCGCCACGGCGGGCCCCTACCCTTGACCAGGCAGAGCGAGGGCGGTATTCAGCTCTCGCTCATGCGCAGCGGCAGCGAATTCATCTGCGCCGTCCGTGACGGCGGCGATCGGCACCCCCGGAGAAGGGAAGTGGATCTGACCGTGGAGGGCGGGCGCGGACTTGCCCTGGTCAGTGCTTTCGCGCGAGAGTGGGGCGTGATTCCCACGCCCCCCGGTGGAAAGTTCGTTTGGGCGCAATTCGCGTGATCCGGTCGGAGGGGTCCCGCGACGGACCGGCTCCGCCCCGGGGAGCCCTTCGACCCGTCGGGGGCTCCGGTCGTGCGACCCGCCGCCCACGGCGGTGGCGGGCGGCGGTCTCCTCCGGGGCCGTCGGAGGGATCGTCGGCGGAGTACCCGGGTGCGGGGGCGCTTCGGCTATATCGTGTACATGTAGTGTCTTGACCTCAAGGCAAAGGTGTCCCGCCACCCCGGATACCCTTGTGCGGGGAATGACAGAGAGGCGGCGAACGTGGATATCGCTCGATTGCGCAAGGGGAGCGGCCCCACCGTGCGTCGCATGCTACTAGGGCACGAGCTTCGTAAGCGTCGCGAACAGCGGGGTATCACCCGCGAGGACGCGGGGAACCGGATTCGGGCCTCCGCGTCGAAGATCAGCCGGATGGAACTCGGCCGGGTCGGTTTCAAGCTGCGCGATATCGAGGACCTCCTCAAGATGTACGGGGTCTCCGACCGTAAGACGATCAAGGAATTACTCGAAGTCGCCCGCGAATCCAACAAGCCCGGGTGGTGGAAGGAGTACGGCGACTCGCTCCACAAGTGGTTCATCCGCTATGTGGGCTTCGAGGAGGCCGCGGACCACATCCGCATCTACGAGTCCCAGTTTGTACCGGGGCTGCTCCAGACGGAGGAGTACGCGCGGGAGATCATCTCCGGCGGTGTGGAGACCGACATGGTCACCGAGCAGCGCATCGAGGCGAGACTGCGCAGACAGAAGCGCGTCGAGAACGACACGAACATGCGCATGTGGGTGATCCTCGACGAGGCGGCGGTGCGCCGGCCCATCGGTGTCATCAGCCGCGGCCCGGAGATCATGCGCCGCCAGATCGAGCACCTGATCCACCTGAGCAGCTGCCACGACAACATCACGCTCCAGATCATCCCCTTCTCCGTGGGCGCCCACGCGGCCGAGGCGGGGTCCTTCACCCTGCTGCGGTACTCGGAGTTCGAGCTCGCGGACATGGTGTACCTGGAACAGCTCCACGACGGCGAGCTCATCGACCGCCGCAACGTGGTGGAGGCCTACACCAAGGCGATGACCCGGCTGAGCGTGGCCGCGGCCACCCCGGACGAGACGCTGGACATGCTCAAGGAGATCCTGGAAGACCTCAAGTAGCCGTTCGCCGTCGACCGCGGAGGGGCGGATCGATGGTGGCGGAAGAAGAACGCAAGGCCCGCTGAGTCGGGCCTTTCGAGATGTTGAAGGGCCCTGTCCACTGGACAGGGCCCTTCTGTCCGTTCCCTCTGTCGACCCGGGTGAGGGCGTGGCATCCGGGTCGGCGAGTGCGGAGGGGCGCCGCGCGGCGGAACTCCTCCGGGTGCTCCGAAACCCCCGACGGTGCGGTCGGCGGGGCCGGGTGCTAGCTGAGCAGGTTGTCGAAGTCGCCGTCCTTGGCGCCCAGGATCATGCAGTCGATCTCCTCCTGGGTGTAGACCAGCGCGGGGCCGGACGGGAACCGGGAGTTGCGCACGGCGATCGAGCCATCGCTGAGGCGGGCCATCTCGACGCAGGCGCCCTGGGAGTTGCTGCGCTTGGCCTTCTGCCAGGCGACGTCGGTCAGCTCGGTCGCGGTGATGCCGTTGTGTGCGGTCATGCTGTGCTGTGCTCCTTCGGATCTGCGAGGGGAACGTCCGTGCCGATGCACCGCCAAATGCACGTGCATCGGCACCGACAAGTCCCAAGCATAGCGTGACCCTCGCCACTTGTCCGGGGCTTTGGCTCTATGTAAGCGCGGTGTAACCCGAGTGCCGGAGGGCTGTTTTCGGAGTCGGGCAAAGGGTGCGAACGGGGCGCGAAGCCGTTCGGCGGGGGAGGCGCACAGACGCGGGCCCCACCGGTCCGGCGTAGACCGGAGGGGTGGGGCCCGCGGGGAGGGGGGTCGACCGGAGCGGAGCCCGTGTCAGACGCCCGGGGTCAGGAGCAGCCCAGGGCGGTGGTCAGCGCGGCCAGGTTGCCCCGCATGATCGACGGGTAGTCGTCGCCGGGGGAGTCGTCGGTGACGCCCTCCAAGGGGTCGAGCACCCTCACCTCGGCGCCGGTCTCGGCGGCGATCGTCTCGGCCGTCGCGGGGGGCATGAGCGGCTCGGTGAAGACCGTGGTGATGTCTCGCTCCCGCACGATGTCGGTGATCGCGGCGATCTGCGAGGGGGAGGGCTCGGTGTCGGGGTCCACCCCGCTGACGCCGACCTGCTCCAGGCCGTAGGCCTCGGTCAGGTACGTGAACGCGGTGTGCCCGACGACGACGTCGTGGTGCTCGCAGGAGGCCAGGCCCTCCTCGTACTCCTGGCCGATCGCCTCCAGCTCCGCCGTCACGGACTCGACACCCTGCTCGTAGGTGTCGGCCCCCTCGGGGTTGACCTCGCTCATGCGGTCACCGAGTGCGCGGGCGGTCTCCGCCATCAGCTCCACGTCCAGCCAGAAGTGGGGGTCGTGCTCGCCGTGGTCGTGTTCCTCCTCGTCCGCGTGGCCCTCCTCCCCGTCCTCCTCGTGGCTGTGCCCGTCCTCCTCGTGGCCGTGCCCGTCGTCCCCGTGGTCCGCGTCCGCCTCGCCGGCGGCCCGCAGGTGCACGACGTCGCCCACGTCGAGGGCGCTGTCGGCCGCCTCCTGTGCGATCGCGTCGTCCACGGCGGGCTGGAGGCCCTCGACGTAGAAGGCGATGTCGGCCTCGCTGACCTCGCCGACCTGGCGGCCGGTGAGCTCCAGGTCGTGCGGTTCGGTGCCGGGGTCGGTCAGCTGGGTGACGGCCACCCGGTCTCCGCCGATCTCCCTGGCCAGCCACTCCAGCGGGTAGACGCCGGTGACCACGGTCAGGTCGGCGTCGGCGGGGGAGACACCGGGGTCGTCCGTGCCGCCGTCGCCGCTTCCGCAGGCGGTGATCATCATGAGTGTCGCGGCGCCGAGGGCGGCGGCCCGCACGGTTGTCCCTGTTCGCATGGGTCAATCATCGGGATAATGAAAACGGTTGTCAATTTGTCCGGTTGTGGAGGATGTCTCCTGAATGTCGGAAGCCCTGTGTCGCGGGGCTACACGATCTCCGAGAACCGCTCGACGTCGTCGGTCCGGCCCGCGACCACGATCACGTCCCCCTTGTTCAGCACCGTCTCCTGGGTCGCGTACGTGAACTCCTCACCCATGCGCTTGATCGAGACCACGGTGATCCCGTACTCCTGCCGCACACCCGTCTCGCGCAGCGACCTGCCCAGCAGTTCCTTGGGGGCCCTGGTCTTGCCGAGGGAGAACCCCTCCTCCAGTTCCACGTAGTCGAGCATCTGCCCGGACAGCAGGTGGGCCACCCGCTCGCCCATGTCGTGCTCGGGCAGCACCACGTGGTGGGCGCCCACCTGCTCCAGGATGCGGCCGTGCCGGCGGCTCGTCGCCTTCGCCCAGATGGTCGACACCCCCATGTCCACCAGTTGCGAGGTGGCCAGGATGCTCTCCTCCAGGTGGGTGCCGATGGCCACCACCGCCCGGTTGAAGTTGCCCGCGCCGACCTGGCGCAGTGCCTCCTCGTCCGTGGCGTCGGCGATCACCGTGTGGGTGAGGGCGTCGGCGTAGGTCTGGACCAGGCGCGGGTTGGAGTCGACGCCGAGCACGTCCCAGCCGCGGTTGACCAGCTCGAGCGCGAGGGAGCTGCCGAACCGGCCGAGGCCGATGACCAGCACGCTCTTGTCGTCGTTCCTGTTGCGGTGTGGCACCGATGACTCCTGTCTGTGCGGCTCAACCGATGATCGGCCTGGCCTCGGCGAGATCGTAGCGCCGGCGGCGGTCGCGGAAGGCCAGGGCGGTCGCGACCGTGATGGGGCCGATGCGCCCGGCGACCATGAGCGCCACGAGCAGGCACTGGGCCCACTGGGGCAGGTCGGGGGTGATGCCTGTGGAGAGCCCCACCACACCGAAGGCGGAGACCACCTCGAACAGCACCGGGAGGAAGTGGAAGGGGGTCGCCTGCATGAGCAGCAGCGCGCTGAAGGCGACGACCGTCGCGGACAGGAACACCAGGCTCAGGGACTGGCGGATCACCCCGGGCGGGAGCTGGCGGTCGAAGACGTGCACCTTGTCGTGCGCGCGGATCTCCGCCAGCACCACGAGGAAGATCACGGCGAGGGTCGCGACCTTGATGCCGCCCGCCGTTCCGGCGCTGCCGTTGCCGACGAACATGAGCATGATCGTCAGCAGGAGCGTGGAGTCCTGCATGTCACCGACCGGTACGACGTTCAGCCCCCCGCTGCGCGGCATCACGCTGTGGAAGAAGCCGTCGGTGAGCTTGTCCGTCCAGTGCATCGCGCCGAGCGTCGCGGGGTTGCCCCACTCCATCGCGGTGATGAGCGGGAAGCTCCCCAGGAAGAGGATGGCCGTGGTCGTGATGGTGATCTTGGAGTGCAGGCTCCACTTGCGGGGTTCGCCGAGGTTGCGGCGCAGTTCGAGCAGGACGGGCAGTCCGAGGCCGCCGAGGATCACGGCGAAGGCCACCGGCAGCAGGATGAACGGGTCCCCGGAGAATCGGGTCAGGCTGTCGTCGTACAGGGAGATGCCGGCGTTGTTGAACGCCGAGATCGAGTGGAACAGGCCGGAGTAGGAGGCCTCGCCCAGGGTCATGTCGTAGCCCAGCCACATCCGCGGGGCGATGAGCAGGAACGTCAGGCCCTGGAGGACCAGGAAGACGACGGCGACGCGTCCGACGACGCCGGACACGTCCCCGATCCACAGGCTCCGCGTCTCGGCCTGGACGTTGAGCTGGGTCCGCAGCCGGAAGCGGTGGATCATGGCCGTGCCGAGCACGGACGCCAGGGTCATGATCCCGATGCCGCCGACCTGCATCAGGACGAGTACGACGATCTGTCCGAAGAGGTTGAGGTCGTGGCCGACGGAGATCACGCCGAGCCCGCACACGGCCAGGGCGGAGGTGGCCGTGAACAGCGCGGGGACGAACCCCAGCCCCTCGCTCCCGGGGGTGGCGAGCGGGGTCATCAGCAGGCCGGTGCCGACCAGGTCGACGGAGAGGAAGACGAGGAGGAAGACGCGGGCGGGTTTGCGCCAGGCGAGGAGTTCGCGTGAGGGGCGCCATGCCAGGCGCGGACGGAGGCGGGACTTCGGTGACCGGGGGTGGGGGAGCACCCTACGGACCAGTGCGCCGAGGCTGCCTCCGCGTGGGCGGGGGCGTTCGCTCACCGGGTGCGCAGCCCGGAGTCGTGTGTGGATTCCACCGGATTTCTCCTCCTTCGACGAAGCGCGAACGATTCTGTCAAAGGTTGCGGGCTCGGTCACGCCGACTGCCCGTATCGGAGGGGAACGGAGGCCTTCCGGCCGGAGCGCCCGGCGGGAGCCCGGTCAGGGGTGTCTGCCGCCCTCGTGGTCGGCGTGGCCCGGCGGTTCGAGTTGCAGGGTGGAGTGCTCGACATCGAAGTGGCCGGTCAGGCAGGCGCGCAGCTCGTCCAGCATCCGTCCGCTGTCCCGGAGGTGCTCCTCGGCGACCACCACGTGCGCCGACATCACGGGCACCCCGGAGGTGATGGTCCAGGCGTGCAGGTCGTGGACGTCCAGGACGGCGGGGTGCCCCAGGAGGTGGTCGCGCACCTCCTTGAGGTCCATGCCCTTGGGCGTGGCCTCCAGCAGGATGTGCACGGCCTCGCGGAGCAGGGCCCAGGCTCGGGGCACGATGATCGCGGCGATCCCGAGGGACACGAGTGTGTCGACCTGGCCCCAGCCGGTCGTCCAGACCACGATGCCGCCGACGATGACACCGACGGAGGCGAGGGCGTCGCTCATGACCTCCAGGTAGGCGCCCTTGACGTTGAGGCTCTCCTTGGCGCCCGAACGCAGGACGAACAGTGCGGCGATGTTGGCGACCAGGCCGAACGCGGCGACGGCGACCATGCCGGGCCCCGACACCTCGGAGGGGGACCGCAGGCGGTCGACCGCCTCCATCACGATGAACCCGCAGAGCAGGAACAGCACCAGTGCGTTGACCGCGGCGGCGAGGATCTCGGCGCGCTGGTACCCGAAGGTGCGTTTGCTGGTGGCGGGACGGGCGGCGATCCAGACGGCGGCCAGGGCGAGGGCGACGCCGAAGGAGTCGGTGACGGTGTGCCCGGCGTCGGCGAGCAGCGCCAGGCTATCGCTGTACGCGGCGCCCGCGACCTGGACCACGGCGACGGTGAGCATCATCGCGAGGACCAGTGCGAGCCGTCCGCTGTTGGCCGCACCTGCGGTGATCCCGTGTCCGTGTCCGTGCCCGTGTCCCGCTCCCATGGGCGCCTCCTTGGTTCCGCGTCGTCACACCGTGCGCTCGGCTGCCCTGGGCGATGGCACCGACAGTTCAGCCATCACTGTTTATACAGCCAAGGCTGTCTATACAGCAAGCTATGTACAATGGTTTTCATGTTGACCTCCGAGCAGCGCCTGTCCGCCATCCACCGGCTCGGACGTGCACTGTCCGACCCGACCCGGTCCCGCCTCCTCCTGGCCCTCCTCGAAGGTCCGAACTACCCGGCCGCGCTGGCCGAACAGCTCGGGCTCACCCGGCAGAACGTCTCCAACCACCTCGCGTGCCTCCGCGACTGCGGACTGGTGCACACCCAGGCGCGCGGCCGCCAGGTCAGCTACGAGCTGGTGGACGAGTCCCTGGCGCACGCGCTGGAGGACCTCCTGCGCGTGGTGTGGGGGACCGCCCAGCCGCACGAGCCCCTGGAGGAGCAGCGGGTGGGCTGATCCCCCACTCCTTCAGGATGCCCCGGACGGACCGGCTCTCCCGGTTGTCCACAGGCCGTTTTCCGAGAGGCGCCACGACCGGGGCTGCGGCTCCTCGTTTCGGTGGGCCGGAATGGATCTCTGTGATGCCCGTTACAGGGCGCGTCCACTTCCGGTCGGCAGAAGGCCCACCTCACCCCTGGAAACTCCGACTTACGGCGGGTGACCCTAACTTTGGTCAGGGCTTGACCCCGACAGAAGGTTGACGCACCCCTGAGAGTCCCCTGAACCGGGCGGAGTTGGCCGAGCTTCCGATATAACGCGACGTATTCTGAATCGTGCGCCAGTCGGATGCTCCCTCTGTGCCGCACACGGCGGACGGACAACCTGCGTCCCCACCATCACCACACGTTCGAGGACCGGTCACCAGGCCGCAGTGACGGCGTGCCCGCCCGACGGTCGCCGGAAAGCGCCCGACGACCACACCACGGCCTGCTCCCGTGGTCCGCAGCGAACTAGGAGCGAAAACCTCTCATGTCCAGATCGGCCACAACGGCCCGTGGTACGGGCCGTCCCCCGGCAGGGACCGCCGCCAGCCGCTCGGAAGGGGCCACGGTATGAACCGCCTCGCGGTCATGTCGCTCAAGAACCGGGCGCTGGTCCTGCTCGTCACCCTGGCCGTCCTCTTCTTCGGTGTCCTCGCGGCCGTGTCGGCCAAGCGGGAGCTGTTCCCGGAGATGTCCCTCCCGATGGTGATGGTCTCCGGCACCTACCAGGGCGCCTCGCCCCAGGTCGTGGAGAACCAGGTCACCGAGCCCCTGGAACAGGCCGTCCAGGGCGTGGCGGGCGCCACCACGGTCACCTCCACCTCCAGCACCGGATCCTCCCAGGTCACGGTCGAGTTCGACTACGGCTCCGACCAGGACGACCTGGTCCGCCAGACGCAGATCGCGGTCGACCAGATCTCCGGGATGCTTCCCGAGGACGTCAGCACCAGCGTCATGTCGTTCAGCACGGACATGATGCCGGTCATGATGCTCGCGGCGGGCGCCGAGGACGGCGACGACCAGTCCATGGTCGAGCCCCTGGAGACCCACCTCGTCCCCGAGATCGAGTCCATCCCGGGCGTGCGCTCTGCGATGGTCACCGGCGCCGTCGGGTCCGACGTCGTCATCAGCCCGGACGCGGACGAACTCGCGTCCGCCGGGCTGTCCGCCCAGGACCTCACCCAGGCGCTCCAGTCCAGCGGCCTGCTCCAGCCGGGCGGTGACATCGACGCCGACGGCCGCACCCTGAGCGTGACCACCGGCGAGCAGTTCACCTCCGTCGAGCAGATCGAGGACGTCTGGGTCCAGCCCTCGGCCGCGGCCGGCGACATGTCCGCCGCCGCGCCCGGCGCGCCCCCCGCGGCCCCGCCCGGCCCGGTCCAGATCTCCGAGATCGCCGACGTCGAACTCGTCCAGGACGAGGCCACCTCCCTGGCCCGCGTCAACGGCGACCCGAGCATCGGCATCATGGTCATGGCGACGCCCGACGGCAACACCGTCGAGGTGTCCGAGGGCGTCCAGCAGGTCCTCGACGACCAGGCCGACGTCCTCGGCTCCAACATCGACATCAGCGTGGTCTTCGACCAGGCCCCCTACATCAACGAGTCCATCCTCGCGATGGTCGAGGAGGGCGGCATGGGCCTGGCCGCCGCCGTCGTCGTCATCCTCGTCTTCCTCCTGTCGATCCGCTCCACCCTGGTCACCGCGGTGTCCATCCCGGTGTCGGTCCTGATCGGGTTCCTGGGGATGCAGGCGTTCGGCTTCAGCCTCAACATGCTGACCCTCGCCGCCATCACCATCTCCATCGGGCGCGTGGTCGACGACTCCATCGTGGTGCTGGAGAACATCCGCAGGCACCTCGACTACGGCAAGGAGCGGATGGAGGCCGTCAGGACCGGTGTGCGCGAGGTCGCCGCCGCCGTGGTCTCCTCCACCCTCGCCACCATCGCCGTGTTCCTGCCGCTGGCCTTCGTCGGCGGCATGGTCGGCGAGCTCTTCATGCCGTTCGCGGTCACCGCCAGCCTGGCCCTGGCCGCCTCGCTGGTCGTGTCCATCACCCTCATCCCGGTGCTCTGCTACTGGTTCATGCGCCCCAAGGACATCGGGGACGCCACCCAGGAGCAGATCGAGCGCGAGGAGAACGAGCGCGAGCGCAAGGGCGTCCTCCAGCGCGCCTACCTGCCGGTCATCCGCTGGATCACCACCAAGCGCAGGACCGCGACGATCACGACCGTGTTCGCCTCGCTCGTCATCTTCGCGGGCACCGTCTTCATGGCCACCAACCTCGAAACCGACTGGATGGGCCAGTCCGAGGAGAACTCCTACGCGATCGTCCAGGAGCTCCCCCCGGGCACGTCCCTGGAGGAGGCCGACACCGAGGCCGTCAAGGTCGAGGAGGCCCTGGCCGGGTTCGCGTGGGTGGACTCGTACCAGACCAACGTCGGCGGCGGCGGCATGGCCGGGATGATGGGCGGCGGCGGAAGCAGCCAGATCGACTACACGGTCACCGCCGACCCCGACACCGACCAGGCCCGCAACCGCGAAGTGCTCCGCGACACCCTCGAGAACCTGGACACCGAGCACGAGCCCATCCTGAGCAGCATGGGAGCCATGGGGGGGTCCGGCATCGAGGTGCAGGTCAGCGCGGACGACCAGGAGGTCCTCTCCGAGGCCACCGGCATCGTCGAGGACGAGCTGAGCGCCATCGACGGCACGGCCGACATCACCAACAGCGTCGCCGCCGAGCAGTCCTCGCTGGAGGTCAGCGTCGACGGCGAGGACGCCGCGGCGGTCGGTCTCACCGAGGCGGCGGTCGGCCAGCAGGTCACCGCGGCCTTCAACGGCCAGAACGTCGGAACGGTCACCCTCGACGACACCCGTCGCGACCTGGTGGTCCGCTTCGACGAGGCCCCGCAGACCGTGGCCGACCTGGAGGACCTGCCCGTCATGGGCGCGACCGGGGCGGTCCCGCTGTCCGACGTGGCCACGGTCGAGGAGGTGCTCCAGCAGCCGGAGCTCACCCGGATCGACGGCATCACCAGCGCCACCGTGTCGGCGAGCGTCACAGCCTCCGACCTGGGCGCGGTGAGCGCCTCCATCACCGAGGCACTCGACGGGCTCGACCTGCCGGAGGGCGCCACGGCGACCCTGGGCGGCGTCAGCCAGGACCAGTCCGAGGGCTTCGCCTCGATGATGCTGGCGATGCTCGCCGCGGTCGTGATCTGCTACCTGATCATGGTCGCGACCTTCAAGAGCCTGCTCCAGCCGCTCATGCTGCTGATCTCGATCCCGTTCGCGGTCACCGGCTCGCTGGGCCTGCTCCTGATCACCGGCAACCCGCTGGGGATCGCCGGCATGGTCGGCATGCTGATGCTCATCGGTGTGGTCATCACCAACGCCATCGTCCTGATGGACCTGATCAACCAGAACCAGAACAACGGGATGCCGCTCAGCGAGGCGATCGTGGAGGGTGCCCGCCACCGTCTGCGGCCGATCCTCATGACGGCGCTCGCCACCATCGCGGCACTGACCCCGATGGCCCTGGGGGTCACCGGCGGCGGGGCGTTCATCTCCGCGCCGCTGGCGATCGTGGTGATCGGCGGCCTGCTGACCTCGACCGTGCTGACACTGGTCCTGGTCCCGGTCCTCTACCAGCTGGTGGAGTGGTCCAAGCAGCGCCGCGCCGCACGGAGCGCCCAGCGCGCCGAACGGCGCCGCGACCGCGCCGCCCGGAAGCGGGCGGCCGGGGACGGCACGTCCGACGGCGACGCGTCCGGTGCCGAGCGGACCGAGGAGCGGGTCGGCTCCTAGCCCACCGGTTCCACCTGCTCCAGGGGGCACTTCGCGCGTCGCGCGGGGTGTCCCTCGCCGTTTCCGCGGACCGCCCTCCTCCGCTGTGAGCTGGGCGGACCTCGCCCGGCCGCGGTGCCGCACCCGTTCGGGGCCGGGGCCGGCCGGTTCCGCGCCCGGCTCGGGGCGGCGGGCGGGGCCGGGGGCGGCCCCGCGCGGCTCCGCTCCGTCACCGGAGCGGCGATTTGTGCAATCCGCGCACTACAGGCAGGCTGCGACACATGACAGAAACGAACAAGAGCCTCGACGACCTGGTCCGTGACGAGCTGGGCCAGGAACCCTCACAGGAGGCCAAGGACTACGCGCGCGAACTCTACGAGCGCTACCGGCTGCCCGCGCCCACCGAGGACGGTGGTACGCAGGGGGCGGTAGAGGCCCGGACGGAGGAGTGACGGGGGCTCCCACACCCGCGGGCCCCGAGCGGACGGCGGTGTCCGGAACGGGCCGCCCGCCGGCGGCCCTACGCCGGGGCCGCGTCCGCGGGGCCGGCGCCGCAGTCCCACACCAGCTCGAACCAGACCCTGCGTCCCATCCCGTCGGCGCGGGGCTCGGTGCCCCACTTGCTGGACAGCGCCTCGACCAGGTCCAGGCCCCGGCCGTGCTCGGCCGTGTCATAGGGGTCCCGGTGCTGGGGTTGCGGCGCCTCCTCCACGTTCCCCAGGTCCCGTACCTCCACCCGCGCCCAGCCGGGGGCGAGGTGGACGCTGACCTCGAACTTGCCGGTCGCCCGGCCCGAGGCGCTGTGCGTGATGGCGTTCGTGGCGAGTTCACTGGTCAACAGTGTCGCCGTGGTGAGTTCCGGTGAGGCGGCCAGCTGTCGGGCGACGAACCTCCTCGCGTACGCGATCTGGCTCGGCAACCCCGGGAACCGCCGCCTCGCGGGCCTGCGGGCGGTGTCGGTGCTGTGCGGTATCTCGTCTTCCATAAGACTCGCCGGACTGTGTAAGGGACTGGGCAGAGGGGCCGGGTGCGGGAGCGCGTCCGGCGACGGGGGGAGGGCCCTGTGGGCGGGGCCGTGCGCGTGACGCGCGACGAGTGGTCCGAGGGGGCTCTGGGATGCTGCGGGCTCACACATTGGGTTCGCTCCCCGATGACGTGTGTTCGCGGCGGGCATGGCAACGGAGTGCCGGGTCCTCGAGGCGTCCGTGCCCGCGTGGGCGGGTCACGGCGCGGAGCGGACGCGCAGGGCGAAGCCCCCTGGAGCAGGGAGGGAAGCGGTACTGCGCCACAACTGTGCAAGGGAGGCGGCAGGCGGTGGGGGAGAAGCCGCTGGGCTTCCCGAGGGACGGTGGTGGGGCCTGGGGCGGGCCGTGCTGCATGCTCATGTCTGGTATCGGATGTGCCCTACGACACTGAAGGGCGTATTCGCGCTCAGCATACGCTCTGTGCCTCCCTGGAAACCCAGCCGACCTGGCTTGGTCAGGATAACCCCGACTGAGCTGCCCAAAGAGGGGCTCCCGCCCGATGGTGCGGAGGGCCGGGGGCGGATAACGGCGGGGATTCGTGACTCATGGGACTTGCGGGTTTTGGTAACGATTGGGTTAAGTCCCCCCGATTCTGGTGCTTCCCGCAGTCTTGCGTACGCCATGTCCGACCCGACAAGGTATGAGGCATGGCCTCCCGCTCCCCGCTGCCCCCCGGCCTCGGTATCGAGATCGACCGCTCAGTACGCCTCGCGGACGAGGGGCACCTCCTCCTCGGCGGGTGCCCGCCGCGGGCCGTCCGCCTCGCTCCGGGGCAGGTGAGCGCCCTGATCCGCTGGTTGAGCGGCGCGGTGCCCGCGGGAGCGGCCGAGGGCCTGCTCGCCCGAGACCTGATCCGGTCCGGACTCGCCCACCCCCGCCCCCTGCCCCTCGCGCCCGGACGTACCGCCGACGTGGCGGTCGTCGGTCAGGCCGGGCCCACCGCACTGGGCACCACTCTCGACCACCTCGCCGAGTTCCATCCGGACCTGCGCCCGGTGGTGGTCGGCGCCACCGGGGCCTGCGCCTGGACCGCGCGCCGGCGCGGTGCCCGCGTCGTCCCCGGCCCGTCCGGGGGCGCGGAGGCCCGGGCGGTGGCACTGCGGGCCTGTTCCGCGGAGTTCGTCGCCCTGGTCGAGTCGGGGGCGCGCCCCGCCGCCGGTTGGCTGGACACCGCCCTGGGACACTTCGCCGACCCCCTGGTGGCGGCGGTGGTGCCCCGCGTGCTCACCGAACGCCCGCGCTTCCTCGGCCACCTGCGCAGGTCGGTGGCGGCCGTCGCGGACCACGGCGCGGGCCCGGACCGCGGCGCCGACCCCGGGCCCGTCCTCCCCTGGGGCCACGGGACTCCCGACCAGGCGTGTGCCGGTGCTTCCGGCTCCGACGACCCGCTGAGGCCCGTCCCGGTCCTGGTCGTGCGCCGCTCCGTCGCCGACCTCGATCCCGGCCTGGGCCCGGCCGCCGTACTCGACCTGCTGTGGCGCCTCGCCGGGGACGGGTGGTCGGTGCGCTACGAGCCCAGGTCCCGTGTCCGGATGCCCCCCACCACCGACATGGGGGCCTACCTGCGCGCGTGCTTCACCTCCGGCGCGGTCGCCGGACCGCTGGCGCGCCGCTACGGGGGGTGGGCCAGCGGCCCCGAACTCTCCTGGGCCGGGGCGGCTGTCCTGGTCCTGGCGGCGTCCGGCCGACCCGGTGCGGCGCTGCTGGTCGGCGCGCTGGGCGGGGCGGTGGTCGCGGAAGAGGTGTCCGGCCGGGCGCGTGCGCCGCTGCCGGAGGCGCTGAGACTGACGGGGCTCGATCTGGCGCGCACCGCCCGGGCGGGCGCGCGTGCCGCGCGAACCGGGTGGTGGCCGGTGGCCGTCACCGCCGCGGTGGCCGGGGTCGCGGCCGGGGGGCGGGGGCCGGCGGCTTCCCGGCGTACGCCGGGTTCGCGCAGGGCGGGCCGGATCGCGGCGGCCGCCGGGGCGGCCCTGGTCCTGCCGCACCTGGCGGCGTGGCGGCGGGGGAGGGGGGCGTCCCTCGCGGGGCCTGTGACCTGGACCGTCCTGGGGGTGGCGGGTGACGCAGCCCGTTCGCTGGGCACCTGGTGGGGGATGGCGAGGGCTCTGTCCGCCGCGCCACTGGTGCCGCGACCGCGGCCTGTGGCGGTGGCCGGGACCGCGCCCTCGGGGGGCACTCCCGAGAGGTCGGCGGTGACCGGAGTTCAGCGCGGAGCACTCGTCATCGTTAGCCGTCGTTAACATCCACTACCCAGGGTGAGTGATCCCGTATTCGACCGATCAGCGTGCTTTGTGAGTGCGGAGGCGGTTCGCACGGGAGTGCTGTGCTCGACCGCAGCTGGTGGGATCAGTGTTTCGTGTGCGTTACTGACTATTGATGTTTGATGGCGCGTTTGTGTCGTTATGTCCAGTTCTGGGGTGGGGTCGGGGGGTCCTCGCCGGTCGCCCGGTTTCCGTTTGTGCAGGTCAGGGTCGATGATGATGACTGAGGGGAGTGGTGTCGCCGCTGTGTGTGTAAAGATTGACAAATCGGATGCATCCGGGTGGTCAAATGGGCACCGTTGTCTTTTCTTGATGGAGTGGTTACCGTCGAGTGTCTAGTGCTCCCGCAGACTCTTGACATTCCGGTCACGGATCGTGAATCGGATGGAATTGTGTTTTGGTAGTCACCGGGAGTTACCCCCACCGGTGGTCACGAGTTCGCGAAGGCTTAACGGTGGCACCCCACCGCTCAGTGCGCTCCGTGATCGTCGGTGCTCTCCGTCACGACCGCGCACACGAGACAAGCGCCGGGCTCGGCTGTGAGGTTCGGAGATAGTTTTGGGCAAGTTCCTGGCCAGGCGGCTGCTGAACTACGTCGTGCTGATCTTTCTCGCGACGAGTTTCGCCTACCTGCTCGCGGCCACCAACCTCTATCCGCGCGGTTACTTCGAGCAGATGCAGCCTCCGCCCACGGCCGAGGTGATCAACTCCCAGCTCGACACCCTCAACCTCAACGACGAGACCCCCCTGGCCGAACGCTACGGAGTCTGGCTCAGCGGTGTGGTCAAGGGCGACTTCGGGCAGAGCATCCAGGGGCGCGACGTCACCCCCCAGATCTGGATGAAGGCCGGCGTCACGCTGCGCCTCATCACGTTCGCCACGATCCTCGGCGCCGCCGTCGGCATCGCCGTCGGCGCCTACTCCGCCGTCCGGCAGTACCGGCGCTTCGACAAGGCCTCCACCGCCGTCGCCTTCTTCGTGCTCTCGGTCCCCACCGTGGTCATCGCGATCAGCGTGCAGGTGGGCGCCACCGCCATCAACGACCTCGTCGGCTTCCGGCTGCTGATCTTCTCCGGCGAGTACTCGGCGGGCTTCCGGGGGGAGTGGTGGGAACTCCTGCTCAACCGGATCCACCACGCGCTCCTCCCCACCATCGTGCTCGCGCTCTCCCTGTTCGCGGCCTTCGCCCGCTACCAGCGCAACATGATGCTGGACGTGCTCAACGCCGACTTCGTGCGCACGGCCATGGCCAAGGGGCTCACCCGCAGACGGGCGCTGTTCAAGCACGCCCTGCGCACCGCGCTGATCCCCACGATCACGTACTTCACCTTCACCTTCGGGATCATGGTGTCCGGCGCGACCTTCACCGAGAAGATCTACGGCTGGCACGGCATGGGCGCCTGGCTGATCGACTCGATCTCCCAGCACGACGTCCACGTGGTCGCGGCGGTCTCCTTCTTCATGGCGGTGACGGTCATGGCCGCGTCGTTCCTCTCGGACATCCTCTACGCCTGGCTCGACCCGAGGGTGCGGGTGTGACCGTGACCCACCTCCGCGCCACACCCGGCGACACCCGCGCCGACGTCGGAGCGCCCCGCCACTCGACCGCCCCGCACACCACCGCGGCTGCCCAGCTGGAGACCACGCCATGAGTACGACCGAAACGAGCACGGAGCCCGCACCGGCACCGGCCGTGCCCCCGGCGCCCAACCGCCTGAGGGACGTCGGGCGCCAGCTCCTGGAGACGCGGCGCGTCATCGTCGGGATCGGCATGCTCGCCCTGCTGCTGGCCATCGCCTTCATCGGACCGCTCGTGACCGGCTGGGACGTGGGGCAGCGCGACTACACCTCCCTGATCGACCCGCCCTCGCCCGAGCACTGGATGGGTACCAACCGCACCGGCCAGGACGTCCTCACCCAGAGCACCGCGGGACTCCAGCGGTCGCTGCTCATCGGTCTGCTCGTCGCCCTGCTCTCGACGGCCGTCGCCGCCCTGGTCGGTTCCTTCGCCGGGTACTTCGGAGGCCTCACCGACCGCGGCCTGATGTGGGTCGCCGACCTGGCCCTGGTCCTGCCCAGCTTCGTGGTCCTGGCCATCCTGTCCAAG
This sequence comes from Nocardiopsis codii, assembly GCF_036327455.1. NCBI lineage: Bacteria > Bacillati > Actinomycetota > Actinomycetes > Streptosporangiales > Nocardiopsidaceae > Nocardiopsis > Nocardiopsis codii. The sequence continues at coordinate 313,270 of NZ_JAUZMY010000001.1, read as the reverse complement.
CACTTCGTCGGCAACGGCGGCTGGATGGTCCTCGTCATCCTGCTGGCCGCGTTCAGCTGGATGGTCACCTCCAAGATGGTCCGCGGACTGACCATCTCCCTGCGCGAACGCGAGTACATCCACGCCGCCCGGTTCATGGGCGTCCCCCCACACAAGATCATCCTGCGGCACATCCTGCCCAACATGTCGTCCCTGCTCATCGCGGACGCCACGATCGCGGTCAGCACGGCGATCATCGGCGAGACCGCCCTGAGCTACTTCGGCCTGGGCGTGCAGGCGCCGGACATCAGCCTCGGCGTGGTCATCGCCGACGGGTCGCGGTTCGCCACCACGGCGTGGTGGATGTTCCTCTTCCCCACGCTCCTGCTGGTGGTGCTGGTGCTCGCGGTGAACATGATCGGGGACGGGCTGCGCGACGCCCTCGACCCTCAGTCCAAGTCGCGCCGCTCCTAGGGGGACAGCAACACATGAGCACCGAAACGGTCGCCGCCACCGACGTCGCCCGCGACGAGCGGACCGCGGACAGCCCGATCCTCGAGGTCACCGACCTCACCGTCACCTTCCCGGGGTTCAACGGCAACCCCGACGTGCACGCCGTCCGCGGCGTCAGCTACGCCGTGAGGAGGGGAGAGGTGCTGGGCATCGTCGGCGAGTCCGGCTCCGGCAAGTCCGTCTCCTCCATGGCCGCCATGGGCCTGCTGCCCGAGCACGCGAAGATCTCCGGCTCGGTCCTGCTGCACGGGGAGGAGATCCTCGGCCTGGACGACCGGGCCATGGCCGCCAAGCGCGGCAAGGTCATCTCCATGGTCTTCCAGGACCCGCTCTCCGGCCTCACCCCGGTCTACACCGTCGGTGACCAGCTCGCCGAGGCCGTCCTGGTCCACGACCCCAGGACCCCCAAGGCCAAGGCGCGGGACCGGGCCGTCGAACTCCTCGACCTCGTCGGCATCCCCAACGCCGCCCAGCGCTACCGGTCCTTCCCGCACGAGTTCTCCGGCGGTATGCGCCAGCGCGTCATGATCGCCATGGCGATGGCCAACAACCCCGACGTCATCATCTGCGACGAGCCCACCACAGCGCTCGACGTCACCATCCAGGCCCAGATCCTCGACCTGCTGCGCACCGCCCAGAGGGAGACCGGCGCGGCCATCGTCATGATCACCCACGACCTCGGCGTGGTCGCCGGCTTCGTCGACCGCGTCCTGGTCATGTACGCCGGCCGCCCCGTCGAGATCGGCGCCGTCGACGAGATCTACTACAACAGCCGCATGCCCTACACGATGGGCCTGCTCGGCGCCGTACCCCGCATGGACCTGGACCGCCAGGGCGCCCTCGTCCCCATCAAGGGCACCCCGCCGTCACTGTCCAGCCTGCCGCCCGGCTGCCCCTTCGCGCCGCGCTGCCCCATCGCGCAGCCCGAGTGCGAGATCGCCGAGCCCGACCTGCTCGCCATCGGCTCCCAGCCCAGCGCCGACACCATCCGCCTCGCCCACGGCGACGGGGAGGCCCCGACCGCGAGCAGGGTGTTCGACACCGGCGTCCAGCGCGTGGCGTGCATCCGCTCCGGCGAGATCGCCGACAAGGGCTGGACCGCCCAGGACATCTACCCCGTGCCCGAGATCCCCGAGGCCCCCGTCGCCGACGTTCCCCGTGAGGACCGGCCCGAGATGCTGCGGGTGGAGGGGCTGGTCAAGCACCACGCCCTCAACAAGGGCATGGTGTTCAAGCGGCGCGTCGGCACGGTCTACGCCGTGGACGGCATCGACTTCGACATCCGCGAGGGCGAGACCCTCGCCCTCGTCGGCGAGTCCGGCTGCGGCAAGTCCACCACCCTCATGCAGATCATGGACCTGGAGAAGCCCCAGGCCGGCGCCGTCACCGTCATGGGCAACGACGTGGCCGCGCTCAACAAGAGCGGGCGGTTCGCGCTGCGACGCGACATGCAGATCGTCTTCCAGGACCCCATGAGCTCCCTGGACCCCCGCATGCCGGTGTTCGACATCATCGCCGAACCCCTGCGGGCCCACAGGACCGGCACGGCCGAGGTCACCCGCCGCGTCTACGAGCTCATCGAGCTGGTCGGCCTCAACATCGAGCACGCCACCCGCTTCCCGTCGGAGTTCTCCGGCGGCCAGCGCCAGCGCATCGGCATCGCCCGCGCCCTGGCGCTGGAGCCCAAGCTGCTGGTCCTCGACGAGCCCGTGTCCGCGCTCGACGTGTCCATCCAGGCCGGCGTCGTCAACCTCCTGGAGGAACTCCAGGCCAGGCTGGGCCTGTCCTACCTGTTCGTGGCGCACGACCTGTCCGTGGTGCGGCACATCGCCGACCGCGTGGCCGTCATGTACCTGGGCCGGATCGTGGAGATCGGCGACACCCAGTCGGTCTACGCCAGCCCCGCACACCCCTACACCCAGGCGCTGCTGTCCGCCATCCCGATCCCCGACCCGGAGAAGGAACGCGCGCGTACCCACATCGTCCTGGACGGCGACCTGCCCAGCCCCGCCAACCCGCCCTCGGGTTGCAGGTTCCGGACCAGGTGCCAGAAGTTCACCACCCTCTCCGAGCCGGACCAGGAGAAGTGCGTGAACGTCGAACCGCAGATCCTCGCCATCAACGGAGGAGACCAGGGCGCCGCCTGCCACTACGCGGAGCGGCGTGAGGTCGTCTGACCCCCCCGGCCTGACAAGGCACGACCAGCGCCGCCCCGCGCGCTGGTAGAACCACCCCCATAGGAGGAATCCCCATGCGAATCGGGAAGGCGCGTTACCTCGCCCCCGTCGCCGCGCTGGTGATGGTCGCCAGCGCCTGCGGCAGCGACGACGACCCGGGAGACGCGCAGGAGGAGGTCGCGGCGCTCGCCGCGTCCGACCTCAACGCGGCACCGCGCGAGGACCTGCAGGAGGGCGGCACCTTCGTGTGGTCCCTCAGCGAGTACGAAGAACAGCACAACATGGTGCACGTCCAGGGCAACAAGGGCGATGTGCGCCGTGTCATGGGCGCCCTCATGCCGACCCCGACCCGGTTCGACGACCAGGGCGGCTTCGCTCCCAACGAGGACTACGTCCTCGAGTACGGGGTCAGCGACGACGGCCTCGAGGTCTCCTACACCCTGAACCCGGACGCGGTCTGGTCCGACGGTGAGCCCATCACCTGGGAGGACTACGAGGCCCAGGTCATCACCCGCAAGGGTGAGCGCGACGGTGAGTTCGAGGTCGGCTCCGACACCGGCTACAAGTGGATCGAAGAGGTCGTCCAGGGCGAGGACGAGTACTCGTTCACCCTCGAGTTCTCGACGCCCTACGCCGACTGGCCCGCCCTCTTCGACATCCTGTACCCCAAGGAGTACATGGAGGACGAGGAGCTGTTCGTGGAGGGCTACGACGGCGAGATCCCCGTCACCGCCGGCCCGTTCGCGAACCCCGAGTTCGACGACGTCACCCAGCGCATCACGGTGACGAGGAACGAGGACTGGTGGGGCGACCCCGCCATGCTGGACGAGATCATCTTCACCAACGTCGCGATCGACGGTCAGGCGACCGCGTTCAACAACGGTGAGATCGACGCCTTCTACCTGGGCTACGACGCCGCCGCGTGGGAGCTCCTGAAGGACCGCGAGGGCACCTACTTCACCCGCGCCGTCGACAACGCCCACCGGTTCATCTCGGTGAACGCCGGCAGCGAGATGCTCCAGGACAAGACCGTCCGCCAGGCCATCTCCATGGCCATCAACCGCGACACCATGGCCGAGGTGGCCCTGGGCGCCGTGGACTGGCCCATCACCGGTGAGGTCAACCGCCTCCTCCGCTCCAGCCAGAACGGCTACCAGGACAACAGCGACCCGGTCGGCAACTACGACCCCGAGGCCGCGGGCGCGCTGCTCGACGAGGCCGGCTGGACCCTCGAGGACGGCGCCGAGTTCCGCACCAACGAGGCCGGCGACACGCTCACCCTCGGCTGGGTGGCCTCCGAGGACATGCAGCTGGCCAAGGACGAGGGCGACATCGCCCGCGAGATGCTCGCCGAGATCGGCGTCGAGGTGAACGTCCAGAACGTTCCCGGCAACGCGCTGTTCTCGGACTACATCATCCCCGGCAACTACGAGCTGGCCAGCTTCGTCCTGACCGGTTCCAACCCGTACCCGACCGACTCCGAGGGCAACTACGGCGGTCCGTACGACGAGGAGGGCGAGGACTGGGGCAACAACACCAGCTTCCACTCCACCCAGGAGATCAACGACCTCTTCGCGGAGCTGGCCCAGGAGACCGACCCGGACCGCTACGCCGAGATCGCCAACCAGATCGACGCCGCGATCTGGGACGAGGTCCTCACCATTCCGCTGTTCGAGCGTCCCGGCCAGTACGCCATGGACGAGAACCTGCGGAACTGGGGCGCCTACGGCGTCGCCGGCAACTACGTCTACGAGGACATCGGCTGGATCGCCGAGTAGCCTCCTGACACCGTCGCCCACGGCGCGCTGAGCAGCCTCTGCTCCGAGCGCCGACGGTCACCAGGGCGCCGACCCCCGCGAGGGGGCCGGCGCCCTTCGCCGTGCCCCGGCCGCCCTCCCTCCGCGGCGCCACCGCCTGCGATCCCGATCCCGATCCTGTCTCCCGGCTCGTCGGTCGGCCCCCTCCCGCGCCCTCTCCCCGGCCGTCCGGCCACCGTCCCGGCGGCTTCCCGACACCATCGCGAGCATCGGGCGGCCCCTGTCGGGAACGCCCGGGTACGGGGGCATCCGCACCCTGGGTTGGGACTCCGACGCCCGCTGTGGCAGGGTCGGGGGTGCAACCCCCCACCCCCCGTACCCCGCTCGCTGGAAAGCTCTCGATGAGACCTCACCCGATCCTCGCCGCGACCGCGGCGGCGCTGCTCTGCGCGGCCCTCACCTCCTGCACGCGCCAGGAGGAGGAGCCCCGGGACGCCGTCGAGTCCCCCGCCGGCGCGGCCGTCGAACCGCAGGCGGAGGAGGCCGACGAGTCGAGTCCCCCGCCGTCCGACGAGCCCGCGCAGGAGACCCCGTTCGGCACCCCGGTCGGCTGGGCGGGCGAGCCCCTGGACCGTGACGGCGAGGAGCACCCGGGCGTCGTCGGTGGAGCGGCGGGCGAGACCGTCACCGCGTCCGACGCCGAGGAGCTCGCCGACCACCTGTCCGACGAGGAGCCCCTCACCATCGAGGTCAGCGGCAGCATCGACCTGGACGGGGCGATGGAGGTCGGCTCCGACAAGACCCTCGTGGGCGTGGAGGAAGGCGTCGAGCTCACCGGCGGCCGACTGGTCGTGGACGGCTCCAGCAACGTCATCCTGGCCAACCTGGGACTGGAGGCGGACGGAACCGCCGTGGCGGTCCGCGGAGGAGCGCACCACGTGTGGGTGGACGGCTGCACCCTCACCGGAGGCGACGACGACGCCGCACTCGTCTCCGTCGCCGGAGGCGCCGACCACGTCACGCTGTCCTGGAACCACTTCCGCGACGCCGAGTCGGCGATCAGCATCGGCGGTGAGGACGAGGAACCCGACACCCTCCGGGTGACCGTGCACCACAACTACTTCGACGGCACCTCGGGCCGCCACCCCAGCGCCCGCTCCGCCGCACACGTGCACGTGTTCAACAACTACTACCGCTCCAACCCCGAGTACGGGGTGCGGTCCACCCACGACGCGAACGTCCTCGTGGAGGGCAACTTCTTCGACGGCACCCCCGTCTCGGTGGCGCCGGAGGACGAGGAACCGGGCAACGTCGTCACCCGCGACAACCTGCTGGTCGACTCGGCCCAGCCCGACCTGCGCGGTGCCGTCCCCGACCCGCCCTACGCCTACGAGCTGGACGACACCTCCACGGTCCCCGACGTCGTGGCCGCGGGGGCCGGCGCCGACTCCCCCTAGACCCTGAGGCGGCCGGAGGCCCCCGTCGGGGGCCACCGGCGCCACCGCGGTCCGCCGCCCGGCCGTGCCGCGGCTGCGGTCCTCAGCTGAACGAGTGGTACTCGTAGGTCTCCCCGAAGCCGTCGGGGGTGCGGTAGTCGAGCCTGCGCGGGTACCCCTGTTCGTCGATCCACAGCTCGAACCGGGCGTCCCTCACGAGCGTGAGGGTGTTGACCCCGCTGTCGGCGTCGTAGCCGCCCACCTTGGCGGAGAACGTGCCCGTGTAGAGGTAAGCGCTGTGGCTGCTGCGCTGGCCCGGCCACCGCAGTTCCACCTCGTCCGGCCCGACCAGGGCCAGGTCGGACGAGGTGTCGAGGATCTCGTGCAGCTTGGCCGAGCCGAACCCCCGCGAACAGAGGTAGCCGTCGGCCTCGGTCGGGGGGTCCAGGAGCTTCAACCCCCGGTCCGCCGTCATCATGAGCTGGCCGTCGCCCACGTCGTAGCGGTACACGCTCCGCCCCTCCAAGGTGGTGAAGAAGTGGTCGAACTCCGGCTCGGCCGTGGCGTCGTACATGACGCGCCCGCGCCCGGCCACCACGTCCGGGTACACCGCAGCGCTGGTGGACGTGCCGTCGGAGGGCAGCGTGCCGGTGCGGCGGTCGCCCGGGGAGGGGCCCTCGGAGACGGGCACGCCCCGCGGTTCCCGCCGCTCCTGTTCCGGGACCCCCCGGTCCTCCTGTTCGTCCCGCTCCTCCTGGTCCTCCGGGGCCTCCGGGGCCTCCGGGTCCGCCTGGTCCAGCGGCCGGGGCCCCTCCGCGGCGGGGGTGCCGTCGTGGACGGTGAAGGTGAGGTGGAAGGCGGACGCCTCCTCCACCAGGCCCGCGGCGACCGCCACGTAGGCCTCGGCGTCCTCGGGGTCGGCCTCCGAGGTGGGGGAGCCCGTCCGGGGCGGTCGCGACTCGGGTCCGTCCGCGATCTCCAAGGGGCGGAGGGGGGAGCCCACCGTGAGCCGGGCCACCCCCCATCCGCTGGCGATCACGGCGAGGCAGACCAGGACCACGAGCACGGACACCAGCCAGTTGGGTCGCTCTCCCTCCTCCGCCGACGGGTCCTCGGAGTCGGAGGTGCGCGGTATCGACGGCATCGACACGGCCTGGGCCTCGTTTCTGCGAATCGGAACGCGGCCGCCGGGGGGACAGCGGGGGGTGGCGGCGCGGCATCGTCGTCTGGCGTCGGTGAGTTGCGTGTGCGGGGGGTACGACGCGGTGACGCAGTGTTCTGTTCGATGGTCGCATGCACGTAATCGCCTCCCGCATCGGCGAACCGGAGCACCCAGTCGAGGTGCGGCGACTCCACCGCGGGCTTCAGGAAACCGAAGGTGCGGGTCTGCGACAGCCTCCGCAGCGTCTCCTGCGACGCGTGGTCCCACAGCAGCCGGACCGCGACCCGCGCCGTCCCGCTCGCGGTGAACGATCGGCTGAAGAAGAGTTCGTGCAGCTCATCGGCCTCCAGGCGGAGAACGGTCGCTTCGAGTACCTCCGATTCCAGCAGCCCCAGGAGCGCCAGGGCACAGTCCACGCGTGCCACCGGGGTGGGAACCAGGGCGCCCCGCGAGCAGCGCAGGACGGCGTCGGCCGCGGCCACAGGATCCAGCGTCCAGTCACCGCCCGGTAGGCGTTCGTGGCCGATTGTGGCCTCGTCGTTATGGTCCGGCCCGGGGGCGGCTCCGTCGTCGCCGACGGGCCCGCCCCGGGCGCCCGGTCCGTGTCCTCCGCCCGTCGTCCCCCCGCCGGTCCGGTCGCCGCCGGGAACGCCGGCGTCCCCGGACGGTCCGTCCCGGCCCTGCCCCAGCGCCGCGTGCACGGTTCCGCGCAGAACTCCGGGCAGCCCCTCCCACGGGCCGTGCGCCGCGACCGCCACCACGGCCGACACCACGACCAGCAGGGCCACGTACTCGATCACGCCGTTGCCTCGGTCCACGGTCGGCCTCCTCTCACTGGTCGGGGTCAGGGGCGGGATCGGGGTCCGGGGCGGGGCCGACGGGGAGGACGCAGGGGGTCCGTCTCCGAGGACACGGGTGGCCCGGAGGGGCGGAGCGGTGGTGCGGTGGTGGGTGGTGCGGTGGTCTCAGAACCCGCGGGGACCGACCATCAGGGGCGGCCGCCTCGCGTACGCGTCGATCCGCTCCCGGACGCGGCTCAGACGGTGAGGGGGGCACGACCAGCCCCTTCGCGTGAGCGTGTGCAGGACGCGCCGGAGGAGGCGGTCAGGACGCTTCTGGAGGTCGTACACGCTGACGGAGACCACCTCCCAGCCCTCGGCCCGCATCGCGGCGTAGCGGACGCGGTCGCGGGCCAGGGCCTCGGGGGAGGAGTGGAACTCGAGGCTGTCGTACTCCAGTGCCACCCGCTGGGAGGGCCATCCGAGGTCGGCGTGGAACACGCCTTCGCCGGTGGAGACAGGGCACTGCGGGACGGGAGGAGGCAGCCCCGCCTCCAGGACGAGCACCCGCGCCCACGACTCCCCGGGGGACCGGCTCAGGGCCGAGGAGTAGGTCAGCGCCGAGCGGAGCCGGCGGAGGCTCCGCTCCGCCCGGGGGGACCGGGCCGCGCGGGCCAGGTCGCCACCGGTGACCAGTCCGCGGGAGAGGAAGCCGTCGAGGCGGGCCGTGGCCACGAACACCGAGGGCGCGCGGGCGGCGAGGTCGGCCGCGGTTCTCGCCGGGGTGGTGACGCGTGCGCCCTCCACCACGGTGCGGTCGGTCGGTGACAGGGTCTCCCTGTGGGCGACGACCGGGGCTCCGACGGTGCTCACCCCCGGCGGGACCGACACGTGCAACCGCGTCCGGGTGGGGCGCACTCCGTACGGGTACAGGTCCACCCCCCACACATAGGCGGCGGTGATGTCGCCGGCGACCGCCGTGGTGGAGAGCAGGCCGAGGACCGGGACGAGGGTGCGAAGCAGGAGGGAGCGGTCGGGGAGGACGATCTCACGGACTGTCATACCTCAAGGTTGGTCCGTGCCCGGAGGGGCGGCAAGGGGGAGCCCGTACCTGTGGACGAGTCCCCTCGGCGACCTGCTCCGTGCGGGAGCGGCGCCCGCGCACCGCGTGCGGCCGGCGGAGCGTCCGCGACGGCCCCGCCCTACCGCATGTTCCCGTCGCCCGCCGCCAGGTGGATGTGGTCGACGTGGTCCTGCGTGTTGTTGCCCGTCTCCTGGTGGAAACGGCGCACGCTCTCCCAGGGGCCCACCGGGTCCCGGGCCGCGTTCCAGATGTGGTGGTCGTAGATCAGGCCCTTGACCCGGAGCTCCGAGGCCCGGGGGATGATCCAGTTGATCACCGTGATGGCGGTCCGGTGCATCTCCGGGGTCGGCACGGCCCCCATGTCCGACACCATCATGTAGTCGATCGCCTCGCCGGTGTCGTGGTCGCTTCCGTCCTCCCCGCGCTGGCCTCCCGCCGAGATGTAGAACCCGCCGAACTCGGCCTGGAGACGCTCGTGCACCGCGCACATCGCGGGGTGGAGTGAGCCCAGCGAGGAGCAGTTCACCACGGCGCCGCCTCCGAAGAACGAGTCCGGGTCGAACATGTACCGGCCCTCCTGGTCCACCAGGTGCACGTCGACCAGGCGCTTGGCGGACTCGACGTCGGTGACCGGCCCGCGGCCGCAGTCCATGACGCCGCCGGACACACCGCAGTCGTGGGGGACACGGACGATCGCGATGGCCGACGCGTTGCCGACCACGGTGCTGGTCTCGTCCTCGGTCCCGTCGCACACCACGTCGTTCCAGTGGCGGGAACCGTCCTCCTCCAGCTCTCTCTGGCAGACGGCGCCGCGCACCTCGACCCGCACGATGTTGCCGTACCGTCCGAGGCTGTTGTCGCTGGCGCGGATGTCGGTCAGGACCGCCCCGTTGGCCCGCGCGTACTCGTCGGCGCGCCCCTCGGCGACCTCCTCGTCGAACCACGGGTACGGGATGCCCCCGGCGACCATCTCCCGCGCGGCCTCGTCCTGGAGGGCGCCCACCGCGGCCAGTGCCGCGGCGTCGGCGGCCGTCTGTACCTGGGAGCGCATGTCGTTGGCCGCGCCGACCCGGACGAACAGCAGGGTGAGCGCCAGAAGGGCCAGGGTGAGCCCGAAGAGGAGCAGGGTGTTGGCCTGGCCGTCGTCGTCGCGGCCCAGGAGGGGCCGCTCGGCGGCGGTGGCGGTGAGGGGGGTCCGTCGCAGTCCCATGTGTTTTCCGTGGGTGGAGGCCTTCCCCGTGTGGGCGGGGAGCGGGAGCGGGCGTTGGAGGGGCCGGGGACGTCGCGCGTGGCGCACGTGTGACCACATCCGGACACTAGCCCTGCCCGGCGCAGCTTATCCGGGGTTGTCCATGATCGGTAGGGGCCTGTGGACGGGGCCGCTCTCCCCGTGTCGTCAGGTGAGGTATTCGTCCCTTTGGTCGGGCTCGGATCGGTGGCGGCGTGTCCACACCTGGCCACCGGTCCGGGTGTTCGTCCACACCCGTCCGCTCTCCCGTTTCGCAGCGCTTGGCCTGGTAAAGAAGGAAACGCGGCCTGAGTACCACGTCGCACCATCGGACACATGTGACGTGGATGCCGAGGTTCCTCCGTATTCGTACGCGGGTTTCTGTCGTGTGTTCGGCCAGAATCGGATTCCACACGGGAGGATGGACACCGTCCGGGAGCCGGGCGAGGGGACGCTTCGCCATCCTCGCGGCAATCCACCCAAGAACTCCATGTGCCACATACGGGGCAACTAGAAGGCGAGAATATGAGCGCCCGAAAAGCGATGACGCCCGCCGAACAGGACGAATCCCTCCGCGGCGTGGGAGCCGACCTGCTGCGGACGGCCCCCGACGACTGGGTCAAGTTCCGGCTCGTGTACTCGGGTCTCGCCGACGTCGAGTCGGCCCACTTCGAGGTGATGTTCGAGGAGGGGCGGAGCAGCGGGTGGGTGCCGCCGCTGTCGGCCCTGGAGGTCCTGCGGAAGGTGCGCTCCGGCATGTACGCCCGGGGCAAGGGCACCTGGTACACGGCCTACTACGAGGTCGAGCGGGCCGGAGGGCACCGGGTCCGGTACGACTACGACAACGAGCCCTACTTCGACGAGCCGCGGGACGCCGCCGACTACCTGCTCGACCTGGAGTACTTCCCCCGCGACGACGAACACGTCCCCGACTGGCTCATGGAGAGACTGGAGGGGGAACGGGTGCCCGACACGTCGGAGAGCGCCTCCCCCTGGAGCGTGTTCCGCAGCGCGCGCGTCACACGCGAGACCCGGATCGCCCCCGGGGACATGTCCCCCGAGGAGATGATGGACACCGTCCAGGAGATCGGCGACCGCACGATCGAGTCCGTGTGGGGCGAGTGGAGCGAGATCGTCGTCGACTACAAGGGGCTCGTCGGCCTGGCCTCCTCGACGGTGAGCGTGCGCAGGCCGGACGGAGTGACGCAGTGGGACCTCCTCCTGCCAGAGGTGGGCCGGCTGCTCGGCCGCCTCAGGACCGGCATGTACCAGCCGGGCAAGGGCACGTGGTTCACCGCGCGCATCACGATCCAGGAGTCCCGGGAGATCGGCGTCCACTTCGACCACCAGAACCTGCCGGAGTTCGACGTCGCACCCGACCCCCGCAGCTTCCACCAGGACATGCGCTACTTCCCCCGCAGCGCCGACCACCTCCCGGACTGGCTCCTGGACCGCCTGAGCGCCGCGCAGCGCCTGCTCCGCGCGGACGGGCAGCAGTGACCCGGGAGTAGAGGCGGTGGCGCCCGGAGGGGCCGCCACGACCGCCCCGTGGCGCTGCTCCGGGCGGGCCGGCACGGAGCAGGCACCTCACGAGCGCCGTCACGCCCGGCGGCGACGGCGGGACGACCACCGTGCGGCGTCGGCCGGGGTCAGCGGAGGCGGCGTTCGACCGCGCCCCACAGGTGCACGTCCGCGACGGTGACCTTGAGGTCGCCCGACTCCAGCGGCATCACGGTCACCGAACGGAGGTACGGCCCGTGGCTCCAGCGGCGGGCCGTGTGCCCGGGGACGGCCTTGGCCCCCACCCGGCCCATCGCGCCCTCCGGCCCCACCAGGAGCCGCAGCCGCCACGTGGCCCGCAGAACGGATCCACCCCCGTACTCGGCGCGGACGAGTAGAGGCAGGGTGCCCACGATGCGGCCGCCCCCTCCCTCTGTCCGGGGCTCCCCCCGGGCCGTGCGGGGACCGCGCCGCGGCCCCTCGGCGTGCAGCGGGAGCCGCAGGCCCGCGTCGGTGCCGCTCACCACCTCCACCGCGTACTCCGCGCCCTCCGGCAGCGGGGACTCCAACCGCACCTCGAACCGCAACAGCTGTCCGTGGCGCCCGGTCGGACGCACCCGGACGTCGCCGACCTCCAGGGTCGGCGCCAGCGGTGAGGTCACCAGCCCCAGGCGGTCGTTGACCGTGTAGTACGGCCGCACCCGGGAACCGGCCCCGTGGGCGAGCTGCACCCGCTGCGCCGGGTACTCGATGATCTTCTTGTAGCCGACCACCCCGGGCAGGTGACGCCCCAGGGTGTACTCGGTGCCGTCGGACAGGATCAGGCGCATCTCCCACTTCTCCGCCTCCCCGTGCCGTCCGCGCACCACCGCCTCGGGATCGATCACCGCCGTGAAGAGCCCGTCCTCCGCCACCGGCGCGGAGAACTCCCGCACCGCCTGCGGCGTCTCCCGCAGCCGCACCGCCAGCTGGGCGAGTGCGTCCGGCCGCGTCGGTCCCAGGACACGCCCCCGCACGGTGATCAGGCCGTCGGCGGCCTCCACGTGCTCCACCTCGGCATGGTGGGAGGACCGGCGCACGTGCAGCACCAGGCGGCCCTTCCCGGAACGGGCGGGCACCACCAGGGCGAGGCGCCGAACGCTGTCGGCCGCCAACGGGTAGCCGTGCTGGTGGATCTCGACGTCCTGGACGGGGGTCACACGGTCGCCGTCGACCCGGGACACCTCCCACGTGCGCGCGGCGAGCTGGTCCCGCTCGGCGTCCACCACCACGTCGCCCTTCCCGTCCGGGGCCAGCGCGATCCGCTGCCCCGGACGCACCAGGACGACCTGGTCGGGAGGGTCCGTGAAGGACAGCACCGCCAACCCGTCCTCACCGGCTCGCACCCGGCACGCGGCGGGCGGCTCCGGCCTCGGAGCGGGCACCAGGGGCACCGCCGTCGGCAGCGTCTGACCGGCCAGCTCGGCGAACAGCTCCTCGTGCAGGCGCACGACGTTGGACGGGTCGAACCGCTCGGAGTCCAGGAGGGCGGCCGACGACATCCGGCGCCTGAGCCCGTCGTCGCCCATCAGCTCGGCCAGCCCCTCGGCGATGCCCGGGGCCGAGCGGTTGGGCACCAGCAGCCCGTCCTCGCGGTCGCGGATGATGGACGCCGGGCCGTGCGGGCAGTCGGTGCTCACCACGGGCAGCCCCGAGCGCATGGCCTCGACGATGGTCATCCCGAACGGCTCCTCGCTGGAGGTGACCGCGGCGAACGCCCCCTGGGCCCAGGCCTCCTCCACACGGGGGTGCGGCCCCATCAGCCACACCCGGTCCTGGAGCCCCAGGGAACGCACCAGCTGGACCAGAGCCGCGCGCTTGTTGCCGCGTCCGTAGATGCGCAGCGTCCACTCCGGAAACTCGTCGCTGACCATCGAGAACGCCTGGACGAGCAGGTCGTGCCGCTTGCTGGGCGCGAGCCGCCCGGCCGCCACGATCGTCCGGGTGTTGTACCCGTTGGTGGTGAACGGCGGGGCGGGCACCGAGTTCGGGATGGACAGCAGCCGCACGCCCGGCATCGGCATCCGCTCCGCGTACGTGCGCGCGTCCGCCTCGGTCACCGTCACGAACGCGTCCAGGCGGGGGTACTCGGCCTCCAGCACCCGGCGCAGCGGTTCGGAGTGCTGGTCGTAGGTCAGGTGCTCCTGTCCCACCTTCACCACCCGGCCCGGCGCGGCACGGGCGATCACGACGTTGAGGCCCGGCCGGGTTCCCACGACCACGTCGGCGTCGGTGGTGGCCAGGTACTCCTCCAACCGGTCGTCCGTCAGCCGGCTGTGCGTGGAGCCGCGGGAGTCCTCCGCCGGAAAGAGCAGAGGGGGCAGCCCGGCCCGCGCCGACCCCTCGTACAGCGGGCGGCCCTCCTCCCCGGTGCCGCTTCCCTGCCTGTCCTGGCGCACGTCGACGAGAGGACGCAGGCGGACCCGGGCGGGCACGGGGAGGGCGGGTTCGGCACGGTGCCGGAACACCGAGACGATCTCGACCTCGTGCCGTGCCGACAGCGCCGCAGCCTGGTTGGCGACGGTTCGGACGGTGCCGCCGATGCCGTACATGTCGTTGATCAGATAGGCGATCTTCACTGAGCCCCCGTGTTCCCGGCGCCGACCCGCGCTGCCCCACGCGAGGCGGTGCCGACCCCCGTCGTCCACGCCGGCCCGACCCCAGGGGAAGGCGTGGGGAATGAACGCTCAGGCTAAGCGCCTTTTGTGGGACAAAAGTGCTTTATGTCGGATTGCTGCCTGAAGGTTTGCCGACCAATGTGAGGGCTTTGCGCACCCCTCACGCGTTGGAGGGGTTGGCGAGCGGAAAGGCCGCCGTTCCCGAGGCGCACGGGCGGCACCCGGCGGCGGGGGCGGACGGTCGGCGGCCCACTCGCGGGCTCCGCTGGCGGCTCCACCGGTGTGCATGGACGCTCACCGGTACGGCGGCGGCCCCGGTGGCCGCGGCGGGGACCTACGGCGTACGCGGGAGTGGAGGGCCGGGACGCGGGAGGGGCAGGGAGGGGACAGGGATCCGACGGCACGGCGGGCCGAGGAGCGCAGGTCAGTAGGAGTTCGACCCCTCCCACTCGGCGAAGGCGGCGCACGGCGAGCCGTGCGTGCTCCTGATGTAGGACAGCCCCCAGGAGATCTGCGCCGACGGGCTCTCCATGTAGCCGCTGGGCATCGAGCCGTGCCGCGCAGGGTTGAAACCGGCGATGCCGCTGGTGCCTGTCGCGGTGTTGACGACCGTGTGGTCCCAGTTCGAGATGGTGTTCCACAGGTTGCTCAGGCAGTTCCACTCGCCGTCGGACCACCCGGCGTCCGCGGCCATGCGCATGGCGAGGCCCTGGTTCTCCGTGGCGGTCGGGTTGTCACCGTCCCACTCGTACTGCTCGGGTTCCTCCGGCCGGTCGGCGTCGACCCAGGTCTCGTCGCCGCACCCGGGGCCCTCGACCAGGCAGACCATCTGACGGACGCCGCTGTTGAAGGTACGGCTCAGTTCGAGCTGGTAGACCGCGACGATGATCGCCGCCGCCAGGACGGTGATCGCCGCGAGTTCAACCAGCGCCGCGCCCCGGTCCCCCTCGGATCTTCGGGCCGGACGGAGCCAGCGTGACGCGCGCCCGGTCCAGGACCGAACTCGGCGCGGCCCGTGGCGCTCGCCTGAGCGACCGGGCGGTCCGCTGGGGGAGGGGCGCCGGCTGCCTCCGGGGGCGGGTCGGTGGGGGGTGGGCAACGCCGTCTCCTACGGGTGTCCGGAGAAAGGGAGGGAACAGGGGGTCATGAGATCGGAACATCCTCGATCGGCTCGAAGTTCGGCAGTTCCAGGGTGATGGAATCGATGTTACTGGGGACCGAGTAAAGAGACCAGTAAGTGACCGTTTCGCCCGGCCGGGCTATTTCCATGAGCTGGGCTGAGTATTCTCCCGAGCAGAGGCAGTAGTTCTCGCCGTCCATGATCGGATGGTATCTGGTTCCAGTGTCAGAACTAAATGCTGTGACGCCAGCGAAGTTGGGGCCTGAGTAGACGTATGAGTACTGATTGAACCAGGACAGGGTCACGTTGTCGGATCCGGAATTGGCGATGCTCCAGGTGACCGAGAGGAGATTTCCGGCTTCGTTTCTGGTGACGGCGTTCACCTCGGCGGTGAGGTCGCCGGAGAGTTCGTCGTTTCCGTTGGCGCTTCCCAGTGACTCCAGATTATTGGAGTGGGGAAGCGGTGTGGCGTCACTCATGCCAGCGGTCATCGTGAGAAGTATGGCCGTGGAGATGAAAGTAAGCGCCAGAGTTTTCGGTGTTTTTCTCATCGTGTCTACTTACTTCTCGAACGTCACACTGACACGCCGGTTGCGTTCTCGTCCTTCTTCTGTGTTGTTGTCCGCGATGGGATCGCTGGATCCGTGTCCTTCCACGGAGAAGGTGACTCCGTCTCGGGTGACCAGGTCGGACAGGGCCGACTCCACTTCTTCGGCGCGATCCTGGGAGAGTGGGATGTTGACGGAGTCGCTCCCGGTGTTGTCGGCGTATCCGTCGATTTGCACGACCGTGGCGCTGGCGTCGTCGATCTCCGTCGCGACTTGCTGGAGTATTTCCCGGGAATCGGTGCTGAGGTCGGAGCTCTGGGTCTCGAACAGGACGTCCGACGAGAGGAGGATGCTGACCTCCTCGCTGTTTTCTGTCCTTCCCGTCTGGTCCTCCGTGTTGTCGGAGATGAGGGTCAGGTCGAGTATTTCCGGCTCTGCGAGGCCTGAGTTCTCGATGGTTTCCGAAGATTCCGTGATGGGGATGTCCATCAGCGGAGGTGTCAGGGGGGTGGTGACGGTGAGGGATTCCACGTCGTCCGACACCGGTGCTGGGAATGCTACCCACATGTGCTCGGTGGAGCCGCTGGAAATCGTTCCGTTCCAGCTTGAGCAGAAACAGGAGCCATCACTTTGCTCATAGCTGAGCATGCGCTTTTGGTTCTGTGCGTCGATGAGCGTCACACGGCTTGCCGTGTTCGGCTTATCGTCCACGGTCAGGCCGAAGTTGAGGATGAAATTCGAGCTTGATTTGTTTGTGACGCCGAACTGGAGGCGCAGGAGATCTGGCGAAACCCTCTCCAGGGTGTAGATGTCTATCTGGAGATCGCTTCCGAGAGCTGTCGATGAGGAAATCGTGCTGGCTAGGGGGTCCTGTGCGCCGTCTTCGTCGCCACCGTCGGCGCCGGGCTCGGGTGTGAGTTCCCCCTCGTCCGGCTGTCCCTCCTGAGGTGGGTCTTCCGAATTGACCACGCATCCAGAAAGGAAGATCGACAGAACGGTCAGCGCGGACAGCAGGGTCGCGCTTTTCTGTCTTTTCCTGTCGGGGGTGGCTTGATGCGTGGCGTTCATGGGTTCTCGCCTGTGGGGTGGGTGTTCGCTAGTGGGATTCGCTTTATTCGTAGGGGGTGAGGATCTGGGTGATCGCCGTTGTGATCGACTGGCCGATTCTGCTGGGGATCCCGATCGCGAGAATTGCTGCCACCACGCCTGCGATGAGGATGACGACCGCGGCATACTCGATGAGGGTCGCGCCCTTGTCGTCCCTCTTGGACGGTGGCACCAGCCAGGTGCTGAGCATCACCCAGACCCTGTTGAGGCTGTTCATGGATCTGACTCCTTGGAGGGGGCTAAGGGTGCCGCCTTGCTGCGGCTGTGCGCTGGTGAACCAGGGGCGGGGCTCCACCGGGGGTGGGTGTGCGGTTCTGAGTGTCCCTGGGAAACCACTATCCGACACGGGCTCGGGTGCCGCCCCGCGTCCTGGCCGGATGTGGCCATCTTTCTTCAGGATTCCCTCTGGGGCACGGGGCCACACACTGTCCACAGGGCTCGATGTCGGCCCAGGTGGATGCCGGTAACCGGGGAGTTGGTGGTTCACGTCCGCGCTGCCAGAGAGGTCACGACGAGTGCTCGTCGGGTGACCATGATGGCACGCGGTCGGTGGCCGTGTCATGGCCGGACGTGTAATGCCAGGCCACCCTGTGCGCGCCGAAACCCCGTGGTGTTGGATTGGTGAGCTGTCCCGGCCGGGGCGGCTGGTGAGGACCGTGGACCTGACACGGACGCGGAGAGGCGGCGCGCTTGGACGGCAGTGTGGTTCTTTCCATGGTGGTGGGGGTGCTCTCGGGACTCGTGGTCGGGGGCGTCCCGCTTCTCCGGGTCGTGCGCGGCCACCGCGGGCTCCAGCGCGCGCTCGGGAGGAGCCCCGGGCCGACCGCCGTCCCCGACCCGGACGAATTGAGCCCGAACCAGCTGGCCTTCCTCGCCGGGGGACCGGTACGGGTGGGGGAGACGGTGGTCGTGGACGCGTTCCTGGGCGAACGCATCCGCCGCCAGACCGCCAGGGGTTTCTTCACCCTCGTGGGCCCCAGCAAGCCCTACGCGCATGAGAAGGACCCGTCGCGGCGCGTCCTGGTGAAGGCGTTCAAGAAGCGTGTCGGGGTCAGCGCCCGCGAGATGGTGCGCCGGGTGGTGACGGGCCGCGGTGTGGACCAGCTCCGGCGGGAGCTGGTCGAAGCCCGCCTGATCGTGGACTCCCCGGAGATCCGCGCGGTGCTGGAGGCCCGGGCGGGCCTCCCGAGGACGATCCGGGGGTGGCGGATCCTCTCCCTGCTGGTCGCCGCCGCGGGTGCGGGTGTGCTCTTCCTGGTGGAGCCGGTCGGGGCCGCCGTGGGAGCCCTGGCCGGGGGCCTGACCGCCTCGGCCCTCCTGGTGGTCGCGCAGGCGGTCCTGGGGGCGACCGGCGGTCCGGCCGTCCTGCCCAACACCGCGGCGGGCAATGAGGTCGTCGAGCGGGCGCGGGAGCGCCACGGGGCCGGGTTCGCCGGGGCCGCGGCAGGGATGACGCGGGACCAGGCGGTCCTCCACACGGCGGTCACCGGTTTCCGCGCGCTGCGCGACGGCGCTCGGGCCAGGCGGTCCAGGAGGTCCGGGTCCGCCGAGGAGTCGCCTGTCCTCAGCCCGGACCTCACCGCGGCGAACGCCGGGGCGGGAGGCCAGGGGGACGCGGTCGGCGGCGAGGGC
Organism: Nocardiopsis codii; assembly: GCF_036327455.1. NCBI lineage: Bacteria > Bacillati > Actinomycetota > Actinomycetes > Streptosporangiales > Nocardiopsidaceae > Nocardiopsis > Nocardiopsis codii. Next base: position 294,591 of record NZ_JAUZMY010000001.1, on the reverse strand, counting down.
CCCGTGGATCTGGACGCCCTGTGCGAGTTCGCCGACCTCTGCCAGGGCGGCTCGCCGGACGACAGCAGCGGCTCCGGGAGCGGGGGCGGTGCGGGCGGCGACGGCTGGAACGGCGGTTTCAGCGACAGCGGAGGCAGCGGCTCCGGTGGCGGTTGGGGCGGCGGGGGAGACTCCGGCGGTGATTCCGGCGGCGGAGGGGGCGACGGCGGTGGAGGCGGGGGCGACTGAGCCCGCCGCCCGGTGATCCCCGCGGGGCGCGCCCCGGGGTGGAGGCCGGAGGGACGAACGCCGGGCGGGGCTCTACGAAAGCCCCGCCCGGCGTGCCTTCACCGGGAAGACGGCGCCACTGCCTGCCTACAGATCGGCGCCGCCACCCTTGACCGGTTCCCGGCTCGGGGTGTGGGTCAGCCCTGTTCCGGACGTTGGAGTTCGGCGACCTCCGCCATCAGCTCGAACGAGCGGAGGCGAGCCGTCTGGTCGAAGATCATCGACGACACCATCAGCTCGTCCACACCCGTGTCAGCGACGAACAGTTCGAGCTTCTCGCGGACGGTTTCGGGGGAACCCACGAACGAGTAACGAAGCATGTGGTCCAGTCGTTCCTTCTCGCCGGGACGCCATGCGGTGTCGAGGCTCTCGACCGGCGGGCGGAGCCGTCCGCGGGCACCGCGCAGGGTGCCGAGGAACGCCTGCTGCATGGTCGTGAACAGCTTGCGGGCCTCCTCGTCGGTGTCGGCGACGAAGGCGTTCACCCCGGCCATGACGTAGGGCTTCTCCAACTGGGCGGAGGGGCGGAAGCCGGCCCGGTAGGCCTTGAGGGCCTCGTACAGGGCGTCGGGGGCGAAGTGCGAGGCGAACGCGTACGGCAGGCCGAGCTGCGCGCCGAGCTGGGCGCCGAAGAGGCTGGAGCCGAGGATCCACAGGGGGACCCGCAGGCCCTCGCCGGGGACGGCGCGGACCGGCTGGCCGGGTTCGGCGGGCTCGAAGAACGCCTGGAGTTCCTGCACGTCGCTGGGGAACGTGGAGGAGGCGCTGTGGTCGCGGCGCAGCGCCGCCATGGTGCGCGGGTCGGTGCCGGGCGCGCGGCCCAGCCCGAGGTCGATCCTGCCCGGGTAGAGGGACTCCAGGGTGCCGAACTGTTCGGCGATGACGAGCGGCGAGTGGTTGGGGAGCATGATGCCGCCCGAGCCGATCCGGATGCTGGACGTGCCCTCGGCGATGAACCCCAGGGAGACGGACGTGGCGGCGCTGGCGATGGCCTGCATGTTGTGGTGTTCGGAGAGCCAGAAGCGGGTGTAGCCGAAGCGTTCCGCGTGCTGGGCGAGTTCCCGGGCGTCACGGAGCGCCTGGCCGGGGGTGGACCCCTCGGCGATGCTGGCGTGGTCGAGCACGGACAGCGCGATGGTGGACATGGTTGCCCTCTTCCCCTGCTGCGTAGCGGTTCCTGCGGCAGGGCCGGGGCGGGAGGGTCGGTGTCCCCAGCCTGTCTGCGCGTTCGATGTTCGACGAACATCGAATTACGAAGGTACACTCGCGACTGTCCATGAGCCAAATCCCGTCTGGTCGTCGGCCAGGCTCCGTACGAGGAGGACCGTCTTGGCTCCCAGGGAGCAGGAGCACCCCGCCCTCAACGACGTGGAACTGGTGACGGTGCTCTCCGCACTGGCCGAGCCGACCCGTCTGCGCATCGTGCGGATGCTCGCCGCGATGGAGGGTGAGCGGGCGTGGAAGGACATCGACCTGCCCATCGCCCAGTCGACGCTGAGCCACCACCTGAAGATCCTGCGCAACGCCGGTCTGGTGCAGAACCGCACCGAGGGGACGCGGTGCTTCATCTCCCTGCGCGACGCGGAGCTGGAGGGGCGGTTCCCGGGGCTGCTGGAGTCGGTTCTGGCGTGTCGGGACGCCGCCGTCATCAGGGCGGCGGAGGAATCGGAGTCACGGCGGGACCATGGCGGCACTGAGGACTCATCGGTCCCAGCAGCCCCATGAGAGCAGGTCAGCGCCCAGTCACGGCCGGACGGTAGCCGTGGCTGGGCGCTGCGCTTCACACAGTAGGCGACGGTCGTGGTCCGTGTCAGAGGTTGCGCCCGGCTGCATCGAAGGCGGGTGAGGGGTTCTGCCCTCCGACCGGCGCCGTGCGGGCCCGCCGCCGGGGGCGGTGCCGCTCGTATCCGCGGCCCGTCCGATCGGCGCCACGCGGCGACCGGGACTCCCCGTCGACCCGGCCCGTGGCCGTCGGCGCCGCCGCGAGGACGCAGGCCGGTGGACCGCGTCGGACCCGGGGCGCAGCTGGGAATGTACGCTCTGTATTCAGTAGATTCACGTACCCATGGGTCGAAGCGGGGCGAGTCGGACGCCGCGTCGGCAGCCCAGGAGAGTGGAAAGCGTCCCCCCATGGCACCCACCCCGCCTACCCCACTTCCACCGCACGTCCACCCCCCGGTCGGCGACGACCCGGCGGAGATCGGCGGCCACCGGCTGATCGGCCGTCTCGGCGACGACGACGTGGGCACCGTCCACGCCGCCGTGTCGCCGGGCGGGGAGCCCGTCGCGCTCAAGGTCGCCCACGCCGGGTGGGCCCCGGCCGCGGGGGCGGACCGCGAGGTCACCCTGCCCCGCGAAGGACGGGGTGTGTGCCTGGTGGGGCCCGAGGACAGCGGGATCTTCCACGGCCGCCCCTGGTCCGCGACCCCGTACGTCCCCGGCCCCGACCTCGCCCGCCATGTGGCCGGGAGCGGACCGCTGACCGGCGCCGCGCTCCTGGTCCTCGCGGCGGGGACCGCCGAGGCCCTCGCGTCGGTCCACGCGGCGGGCGCCCCCCACGGGGACGTCAGGCCGGGCGGCGTCATCGTCACCCCCGGCGGTCCGCGGTTGATCGACCACGGGATCGCACGCCGGCTGGACGACGGCGACGCGCCGACGACCGCCGGCGGACCCGGGTGGCTCGCCCCGGAGCGCTACGCGGGGGAGCGCCCGGACCCCGCCTCGGACGTGTTCTCGTGGGCGTGCCTGGTGGCGTTCGCCGCGACCGGGCAGCCGCCCTTCGGCCAGGGCGAGCCCCTCCCCGAGATGGCCCGCCGCGCCCGCGAACACCCCGTCGACCTGTCCCCGGTCCCCGGGGAACTGCGGGACCTCCTGGAGCGGGCCCTGTCGGCGGACCCCGCGCGACGGCCCCCGGCGGAGGAGGCGTACCTGGAGTGCCTGCTGCTGGCGGGGGTCGAGGACGACGCCACCCGCGAGGTGTGGGCCGACCGGCTGCGCGGCCTCGTCCACGCCCACTGGCCGCCCGTCGACACCGGACGGCACCGGCCCGAGCAGTGGGCCGGCGCGGTCCGGTCGCACGCCGGACAGGGGCCCGGGACGACAGCGGCGGGGCGCCGCCCGGACGGTACGGGCGCCGACGGCACGCGGCCGGGCGCCCTCGCGCGCAGCGAGCGGGGACGGCGGCAGGGCCGGAAGCTCGCCCTCGCGGTCGCCGCGAGCGTGTTCGTCGCGGCGGCGCTCGGCGGCGGCTACCTGCTCATGGCGGCTCTGGCGGGGGAGACCGGTACCGCCGAGGAGGCGGACGGGGAGGGCTCCGGGACGGAACCGGAGGAGACCGCGACGCTCTCCGGCGCGGACCTGGTGGCGGCGTCGCTGGACACGTTCCTGGCCGCGGACTCCTTCGAACTCACCGTGCTCACGCACGCGGGGAACGGCGAGGGCCACGGCCAGCCCCTCCCCACGGACACCGCGGCCGTCCCGACCCTGTTCGACCGGGTGCTCCGCCAGTCGGGGCCGCCGGAGGCGCTCCGCTGGAGCAGCACCGTCAGCGGTGGCCGCACCAGCGACCTGATGATGGCGGACGGGAGCCTGCTGCGGGGTGAGGGCACGGCCTGGAACGGTACGGCCACCTGGTACGAGGCCGAGCCCGGGCTCCAATCGGAGGCCGAGGTCTTCAGCCCGGAGGGCGTCGTCGAGCCGCTGGTTCGCGCGGTGGAGGGCGGGACCGTCACCGGAGAGGCCGAGACGGTCTTCACGGCTCCGGCTCCCGCCGAGGACGCCTACGGGCACCTCGCGGGCGGTGTGCCCGAGCAGGTGCCCGCGGTGCGGGTGGAGGGGGACTTCCGGACCTCCGACGCGGACGCGCACAGGGCGACCCGATTCGTGCTGGTCGCCACCGAGGACGGTGTCCCGCTGTCCTTCGCCACGGAGGGAGCGGCCGACGGGGGCCGCGTGCTCAACGGCCGGCCCGTCTCCCAGGAGGTGCCGCCGTCGCTCATGGCGCCCGCCGTCCCGGTGGAGCGGTGGTACACGCAGTACACGTTCGTCGAGCTGAACGGTGACCCGGACCTGCGCGTCCCGGACCCGGCCGACGTCCGGCCCCCGGGCGCCGAGGCGCCCTCCCCGGTCTCCTACTGAACGGCGCGGGCGCGGCCGTCCCGGCAGCCGCGCCCCGGGCCGCCGTGCGGGGCGGCGCCGCCCGCCTCAGGGGGAGGGGGAGCGAACGCGAACCGCGGGAGGGCCCTGGCGTCCACCAGGGCGATGAACACCAGCATGAGACCCCGCGCCAGGTCCGGCGCCGGGAACGCGCCGGGGACGGCGCGGGTGGCGGGGCGGCGTTCCGACCGCCCCTGGGTCCGTGCTGACCGCGGCCAACTTCCTCCCCGATCCGTGCACACGAAGCCACGGATCCGGGACGCCCCGCCCCCGGGGGCAGGCCCGCCTTTTTCGGTGGACCCGGCCCCGCCCCTTCGGGTAGGCTCACCGCCGTGTCGCGTGCCCCGACCATGAGCAGTGGGCCGGTCGGTGGGTATGGAGGCACCTGGATTCCTCGAGGAGAGCACCGTGAGCGCACACACCATGCATCGCGCCTAGGTCGTGTTCCGAACCTTCCGGGCTCGCGTCCGCCAGGCTCCCCCTCGCCGCGACTCCGTGCGCGTGAAGCCCGACCGGGCCGCACATCGCACGGCGTCCTGAGGGAGACCGCCCGGACGGCCGCTCGCCGTCCCGAAGGCCTTCTGAAGAACACGTCCCGGTAGTACGCGCCGCGTCGGGCCGATCCGCGCCCGGACGCGTTGATCCACCGCGACCTCCCCGAGACGCCCAGGTACCCGGTACGCCCGGGACCCCTGTCACGTTCACCCGCTCCTCCGTGCGCCCGTGCGCGCGGACGGTCCGCCGGCGTGCCCCGCCGTGCGCCCCGCCCGCGTGCGCCGCCGGTCCGCGCGGGTTCCCTCGGGGACGGTCGCCCACCCGACACCCCTGAGGAGACCCGTGACCGATACACACGTACCGACCGCACCCCATGTCAGTGACTTCAACATCCCGGTCGTGGAGGAGTTCCGCGCCAACGGCGGCCGCGTCGGCGGCATGTTCGAGGGCGGCGACCTGCTGCTCCTCACCACCACGGGCGCCAGGTCCGGGCGCGAGCACACCACACCGCTCGGATTCCTCCGAACCGAGGGGAAGCTGCTGGTCATCGGCTCGGCCGGTGGCTCCGACCGCCACCCCGCCTGGTACCACAACGTCCTCGCCCATCCCACGGTCACCGTGGAGCTGGGCACCGAGGAGTTCGCGGCCGTGGCCGTGCCGGCCGAGGGCGCGGAACGGGACCGGTTGTTCGCCGAGGTCGTGCGCCTGGTCCCCGGTTACGGCGACTACCAGGCCGGGACCGAGCGGGTTCTGCCGGTGGTGGCACTGGAGAGCATCCACGACGCCGGGCCCTCCGAGGCCGCCAACCTCGCCGAGAAGCTCGTCGAGATCCACACCTGGCTGCGTGCGCAGCTCAGGAACGTCCGCAGGGAGTCCGACGCCTTCCTCGCCGAGCGCGCCGCGCGAGGCGAGGGGGACGCGGAGCCCGCGCTCGGCCTCAACCTCCAGCTGCGCCAGCACTGCCTGGGGTTCTGCCAGTCCCTGCACTTCCACCACACGAGCGAGGAGACGATGTTTCCGCACCTCGGGGAGGCGCATCCGCACCTGGAGGGGGCGCTGCGCAGGCTGTCCGAGGAGCACCGGACGGTGGACCGGGTCCGCGGTGAGCTGGAGGCGCTCATCGGCGAGCTGGCCACCGCCGACCCCGAGGAGTTCCGCCGCGAGCTGGACCGGATGACGGAGGAGCTGGAGGCGCACCTGGACTACGAGGAAGCCGAGCTCTTCCCTGTCCTGACCGCCATCCCGTTCCCTCCGGGCGGCCCCGCGTAGCCGCCGTCCGGAACCGTCGGCGGTGTGACGCCCGCGGTCGACCGACGGGAACCCGCTCCCGCCGCCACCCCTGGTGGCGGTGGGAGCGGGACCGTGCCCGTGGACGGCCACCGCCCGCGTCGCTCTAGGGACGCGGGCGCCGGGGCTAACCGCCGAAGATCGCGCCGAGGTTGACCTCGGTGCCCAGGAACATGGACCCGACGATGAGGATCAGCAGCCCCGGGAGCAGGGTCACCGCCGTCACCATCGTCACCCTCGGGTTCATCCGCTGGGCCTTGCGCCGCATGTACTGGGCGTCCGCCCGGCGCATGTCCCGGCTGATGTCCACCAGGGTGTCGCTGAGCGGGGCGCCCAGCTCCTCGGCCTGCTGGATGGCGGTCACGAACTTGCTCAGCGACTCGTTGCGCGTGCGGCGCCGCAACGTCTCGAAGGCCTCGCGCCGGGACGTCCCCAGCTCCATCTGCTGCAGGGCGAGCGTGAACTCGTCGGCGAGCACACCCGGCATCGACTCCGCCACCCGCGCCACGGCGGCCCGGAACGACATCCCCGCGCTCACCGTCACCGACAGCACGTCCAGGAAGTCCGGCAGCTGCGACTGCACCCGGTCGGCCCGCTCCTGGCCCTGGACGTACATGCTGAGATCGGTCAACCCCATGAACGCCAGCACGACCACGCCCACCAGCGGGCTGCCCACGGCGAACATCAGCAGCCCCAGGGGGCCGTACAGCGCCACCTCGCCGATCTTGCGCCGCACGTACCGTTCCAGGGTCAGCCCGTCCGGCCGCCCCGCCGCCTCCAGCCGTTCGGTGATGGAGGTGCGCATCCGCGGGCTCATCGACGCCAGGACCGACCGGACGAACGGCTTCCCGATCGCCTCCGTGATGCGGTGCAGGACGAACGTCTCGTCGGCCTTGGTCCGTGAGGGGCGGGCGGCCGCGCCCCCCACCTCCACACGGGTCCGCGACAGGGTGAGGTACAGGCCGTAGAAGCCGGTCAGCACGACGAGCGCGCCGGCCAGCGCCATGGCGAACGGGACCAGGGTGGGGAGCACACTCATCGGGGGAGTCCTTCTAGAGGTCGAACTTGGTGATGCGGGACACCAGCAGGAATCCGAGCGCGAACAGCGCGGCCACGACGAGCAGCACCGTCACCCCCGCGACGGACGTGGTCATCACGCGCATGATCCCCGGCTCGATACCGTTGATCAGGAACAGGGCGCCCACCGACATGAACCCCAGCGCCCACACGGTGCTCGTGGTCTCGCTGAGGATGGTCTGCACCTCGCGCCGGGTCTCCTTGCGGTTCTCCAACGTCGTGGAGATGTTGCGCAGCGCCGTGACCAGCGAACCGCCGGAACGCGACGCGACCACCAGGGTGGACAGCAGCACCCCCAGCTCGCGCGAGGGCATCCGCTCCCGCAGCTCCCGTACGGCCTCCTCGAAACTGGCGCCGAGCTTCATCGACTCGGCCATCCGACCCAGCTCCTCCCCGGCGGGCCCGTCCAGCTCGTCGGCGGCCATCGCCACCGCCGTGGGAAGCGCCAGCCCGGCGGAGGTCGCGTTGCCCAGGACCCGCGCCAGGTCCGGCAGTTGGGCGGTGAACTCCTCACGCCGCTTGGCCTCGGCGCGGTTCAGGTAGGAGAAGAACAGGAACGCCACCCCGGCCGCCGCCAGCAGGCCGAAGAACGGCGCCAGGACCTGCCAGACCACGAGCACCGCGAGGAGCGTTCCGCCGGTCAGAGCGAGCACGAACGTCGACAGGCGGATGTCCGCCCCGGACCTGGCGATCCTGCGGTACAGCCGCGAACCCCACTGGGTGCGGTAGATCGCCGCGTCCAGCCGCGCCGTGAACGTGGCCGCCTCGTACTCCGCCCGGTCGAGGGCGCTGCGGGCGGCGATCAACCGGCGCTGCTCGGCACTGGCCACGAACTCCCACAGTGCCCACAGGGCCACGACGAGGACCACGGCCAGACCGCCGAGGATCGCCACGAACTGCCAGTTCACCGGGACTCCAATCGGGTGGTACGGGGTGGGGGCGCCCGGAAGGGCGGGGGGAGGGGGGTCACCGTGCGCCTCCGGCGCCCTCGTCGGGGACGACGCCGAACGCCGCGGGAATGGCCTCGCCCACGTTGTAGATCCGCCCCGCCATGTGCCGCGGCATCGGGAAGTGCCGGTACTCGCCGGACACGGACCGGTTGGGGCCCAGGGGCAGCGCGTCGAACCTCATCACCGGGTCGAGCCGGAACTCCTCGCGGCGTCGGGAGGAGACCACCGCGATCTCGTTCACCCGTCTGGACCCGTCCGGCCAGCGCCCCAGGTGGACGATGGCGTCCACCGCGTTGTTGATCTGGTCGCGGATCGCGTCGTAGGGCACGTTGCCGTCGCCCAGCGTCGCCAGGGTCTGCAACCGGTAGATGGCGTCGTCGGCCGAGTTCGCGTGCACCGTCACCAGAGAGCCGTCGTGGCCGGTGTTCATGGCCTGGAGCATGTCGATGGTCTCCGGGCCGCGCACCTCGCCGACGATGATGCGGTCCGGCCGCATCCGCAGTGCGTTGCGGACCAGGTCGCGGATGGCGATCTCGCCCCGGCCCTCGATGTTGGCGGGCCGGGTCTCCAACCGCACCACGTGCTCCTGCGCCAGTTGGAGCTCGGCCGAGTCCTCGATGGTGACGATGCGCTCGGTGGACGGCACGAACGCCGACATCGCGTTGAGGAACGTGGTCTTTCCGGTGCCGGTGCCCCCGGAGACCACGATGTTGAACCGGGCCCGCACCATGGCCGCCAACAGGATGCCCGTCGGCGCGTCCAGGCTGCCCATCCGCACCAGTTCGTCGATGGGGTAGGGCTTGGGGAAGCGCCGGATGGTGAGGATCGGCCCTGACAGCGACAGGGGCGGGATGATCACGTTGACGCGCTCGCCCGTGGGCAGGCGCGCGTCCACCATCGGTGAGGACTCGTCCACCCGGCGGTTGACCAGCGACACGATGCGGTCGATGGTCTGGTAGAGCTGTTCCTCGCCGTTGAAGGTGGCGTCCACCCGCTGCATCCGGCCGCCGCGCTCGATGAACACGTTGTCGGGACCGTTGACCATGATCTCGGTGACGGTCTCGTCGGCCAGCAGGGGCTCCAGCACCCCCAGCCCGAGGGCCTCGTCCACGACCCTGCGGATCAGCAGCGACCGCTCGCGGTCGGACAGCACCGGCCCCTCGCGGGTGAGGATGTGCCCCACGACCTTCTCCAACCGCACCCGGCGCTGGGCCAGGGTCAGCTGGGTGAGGTCCTCCAGGTTGATCTCCTCCAGGAGGCGCCGCCGCCAGTGCGTCACGCTGGCGCTGTCGGCGCGGCCCTCGACGACGCGGTCCTCTTCGAGGCGGTCCTTCAGACCCATGGCCCTCGTCTCCTTCCCCCCGGGCGGGCGCGGCGCACCGCTCCCGCCTCACACATTGGGCATGTCCACGCGACGCGTCAGCGTCACGTTGAGTCCCGCCGACGAGAACACGATCGGCAGCGGGTGGGACACCTCCACGTAGAACCCGTCGCTGTCGTTGGCGCCGCTGGTGACGGTCGCGTCGTCCAGCCACGCCGGCAGCGCCTCCCGTGCCGCCGCCTCCGCGCCCGGCAGCTGCTGCGCCCCGGCGACCCGGGCGCCCGCGCGGGCCGCCGATTCCAGGCGTTCGACCGCGACGAAGGCCAGGAACGCCTCGATCGCGATGACCGCGACCATGAGCAGGATCGGGAAGATCGCGGCGAACTCCAGGAGCGGTCCGCCGCGGTCGGAGTCGCGCCGCGGTTGGCCGCCGACCAGCGCGCGCCGTACGGCGCCGCCGCGCGGGCGCCCCGGACCGGTGCGGGCCCCGGAGTCCCGGCCGTCCGCCGCGCCGCCCGGGCCGGTGGTCGGTCGGCTCATGGTGTGGACCCCCGCGGCTCCACCTCGGGAACGACCCGGGCCTCACCGGTGATGTCCCACGGTCCGGTGACCCCGGGCAGGAAGATCGGCATGGCGAGGGTGACCTGCGCGAACCGGCCGCCGTCGCGTTCGACGACGGTCACCGACATCACGTCGTCGCCGTCCCAGGGGGGCCGCACCCGCTTGCGTGCCTCCTCGTCGACGCGTCCCATGTCGTCGGGGGTCACGGAGGCCTGGCGCGCGGCCTCGGCGGCACCGTGGGACGCGTACATCGAGGTGATGCCGAGCAGCAGCACCTGCCACACCAGCGCCATCGCCATCATCATGAACGGCACCGCCGCCGCGAACTCCACGATGACCGCGCCGTCGTCGCGTCGGCCGGCCCGGGACCGCGCGGCCGGCGGCTCAGCCATCGAACCCACCCTGGCCTCCTCCGCCTCCCCGCGATCCGGTGCCCGGGTAGCCGCCGGACGGCGACGGGGAGGACCCGTTGGCCGCCCTCCTGGCCGGGTCGGGCACCGACGCGTTGAGGAACCCGGACACGTCGCGCGTGGACGGCGAGAGCGCTTGGCGGTCCGCGAGGGCGGCGAACGACCCCAGGCCTCCGGAGGGCGTGGCCGACCCGCCCTTGCCGCCGTTGCCCGGGGGCGCGGGCGGGCTCAGCAGGTCCAGCTCCGCGGCCAGCCGCGTGAAGGCCTTGCGCAGGCCCTCGTCGGTGACCTTGGTCGGGTCGCCGTTGTTCTCACCGGGTTCGAGCGCCCGGTACGCGGCGGGGACCGGGGTGCGCAGCACCTTGGTGCCCAACAGCTGCTGGAGGAAGTCCGGCTGGATCTCGTTCTTGCGGCTGTGCCGGGTGACCAGCGAGTACACGTCCTCGTGGGAGCGGATCTGCAACCGCTCCCACATGCCCATGAGCCGCTGGGCGCCGCGCAGCGCGGGCACGTCGGGTGTGACGACCACGACCGCGGTGTCGGCCAGCTCCACCGCCATGGCGGTGGCCTCGTTCATGGTCGAACCGCAGTCCACCACCACCAGCTCGTACCGGGAGCGCAGCGCGTTGAGCACCCGGCGGGTGGCGCGGGCGGTGACGTCCTCTCCGCGCTCGCCGTGCTCGGGCGCGAGCAGTACGTGCGGTCCCCTGTGGTCGACGTAGAGGGTCTCGGCGAGCATCCCCGGGGTGATGTCGTCCCCGGCGTCCACCAGGTCGGAGATGGAGCGGCGGTGGCGCAGGTTGAGGAACGCCGGCAGGTCGCCGGTCTGCAGGTCGAGGTCCACCAGGCACACGACCCGGTCGGCGGCAGCCGCGACCATCGCGAGGTGGACGGCGCACGTGGTGGTGCCCATGCCCCCCTTGGCCCCGCTGACGGCCATGATCCTGCCGCGCACGCCCGAGGCGGGCAGGTCGAGGGAGGCCGACTCCAGGTGGCGGCGCAGGGTGCGCGACCACTCGGCGGCCTTCGTGACGCGGGTCTCCAGTTCGGCGATCCCGGAGTCGTGGGGCAGCACGCCCCGGGCCCCGGCCTCCATGGCCCCGGTGAACGTGGCGGGGTCCATGGTGGGGGAGACCAGGAGGATCGCGAGCTGCGGGTGGCGGTGGGACAGGTCGCGGATGGCGTCGAACACCGGGGCGGGCCCCAGCTCCTGGTGGATGAGGACGACGTCGATCTCGGGGAACTCGCCGGCCGCGTCGATCAGTGCGGAGGTGGTGGGCCGGGAGGCCACCAGTTCGGCGCTTCCCAACTCCTCGAAACGCGCGGCCAGCACCATCTCCGTCTCGGAGGTGGGCATGCCCGCAAGGACTCGGAACATCAACGGTTACCCCCCATGCGGCGCGGGCCGCTCGTCGGTCGTCTCGCCCTCGTCGGGGGTCCCGCCCGCGACGAGGTCGTCGAAGTCCCCGCTGCAGAACTCGGTGCCCCCGGGCGAGCCGCCGCCGTCGGCGCTCACCAGGGCCAGCCGGAGCTTGGTGGAGAAGTCCTCCGCGTAGGCGAGCTGGAGCGCCGCCTGCGGGTCGAGGCGGAAGGTCACCGGGACCACCCCTGCCACGCCGCCGTTCTCACCCTCCTGGGAGCGGAGTTCGCCGATGGCGAGGACCTCGACCTCGGTGATGATCCGCACCGCGCAGGCCTCCCCGTGGTCGCGGGGCTGGAAGGTGCCGTAGATGTCCACGAAGGACCCGCGCTGCACCTTGCCCGCGACACCGGTCTCGGCGTCGACCATGATCGCGATCTCCCGCTCACCCGTGGTGAGGGTGGGCTGGGGCTGCACCATCCCGCGCTGGAGGTAGACGCCCTCCTCCAGGTGGGAGGCGGCGACGAGTTCCTGGTCGGCGGGTGTCTCCACGTCGGCAAGGTCGGTGATGAACACCTCGGGGTCGAAGTACATGCTCGGTACCTGCACCCGTTCGACGGAGTCCTCGCCGACGGGTTGGTACGCGTCCACGGACTCCGACAGGCGGAGGACGGTCGCGAACTCGCCGAGGCGTTCCTGCTGGGAGTTGAGGTAGGTGAACACGGAGGCGAACACGGCGACGGCGCCGATGGCGGCGACGACCATGAGCAGCACGCCACGTCGCTGACGGGGGTTCATGAGGGGTCTTTTCCGTTTCCAGTGTCGTCGCGGGGCCGTCCGCTCGTCGGGCCGACGCGGTTGCGGGCCCTAGCGGGAGTAGGTCGTGGGCGTTCCGGGCCACAGGGCGTCGTTCGCGAACGGGGCGCCCTCCGGCCGGTCGGCGGGCGGTGGGGTCGGGCGGCCGTCGGCGGCTCCCCTGCCGCCCGGGGGCGGAGGGGCGCCGTTGGCCGGCGGCTCGGAGGGCGGTGGCGGACCCGGCGGGCGCCGGTCCCGCCCGTGGTCGGGCGCGGGTCCCCGCGCGGGCCCCGGTACGGGTCCGGGCAGGGGGCGCCGCTGCGGCCGGGGCGCGGGTGCGGGCGCCGGCGGCCGTGTGGGCTGCGGTGCCTGGAGCCGTGCGCCGGTCCGGGGGTTGTCGGCCGCGCAGAAGGGGCAGGGCCTGCCCGACATGGGTTCGCCGCACCAGGAGCAGTGGGAGGCGCGGATGGCCCCCGCCGCGTAGGCGAGCGCCTGGGGGTGGGCGCTCAGGGCGACGAACTCCACGTACCGGGAGGTCCCCCAGTACACGGGGCCGAGGGGTTGGGCGGGGAGCGTACGGGTGGCCACCGGCTGGATGGCCTGCGGCAGGTTGTCGTCGAAGACCCCCGTGATGGAGGGGTCGGGTGTGGAGCAGAGCAGCTGGACCGGCTGGACCGGGCGGAAGGGCAGGGTCCGGGCGATGTCGGCCGGTCGCATGCGGCCCACGCGGGCGGTGGGCGCGCAGTAGGCGAGGAAGGACACGGAGGGGGCGAAGGAGCCCATGTGCTGGCGCATCGAGGTGGGGATGGTGGACAGGCCGGAGACCGTCTTCAGCCAGGCGCCCGCGAGCAGGTGCCGGGGGAGTTCGTCGCAGAGGGCGGCGACCATGCCCGGCGGGAGGTAGGGCGCGAGGTAGGCGAGCTGGTCCGCGATCAGCGACAGCGCGAGGGGGGAGAGGTCCACGCCGATCCCCGCGACGTGGTCGGTGCGCATCGCGCCGCGCGCGAAGTTGATCGCGCGTTCCGCGTCCTCGGACTGCCAAGCGGGGTAGAGCGCGACGACCTTGCGGCCGGCGTCGACCTGCTGCCTGGCGAAGGCGACGAACGCCGAGCTGCGCTCCCCGATGCCCTCGCCCCGCATCGAGAACCGCTGCGCCTGGACCTCGCCCACATGGCCCGTGCTGGGGATATCCGCCAACAGGGCGACGGTCGTCGCCGACCGCGGTTGGGCTCTGGACACTGGGCAAGCTCCATCGGTTCTGCGCACTGGGGAGAGATCTGAAGCCGGGTGGCCTCCCGCGTCGAAGGAGTCACCCCAACGCATCGTAACGAATGTGTGGCTGAAGGGGGGAGACCTCGTATTTGTCGCCATTGAACACGGGGTGCGGGGTGGCAGAGAGGGGCGGGGGTGGGAAACCGGCGGACGCGGCTCGGGGGGCGGGTCTCCCGCGCTGGCGGAAGGGGATCGGTTCGGGTTCGGTCCTGTCTCCCCCTTCCGGGCGGTCGACAGGCGGCGTTGGCCGCATGTGGCCAAGGTGTGGACAGGCCCATCTGTGCCTGTTTGGTGGTCATTTGTATGAATTGTCTGAGTTGTCTGCGTGGTGGGTGCGTGTTCGTCGCCTCGCCTCCGTTCTCCACACCCAAGAATGCCCCTCCGACCCGCGCCCCACCAGTGTCCACGGCCGAACTGTGGAAAACTCCCCGGCCGGAACGGGTGTCGCATGCGTCTCGTCCGGGGTTGGGTTGCTCCCCCCGGGGAACGAATCGAGGAGATTTCGCGTCATATCTTGAGAAGTCACTTGCCCCCTGAGGAGACCAACGATGCGCAAGGCAAACCGCGCCGCGGCCGGAGCCGCCGCCTGGCAGGTCATCCAGAACACGGACACCGACGTCTCGGTCTGGAAGCGGGTCGGGGCCGTCCCGCGGATGCTCGGTGCCAAGATGCGTGGCCGCTACCCCGACCTGACCAGTCCGAAGCTGCTCGGCATGCTGGCGCTGGCGCTCTACATCATCTCGCCGATCGACTTCGTTCCCGAACTCTTCATCCCGCTGCTCGGCCTGGCGGACGACGTCGGCGTCGCCGTGTGGCTGACCACCATGGCGCTGGGCGAGAGCGAGCGCTTCGTCCGGTGGGAGCGGCAGAACCAGGCCCAGCAGGCCTTCCACCAGGCCAACCAAGCCGGTCGGGACGGCGCCCGCCCGGACGGCCCGGGCCAGGCCGACCCCGGGCACGGGGGATTCCCCGGCCACGACGTCCGCGACGGCGCCGGGCAGGCCGCCGCTCGGAAGCCCTGACGTACGGGAGGGCCCGGCCGGGCGGACCCGGCGGGCCCCGCCGTGCCGACGCCTCCACGGGTCCCGCGTGTCACCGCACACGCGGGACCCGTCGCGTTCGTCCGCCGCCGAGGCCCCAGCCGTCGGGCGGTGTCCGAAGCCCGCAACGGTTCAGCCGGAAATGTTGATGGTGTGACCTCTGTTACCCCTGTGGCTTCGCGGTCGAACTGACGGCGCCCCTCGGGCGCTCGCGGCCCCCGCTCGCCGCACCGCTCGGGCGGGGCCGGGCGCCCGGCCCCGCCCCGGGGTCACGGCGTTCCCGTCACCTCCCGGTACGACGCGTGGTCGAAGTCCGCGTGGCAGCCGGTCCCGGCGAGGTCGTGGACCCACAGGCCGAGGAACGCGCCGGTGAAGCCCCAGGCCCGCACCAGACCCGCGTCACCCTCCCGGTCCGGGTGGCCGCCCCCCACCCCCTCCCGCTCGGCCGCGTGGTCGTCCGAGAGGATCCCCGCGTCCAGTGCCACACCCATGTCGGTCCACCGGAGGCCGTCCCGGGAGAGGGCGAACCGCAGCTCGGCCCCGTCGACCCGGGCCCTCATGTGGCAGCGCTCCCAGCCCTCGACCACGATCCGGTGGCCGACCTCCCGGAACCGGCCCCGGTCGCACGTGAGCACCCTCGCGAACAGCCCCTCCTCCTCGTCGAAACCGACCCGCAGGTAGTGCCAGTGCCTGGTGTTGTAGTACGCGGTGAGCCCGGCCATCTGCTGGAAGGTGCGGGTCCGGAACTCCATGACCGTCTCCATGACGCACCGCTCGTGCTGGACGCGCCGCGCCACCAGGCTCGGCGACCGGGTCCCCGCCGGGGACTGGCCGCCCCGGACGCGCAGGTGCCCCGGGCGCTCCGTCAACGACAGCCAGTCCCCGGAGGCGTGGCGCCGCAGCGTGCTCCACTCCGGGCGCAGCACGGCGCCGTCGAAGCCGTCCACCTCCGGCGGCTCCGGCCACGGGTGCGGCTCCAGGCCGGGGCCCGGGACCTCCTCGTGCGGCACCGCGCCCGCCACGCGCGGCCACCCCTCGGGCGACCACTCCACGCGCTGCAACGCGGTCTCCCGGCCGCGCACGCACCGGCCGCGCTCGGTCAGGGGACGCGACGCCAGGTGGGCCAGGAACCACTCGCCGCCCGGGGTCTCCACCAGGCTCCCGTGCCCCGCCTTCTGGAGGACCAGGGAGGGGTCGGGGCGCGAGGTCAGGGTGGGACCGGCCGGATCCGGTTCGTAGGGACCGTCGATCCCGCGCGACCGCGCCACCGTGACCTGGTGGTCCCATGTCGTGCCGCCCTCGGCGGTCACCAGGTAGTACCAGCCGTCCCTGCGGTACAGGTGCGATCCCTCGGTCACACCCGCCTCGGTCCCGGTGAAGATCAGTCGCGCCTCGCCCACCAGCCGCATCGCGTCGGTGTCCAGCTCCTGGAGCAGGATCCCCTTGAACGCGTTCCTGCCGGGGCGCCAGTCGTTCAGGTTGGACAGCACCCAGCTGCGGCCGTCCTCGTCGTGGAAGACCGACGGGTCGAAGCCCATGGAGTGCAGCGGCACCGGGTCCGACCACGGGCCGGTGACCTCCCGGGCGGTGGTCACGATGTTGGGGGTGTCCCAGAAGCCTCCCGCGTAGTTCTCGACGTTGGTGAAGATCAGGTAGAACAGCCCGTCCTTGTACGACAGGCAGGGCGCCCACACCCCGGCGGAGTCCCGGCGCCCCGTCAGGTCCAGGAGCCGCGACTCGGTCAGGGCACCGCCCAGGGGGCGCCAGCGGACCAGGTCCCTGGAGTGGTGCAGGACCACCCCCGGGCACCATTCGAAGGTCGAGGTGGCCAGGTAGTAGTCCTCCCCGACCCGCAGGATCGAGGGGTCGGGGTGGAACCCCGGCAGGACGGGGTTGGTGATGGTCCCGGAGAGCGCGGCGGTGGCGGGGACGGTCGTCATCGTTGCCTTTCGTCTGTGCGGTACGTGTCGTCGGGGGAGGGGTTCCTACTTGCCGAACCCCGCGGCCAGGCCGCTCAGCAGGTGTCTGCGCCCGAACAGGTAGAGGGCGAAGATCGGCAGGGTCGAGAGGACGACGGCGGCCATCAGGCCGGGCACGTCGGTGCCGTACTGGGTCTGGAAGGACCACAGGCCCAGGGGCAGGACGCGGTTCTCCTCGCTCTGGGTGAGCACCAGCGGGAAGAGGAAGTTGTTCCAGGCGTTGAGCCCCACGAAGATGGCGACGGTGACCACGCCGGGGCGCGACAGGGGGAGCACCAGGCGCAGGAACGCCTGGAGGTTGGTGGCGCCGTCCAGGGCCATCGCCTCGTAGAGTTCGCCGGGCACGTCCCGCAGCGAGCTGGTGAGCACCACGATGGAGATCGGCAGCGTGAACGCGGCCGTGGGAAGGATGATCGCGGTGAGGCTGTCGTACAGGCTGAGCCGGGTGATGATCAGGTAGATCGGGATGATCACCGCCTGGGCGGGGACCGCCAGCCCCAGCAGGAACAGCAGGAACGCCACGCGGAGGGCGCGGCTGCGGCCGCGCACGATCGCGAACGCCGCGGGCAGGGCCACGGCGAGGACCAGCGCGACGGAGCCGCACGCCACGACCAGGCTGTTGGCGAGGAACCGCAGGAACCCCACCTCGAAGACGTTGAGGTAGTTGTCCAGGGTCAGGGTGTCCGGCAGGGCCAGCGGGCCGTCGGCCATGTAGTCGCCCGGACCGCGCAGGCTGGTGACGAGCAGGTAGTAGATCGGCACCGCCACGACCACGAGCCACAGGGCGGCCCCGATCCCCCCGCCGACGGAGGGCCTGGTTCGGGAGGCCATGTCACATCCCCTCTCTCTGGCTGGTCATCCGGGCGTAGCCGGTCACGCGCACCACGAGCAGCGACAACCCGGTGCCGATCACGACCAGCAGCACCGCGATGGCGCTCGCGTAGCCCATCTCGAAGGCGATGAAGCCCTGGTTGTACATGTGCAGCGGCAGGATGCGGGTGGCGTTGCCCGGGCCGCCGTTGGTGAGCAGCAGGACGGTCTCGAAGTAGGTCATCGACCCGACCAGGATCAGCACGGACGAGGCGATGACCGTGTGCCGCAGCTGGGGGACGGTGATGTGCCAGAACCGTCGGAACGGGGAGGCACCGTCGAGTTCGGCGGCCTCGTAGAGGGAACGCGGGATCTGCCGCGCGGCGGCCTGGTACAGCAGCATGTGGAACGGCAGGAACTGCCACAGCAGGATGAGGACGATCGCGTACAGGGCCAGTGAGCTGTTGCCGAGCACGTTGCCGTCGGGGAGTCCGATCCAGGGGCCGACCTGGGAGGGGAGGCCGAAGTTCGGGTCGAGCAGCGCCTTCCAGATCAGGGCGATGGCGGCCGTGGACAGCAGGAGGGGGAGGAAGAAGACGGCGCTCGCCACGGCCCGTGCGCGCTGGTGCCCCGCGGCCCACGTGCCGAAGGCCAGGGCCAGCGGGGTCTGCGTCGCCCAGCACAGCGCGGTCAGGGTGAGGGTGACGGCGAGCCCGCGGCCGACGTCGCGGTCGCCCGGGAGCGCACGCCAGTTGTCCAGGCCCACCCACTGCGGGGACCCGAGCCCGTTCCACGCGGTGAGGCTGAGGTAGACGACCACCACGACGGGTGCCAGGCCGAACAGTCCGAAGAACAGCAGGGCCGGAGCGGCCCAGGCGAACCCGGGCCGCTCCGCGGGGGTCGCGGTCCTCACAGGTACTGCTCCATGTCCTGGGAGAACTCCTCGGGGGTGATGTCGCCCAGGAAGAGCAGTTGGAGGTTGGTCAGCAGGGCCTGCGAGGCGGACGGGGACAGCGCCTGGTCCCACGACTGGGTGAAGCTCGGCGCCTCCGAGACCAGCTGGTGGGTGAACGTGGCGAAGTCGGCGTGCTCGCTCTCCCGGAGCCGGTCCTCGACGCCCACGACGGCGGGCACCTGGCCCGCCTCGATGAGCCCGTCGACGTACTCGTCGGAGGCGAAGGTCTCGACGAGGAAGTCCACGGCGGCCTCGGTGTGGGGGCTGTCGGCGTTGACGGAGAAGTAGTTGCTGGGGTTGCCGACGATCGCGCCGGGCTCGCCCTCGCCGCCCTCCACGGCCGGGAAGGCCGTGTACCCGAGGTCGCCGCTCGCCATGAAGTCGGGGCTGTCCTGCTGCTGGCGGGCGATGTCCCAGGTGCCCATGAGGAACATGGCGGACTCGCCCGTGGCGAGGAGCGCCGAGGCGCTGCCGTTGTCGTAGTCGATGGAGCTGAAGTTGGTGCCGAAGGCGCCGCGCTCCGTCAGGTCCTGGCACATCTCCATGGCCTCGACGACCGCCGGGTCGCTCCAGGCGTCCGCCTCGCCGTCGATGACGGCCTGGAACTTCTCCGCCCCGCCGACCCGCTCCACCAGGTACGAGAACCACATCAGCTGGGTCCAGCCCTGGGCGCCGGGCAGGGTGATGGGGGTGACGCCGCGCTCCTGGAAGGTGTCGACGGCGTCGAGCAGCTCGTCGTAGGTCTCGGGGGGCTCGATGCCCGCCTCCTCGAAGACCGCCCTGTTGTGGAACAGCACGACGGGTTGCACGCCCAGGATGGGCACACCGTAGTGGGCGTCGTCGATCCGGGCGACGTCGAGCACGCTCGGCAGGAAGGCGTCGCGGAAGTCCGGGTGGGCCTCCAGGTCGTCGGTCAGGTCGACGGCCTGGCCGGCGTCGACGTACTGCGACAGGTTGCCGCCGCCCCAGTTGAAGAACACGTCGGGCGCGTTGGGCGAGCCGAGTGCCACCTGGAGCCGCTGCTTGTAGGAGTCGTTGACGTAGGTGACGAGTTCCGCGGGGACGTCGCCGGAGGCGTTGTAGGACTCGATGCCCGCTTCGACGAGCTCGTTCACCGCGGCGTCCTCCAGGGCCCACACCTGGAAGGCGTCGCCGTCGCCGGGGCCGGTCGTCCCGCATCCCGTGGCCAGGAGCATGGCCAGGGCGAGCGAGGTTCCGCCGATCACACGTATCCGGTGGGTGCTTCTCATGGGGACACCGTTCTTCCGTCGGGGGGAGACGTGAGTCGAAATCCTCGAAAGATTTCGATATGTTTCGGTTGGCATGACGCTAAGTTGTGCGCGGGGACGCGTCAAGGCCCCCTCTGATTTCGGGTAGGTTACGGTGGATGTTCTCGAAAGGTTTCGAGATAGGATCCGGAGGGGCCGCGAACCTCACCCGGCCCGGACCCGACGAGGAGGCGCATGCCACAGCGACGACCCACCCTGGCGGAGATCGCCCAGGAGGCGGGGGTCTCCGTCCCGACCGTGTCCAAGGTGCTGAACGGCCGCCTCGACGTCGCCGCGGAGACCCGCCGCCAGGTGGAACGGCTCCTGGAACAGCACCGCTACCAGCCGCGCAGGCACCGGGACGACCGGACGGTCGGGCTGATCGACCTGGTCTTCCTCGACCTGGGGAGCCCGTGGTCCATGGCGATCCTCGACGGGGTCGAGGAGGTCACCCACGAGGCGGGGTTCGGCATCGTCGTCTCGGCCGTCCACGACCGCAGCCGGACCAGGCCGGGGCGCAAGTGGCTGGACAACCTCCAGGCGCGCAACTCCGACGGGGTGGTCCTGGTCCTGTCGGAGCTGTCCGCCGCACAGCACGCACAACTGGCGGCGCTGGGCATACCCGTGGTGGTGGTGGACCCCGTCGGGGACCTCGCCAAGGACGTCCCCGCGGTCGGCGCCACCAACTGGGCCGGGGGCGTGGCCGCGACCGAGCACCTCATCGGCCTGGGGCACCGGCGCATCGCCACGCTGAGCGGGCCCCCCGACGTGATGTGCAGCAGGGCGCGGGTGGACGGCTACCGCAGCGCCATGCGCGACGCCGGCCTCACGGTCCCGGACGACTACGTCCGCTACGGCGACTTCCTGCTGGACACGGGGAGGACGGAGACGGCCGCGCTCCTGGAGCTCCCCGAGCCGCCCACCGCGATCTTCGCGGGATCGGACCAGATGGCCCGAGGGGCCTACGGGGCCCTGTTCGACCGCGGGCTGCGCGTCCCGGACGACGTCAGCGTGGTCGGCTTCGACGACCTGCCCGAGGCGCTGTGGGCGACTCCGCCGCTGACCACGATCCGCCAGCCCCTCCGCGACATGGCGCAGATGGCCGCGCGCATGCTGCTCGACCTGGTCGGCGGGAACCGGCCCGAGACCACCCGCGTGGAGATGGCCACGCGTCTGGTGGAGCGCAGCAGTACGGCCCCGCCCAAGGACTGACGGTTCCGGAGGCCGTGCCCGGTGCCGGGTGCGCGGGGGTGCGTGTCCGGGGGCGGACGGTCACGGGAGGGCGGCCGGGGCGTGCGGCGGGACGCCCCTCACGCGCGGGTCAGGTGCCGTCCCACCCGTCCTCGTCCTCGTCGTCCCAGTCGTCGTCCGCGTCCTCGCTCCCCGGGCCGATGCGGACCACCTCCAGGTCCAGGCTCTCGGCGGGGCGGCCCAGGGCCGAGGCGAGCGCGCGCAGCGCCTGCCCCTCGGCCGCGGCCTCGCTGAGCGCCACCGGGAGGTGCAGCGCGGCGGGCAGGTCCTCCTGCGCGGGGAACCGGGTGTGCCACCCGGCGCCGTCGCACAGCACGGCCGCCGCGTAGTAGGGGGCGTCGTCGCCGCCGTCGTGCCCGAAGAGGGTCACGTCGACGTCGTCGGGGGAGACCCCCAGACGGTCGGCGACGACCTCGGACATCGCGTCGGCCAGTCCGGCCTCGTCGTCGCCGGTCACGACAGCGTCGGGGCGTCCCGGCAGCTCGACGACGGCGCGCCGGGTCCGGCCGTCGCCGGTGACGATGCCGAAGTGGTGTGTGTTCACAGGGCCTCCTCGCGAGGATCAGGAGTCTCGCACGCCGGGCGGGCCCCCGGACAGGGGTTTTCCGGGGCGGCTTCCGGAAACCGCGGGGTCCGGGCCCGGCCCGTCCAGTGTGCCCGCCCGTGCGCGCGCAGGTGTGCGCGGGGGCCCGTGGAGTCAGAGGGCGTCGGCGAAGGGGTCGGAGCCCAGGGGCAGGCCCGCCTCCTCGTCGGTGAGCAGGCACGAGTCCAACAGCGGCACCAGGCGGGCGGGGTCCAGGTCCACACCGGTGAACGCGAGGTGCTGGCGGCGGTCGCCGATCACCGGGTCCCAGTCCAGGAGTGCGGAGGCCCGGCGGATCTCCGGGACGAGGTCGGCCGCGGCGCCGGGGAGCGCCCCCAGCCAGGGACCCCTGCTCTCCAGCAGCAGGGCGTCGTTGTAGGCGTCCCACACCAGGAGGGTGTCCGGTCGGTCGGCGAGCCAGATCCTTCCCCGGCCGCGCAGGCCGGACGCCACGATCCGCTCCAGTGCCCCGTGCAGCCGCTCGGGGTGCAGGGGGCGCTTGCGCGTCCAGGTCACGGTGCTCACCCGGCCGTCCAGCCGCTCCGCGTACTGCGCCCAGGCGGGGTCGAGCCTGTGGGCCGCCGCCCCGGTGTCGAAGCGACCGTGCGTCAGGTCGGCCGACCGACCGCCGGGCGGGAGGACCGCGGCGGCCGGGTTCAGCTGCTCCAGCAGGGCGCGGGCCTCGTCGAGGTGCCGCGAGCCGTGCAGGGAGAGCACCGTCGGGTACTCGACCTGGTGGGCGAGCACCTCGGCGACGGCACGCTCGTCCTCCGCGGACAGGTCCAGCGCGCGGTCGCGCACGTCGTCGTGGCCGGACAGGTCCGGCAGCAGGCGCTCGGCGTCCACGGCGCCGATCACGGCGGACAGCCGCAGCTCCGCCCGCGCCGCGACGGCCTCGCAGACGCGCCGCGGCTCGACCCCCTCCCAGACCTCCACCACGCACAGGGTGTGCTCGCCCCGCGCGGCGAGCTCCAGGAGCGCGGGGACCAGGTCCTCCTGCAGGGCGCAGGACACGCACGGGTGGTCGAGGTGGACGCGGCCGTGCTCGACCTGCCCCGTCCGGTCGCGGACGACGCGGTGGACGACGCCCTCGCGGATCCCGCAGAGGTCGTGGTGCACGGCCACGGCGCCGGGCTCCGCCGCGAGCAGCTCCTCCACCGTCCGTCCGCGCGCGTTCCGGTGCAGGCCGCACACCACGGCCACGCGCATGGGGGTCGTCGGTTCCATCCGGGGACACCCTTCTTCGTCAGGGACCACTGTTGCGAAAACGATAACCATTACCGTATCGCACGGGGTGACGCCGCCCGGGCCCCGGCCGGGGCGGGCGGGTGGCGGGAGCGTCCTCCGGGGCCGCTTTCGGCGTCACGCTGCGCCGGGGTCGGGGACGATCAGGTCCACCATGCGGTCCACCATGGACTCGGCGGCGTCGTCGGCGAGGACGTCCGGCAGGGTCAGGTGTTCGACGAACAGTCCGGTCATCGCCAGGTAGAGCGTCACCACGGTGGTCCGGTCCCCGGGGAACCCGCCCTCCAGGTGGGTGCGCACGTTCTCCTCCAGGGTGTCCTTGATCGTACGGGTCAGCTCCTCGCGGATGCCCGGATGGCGGTTGGCCTCCAGGCGCAGCTCCAGCAGCGCCAGGTAGCCGTTGCGGTGGAGTTCGATGCGCCGCAGCAGGTCGCGCATGCCCAGGCGCGTCTGCTCCCGGGTCGGCTCGGCGTCCACGAACCGGGCCATGAACTCCTCGGTGGGGGTCAGCCGCACGTGGACGTGCGCGCCCGCCTGGAGCAGGAGTTCGGCGCGGTTGGCGAAGTAGTTCGACGCGGTGCCCTTCGGTACCTCCGCGCGTGCGTCGACCGCGCGGAAGGTGAGTCCCCGCGCCCCCTCCTCGGCCAGGACGTCGATCGCCGCGTCCAGGAGGGTGCGCCTGCGCTCGGGGTTCTGTCGCATGGTTCTCGTGTCTCCAGTCGTCGGGAAATGCGCGCTTGCTACAACCACTTTGAGTGTAGTACTTTGACCGAAGTGGTCAAGAACGGACTCGGGGAGAACCGCGTGAATATCGACCTCATGGGCATGGCTGTACTGTGCGACGACCCGCGCGCCGGCGCCGAGTGGTTCGTCGAGCACATCGGATTCGAGATCAACGTCGACATCGGCTGGTACGTCAACACCCAGCACGCGCAGCACAAGAACCTGTCGCTGGACTTCGTGCAGCGCGACCACGGGTCCCTCGGCGAGGGGATGCTCGGCGCCTCGGTGGCGGGCACGCTCGTCGCCTTCCTGGTCCAGGACGTGGACGCGGAGGAGAAGCGACTGAGAGAGGCAGGGCTGGAGTTCGTCCTGCCGCTGGTCAGCGAGCCCTGGGGGCAGCGTCGCTTCCAGGTCGCCGGGCCGGAGGGACTCTTCGTGGAGATCCTCCAGCTGGTGGCCCCCGACCCTCAGTGGATGAAGGACAACGGCTTCGCGCCGGAGTAGCCGATCCGGGCGCACGGGCCGCCGGGGAAACGCCGCGGGGCCGGTCGGACGACCGGCCCCGCGGCGTGTGCGCCGAGAGGCGGCTCAGAAGTGCTCGGCGAGCGGCCCCAGTACCGGGACCCACTCCTGGGCGGAGACCTCCGCCACCAGGCCCTGGATCCGGAAGGGGTCCTTCTCGGTGTGGGCCACCGCGGCCTCCTTGGAGTCGGCCCGGAACAACAGCAGCGCGCCGGGGGCCTCCTCCGGGCCGAAGGGCCCCGAGCACAGGTTGACGCCCTGCTCGGAGAGCCCGCCCAGGTAGTCCCGGTGGGCCGGACGGTGCTCGTCGCGCGCAGCGGCGCTGTCGTCGGCGTAGGTGTAGGTGACGGCGAAGACGGCCATCGGGTTCCTCCCGGAAGGTGTGGTCGGGCGGCGGGCACCGCGCTCGCCGCCACTGTGCCACAGACGCCCCGGAACCCGTGACCGGGACCGGGCCGTCCCCGCCTTCCCCGGCGCCCGCTGTGCTGGTGGTCGCGCCGGTGCCCGCCGTCACGTCCGGGCGAGGGCGTGCTCCCACACGCCCTGGACGGCGACCACGCCGAGCCAGACGACGGCGGTGATCGCGGCCGCGGTCAGCACCGCTGTGGCGAGGTAGACGGCCACGGCGATGGTTCGGCGCACGCCCCGGTGCGCATGGCCCCGGTAGGTCATCGGGATCCCCCCACGCGTTCGGGCCGGGACGGGCCGGGGCCGAACGGCCCGACCGTGTCGGCCGCCCCGCACGAGTCGTCCGCACTGTCCGCGCCGTTCGCGCCGATCACAGGGCCGTCCCGCGCGTCGCCCGCCCTGGGCGGAGCCGGCTTGGACGCGAGTCCGAGGGGAGCACCGGACAGGGGAGCCGCACCGGCCGACCGCTCCGGCCCGGGCGCGGTCGGCGCGTGCCCACCGGAGCGCTGCGCCGGAGCGGGCACGTGGGCGGCGAGCATGCCCGCGAAGGCGGCGGGCTCACCGGCCAGCACCCACCGCAGCAGTGTCGCGAGGCCGGGGTCCGGCGGACCGGCGCCGTCGGTGGCCGCGGTCAGGAACACCCGCACCTCCCCGAAGTCGGCCGCCGCCTGCCTCAGCAGGTTGCCGAGGCCCAGGGTCCGCTCCGCCCATTCCCCCGGGGCCACCCCGCAGGGCGCGACGGAGGTGCCGCGGACCAGGTCCCCGCGGGTGACCACCACCGCCAGGCGGGTCCGCGACCGCCGGAACCGGAGCGCCCGGCCGGACATCCGGTACTGCCGCTGGATCTCGTCGCGCACCGCCCCGTACGCCAGTTCGGGATCGCGCGTGAGCGACCGGTCCCCCGACAGGCGCGACCGCTCCCCGGCGGTCATCGCCCTCCACACCGCCTCGATGCCCAGGGGGTCCACCGCCAGCACGAACGTCGACGCCTGCCCCAGGTAGGTGAGTTCCTCGGCCGTCGCCGACCGGTCGCACCGCTCCCCGGCCGCGTCGAACACCTGGAGGAGCAGGGTCCGCCCCTCGGCGCCCACCCGTACCGTCAGCCCCCGGACCTCGGCGCCCCGGGGGACCGGCGCCGGCCGGCGGCCCGCCGCCGGAGCCCGACCACCGTCGCGCGGCCGCGGGGCGCTCTCCCCGCCGACGGTCTCCACGAACGCCTCCGGGGAGTTGCGCGCGGCCTGCGCCAGCGCCGTGCTCATCCCCGCCACCAGCCGTGTCTTGCCCGCCGCCGCGCCCCCGAACAGCGGCAGCACGAACTCCCTGGCCTCTCCGGGCCGGTGCTCCAGACCCCGGTCGCAGTGCGGGCACAGGGCGTCCAGGTCGGCCGAGCCCAGCAGGAGCAGCGTCGGCAGGGGGGCGCCGCACAGGCATCTGCGCCGCACCAGCCCCCGCAGCCCCGGACGGATCGCGCCGTGCCTGCGCTGACACCGCGTGCACAGGTACGCCGGATAACCGAGCCTCAGGAAGCACCCCGGACACACCATCCGTACCCGCCGGACCACCAGCAGCCCGGCGTCCGCGACCCGCAGCGCCCCCACGAGCGTCCAGGCCGCCGCCAGGTACACGGTCACCAGCAGGGCGTGGACCGCGAAGTGAACCCCCAGGAACACACCCCACAGGGCCGACGAACTCCAGGTCCGGCGCACGATCGCCCTCAGGTCCCACCAGGCGGGACCCCCGTGGTAGGCGCG
This sequence comes from Nocardiopsis codii, assembly GCF_036327455.1. NCBI lineage: Bacteria > Bacillati > Actinomycetota > Actinomycetes > Streptosporangiales > Nocardiopsidaceae > Nocardiopsis > Nocardiopsis codii. The sequence goes on along the minus strand of NZ_JAUZMY010000001.1, from coordinate 268,106 downwards.
GTGGGCGGGGTCGTCCCCGGTGCCGGGCAGCGGTTCCCCGGGGCGGCCGTCACCGAACATCACGTCGTGCGTCCGGCGGAGGTACAGGCCCGACAGCACGCAGGCCCCGATCACGGCGGCGGCGACGCCCGCGGCCACGACGGCGCTGACCAGGATCGCCAACAGCCACCAGCGCAGAACGTAGACGGCCACCAGGCCGAGCACCACCGCCGCCGCGACCGCGCAGACCAGCCCCAGGTCCGCGTCGCCGTCGTCCCGCCGCGACCACGGCGCCCCCGCCCGTCCCGCGTCGGAGGCCCGGCCCCTGGCCTGCCTCCGGGCGGCGCCGTCCTCCCCGCCGGCGCGTGTGGTGCCCGCGTCCCGATCCCCTCCCGTCGAACCCCTCACGACCGCCGCCCGCCTCCCCAACGGCCGAGCCCGAACCGTTTCCGTTCCCGGTCCTCGCGCCGCAGCCGCGCCCACTCGTCGAAGGCGGCCGTCCCCTCCCGGGGCAGGTGCCTGCGCAGCCCCACCAGGTGACGCCGGCGCCACGCCGCCACGGCGGGCGACAGCACCGCGGAGTCCAGGTGCCGCGCCCGCTCGTGCCCCGCCAGCCCCGCGTGCCCCGAAGCCAGGTACACCACCGCGGCGGTCGCCGTGTCGGGCCGCTCGTCGGCCAGCCGGGCCGCGACCACCCCGCAGAAGGCCCCGAACACGTCCTCGGGGCAGTCCCGCAGGGCCGAGGCCAGCGTGCCGGGGCTGCGCCACCCGGACAGCACGCGCACGACCATCCGCAGGGCGACGGCGTCCACCGCCGGATGGACCTCCCGGACCGCCCGGTACACGGCGGCGAGCCGTCCCGGCCCCTGCTCCTCACCGGCCAGTCGGAGCCCGGACAGGGCGGGGCGGACCTCCGACCACTCCACGACCACGCGCTGGCCGGCGACCGGCAACCGGTCGCGGAGCCAGTGCCGGGACACCTCGTCGACCAGGTCCCGCCACGCCCGCTCCGCACCCGCGGCGGGCGCGGACACCATCGCCTCGGTCACCCAGGCGCCCACCCCCGGGGACACCAGGACCCCGGGGCGCATCGCACGCAGGGTCAGCAGGGCGGAGTGGGGGCCGTGCCCGGGGCCCCACACCTCCGTCAGCAGGGCGGCGTCCAGGTCGTGCTCCGCCAGGCCCGGCGCGTTCGACGCCCGGCCCTCCCTGCGCACCGACACCACGTGGGCCAGCAGCCCCACCGGGTCGGCGCGGTTGTCGGTGGCCAGCCGGCGCAGTTCGCGCAGGCGCGCGCTGGAACCGTCGCGGTCCTCGGCGAACAGGGCGCCGACCGGCCCGACCGCCACGTCCGCCAGCAGGGTGCGCGGAAGCCCGGCCAAGGCCTTCGCGGCTCCGCGCCGCACCTCGTGGTGGTGGGCCAACAGGGCCGCCACGGCGGGATCGGGGGGAGCGGCCGGCGCCGGGCCCCGGCCCGCCGGCTTCGCCTGCTCGGAGGGCGACCCGGGCCCCGGGTGCGGCCCTCCGCACCCGACCGCGGCGGGGCCGCCGGGCGGCGGGTCCGCCAACAGCGGCGCGACCGTCTCGCGTCCGTACCTCTCCAGGCTCACCTCCGACGGCGCCAGCCCTCCCGCGCGCGCCCACCGCAGCAGCTCCACGGCCCGGTCGGGCCCGACCGGGCCCTGTGCCGCACCGGCCGCCGTGCCGCCGCCCCCGCCCGCCGACTCTCCCCGGTCCGACCGTTCCCGCTCGCCCGGCGCACCGCCCAGGAGGACGGAGATGCGCTCCCTCGCGGCAGCGCGCACCGACTCCGAGCGCATCGGCGCGACCCGGGGGGCGGCCCCGCCCGCGGCGATGCAGTCGAGGGACCGGTGCACCAGGAGGCGTTCGAGCCGTTCGGTGACCCCGTCCGCCCCCGCCAGGTGCGCCACCCGCTGCAACCCGGCCAGAGCCCCGTCGTCCAACGACTCGGCGCCGGCGTCCAGAACCCGGGTGACCAGGGCGGCCGTGTCGCCGGGGGCCAGCCAGTCCACCGCCTCCGCCAGCCACTCGCGGACCGCGCGCAGGTCGGCGGGCCCGGGGGAGCCGTCGTCCAGGACCACCGCGGCGGCCATCACCGGACGCCAGTCCGCCAGCAGGCGCTCCCGCCCCGACGCGTAGGCGGCGGTCCTGCGCCACAGCCCCACGGCGCCGCGCGTCCCCGACCGGGTCAGCCGTTCGGCGACCGCGCGCGACCGCTCGTCGGGCTCGGGAAGCCCGCCAGGTGGGTCCGACTCCGGGTCGTACACCGTGAACCGGCCCTCCCACGGTGCGGTGTCCGAACCCGGAGGCACACCGATGACGTGCACCGGAGTCTCGTCCGGACTGCCGCTGTACGTCGCGAACGACAGCAACCGCGCCCGCTCCGGCGGCAACAGGTGTGTCAGAGCCGCCACCCAGCGGGCCACGGAGCCGCTGTCGGCCACGAGCACGAGGGGGCGGGCGCCCTCCACGGCGTCGTCGGCGCCGACGAGCAGGCGTGCGACCGCCTCCGGGGACCGGCTCCGCAACCAGGCGTCGGTGCTGGTCCGGTCCAGGGGACCGCACCGGACCTCCAACACCGGCAGCTCGGTGTCCTCGACCGGTGCGTCCGCCCAGAAGCCGGCGTCCCACAGCTCGGCGGGCAGCGGCCCCGTGCCCCCGACGGCGAGGTCCGCGGCGTCCCCGGGGCCCACCGGCAGCAGGCTGTGCGCGAAGTAGTTGCCCGGGCGCCCCGAGGGGTCGTCGCCGCTGGACACGACCCGGCTCAGCACCGGCGTCCCACCCAGGTCCGGCGAGTAGCAGAGGTTGACGGGGTGCTCGGCGGCCCGGTCGGCGGAGGACCGGCGCGGGGGCTCGTAGACGGTGAACCGTTCGACCTCCCTCAGGACCCGGGGGTCCACCCCCGGTGTGGCCGCGTTGAACTGGTATCCCGCGTACCCCGACAGGCCGTGTTCGCACGAGGTGTAGTAGAGCTGAGCGAAGCCCATCGGCGCGCCCTTCCGGTCGTTCTGGTCGTTCGCGGGGGAGCCGGCGGTCGGTGGGACCGCCTCCCCGGCACGTCGCACTGCGGCCCCCGGTCAGGGACCCTCCCGTGAGGGGACCACCCCGAACTCGCCGAGCATCCACAGGAACGGGTCGGCGACCCGGTAGGGACGCACCCCTCCCCTGACCCGGTTCCCGCCGTCGGGGGTGCAGCCCAGCGCGGACACGCCGAAGTAGCGGGCGTTGCGGTAGTGGTTGCGCACGTGGCCGTCGACACCGCCGCCGTCCCACCGGTGCAGGAGCTGCTGGATCTGGGCGTGCACGTCCTGGCTGTCGGAGTCGTCGAAGAACGGCGCCCCCGGCTGGGGCCGGTGCAGGGGCGACCCCGCGTCCAGTTGGCCGCGCAGCGCGTCGATCTTGGTCAGGCACACCGCGATGGGCACCCGGATGAGCCGGTTGGCCGTCCCCGGCCGTTTCATGAGCAGGTCGGTGACCCGGCCCAGCATGTCCAGCGGCTGGTTCTCCGGACGACCGGGCGCGGGCATCCGCGTCCCGGCCGGGACCAGTCCGCGGGCGCCCTCCATCTGGAGGGGGTCCAGCAGCAGGATGACCCCGTCGGCGTTGTTGAGGTACCGGAGGTTGGCCTCGACACTCGCCTCGGACGTCAGGTCCTCCCCGGCGGTGTCGAAGAACGACAGCAGCGTGTGCTGCGGACGCCTGCCGGTCAACCCGCGCCGGGGCGCCGTGAACCGGAACACCAGCGGTTCACGCGTCGTCCCGGTGCGCCGGGTGGCTCCCAGCAGACGTTCCTCCTCGTACAGCGGTGTCTCGTACTCGGCCCTGAACCGGTGGCGCGTGTGGTCGTCCGAGCCCCCCACCGACGCGCCGAACCTGGCGCCCACCCGGTTCATCAGCTCGTGGATGAGCACCGTCATGAACACCGTCTTGCCCGCGTCACGGGCTCCGACCAGGGCGATCATGCGACTGCGGGTGCGGCCGAAGTTCACCGGCAGCTGGGCGTGGCAGGTGGCGCACACCTGCTTGCCGGTGGGCGCCGAGCACTCCGGGCAGGCCGCCAGGGCCCGCCGGCCGTCGGCCTCGAACACCGGGGGGAGCCGTTCGCGCCACCCCAGCTGGGCCCGGATCGCCGCGTCCTCGACCGGTGCGCAGACCCGGCCCCCGGGGCCGGGCCGACCGGTGCAGCGGAACCGGATCAGGCGCTCGGTGAACCGTGTGTAGCAGTACGGGCACACGAGGCGGCGGCCGTCCAGGGGGCTCAGGGCGTGCAACGCGTCCAGGGCCCTCACAGGCGCAGTTCCTTCACCGAGGGCTGGCGCAGGCCGGCGGCGCCGTCGTCGCCTGCGGCGGCGGGGAAGCACATCAGCCAGCCGGGTCCCGCCCCCCGGGGAGGCCGCACACGCACCGAGACCCGCTCGCCCGCCCGCAGGGGCCGGGCCGACAGGGTCGCCAGGACGTGCCCCTGGGCTCCCGAGTGGGGCTGCACCGCCCCCTCGGCGTAGACCACCGACACCTCGGGCATGGCGCAGGCCCGCTCCGCGACCAGGTGGACCACCCGTGCGCGCCGCAGCAGCCCGACCGGTTCGACGTGGTAGGCGATCACCGACCTGCCCGGAACGGTGACGGACGCGGGGGCGCTCACCGCCTCCTCCCCGCCCGACACCACGACGGCGCGGACGTCCACGCGCACCGGATCCGGTCCCATGGGCTCCTCGAAGCCGCCGTCCGCCTCGTACTGGCGCCGGATGCACCGCAGTGCCACCCCGGACCGATCTCCGGCGCCGCCCTGCGGGTCCGGCCGCCAGGAGACCAGGGCCGCGGCGGCGCCGTCCGGCCACGTCCACACCAGCCGGACCGAGGTGTCGAAGCGCTCGGCGCGCAGCCCCTCCACCGGCGGGGCGTTCGTGATCCGCACCGAGTCGCCCACCACCGCCCGGTCGCCCGCGACCGTCGCCGCCAGTACGTGGCTGGTACCCGCGCCCAGGACCAGCTCCACCCGCTCGCACCCCGCCCCCGGGCCCTCCTCCGGAACGGGCCCGGGCTCCTGGAGCACCTCCGGTCCGTGGGCGGCCAGCTCGTCGGGGTCGACCACCGTTCCCGGCGCCCACCTCGCCGCCTCCGGGCCCACTCTCAGGACGACCCGTCCACGGGACGGCCGCGTCCACCGGGCCCGTATGCCCGCCCCGCCGTCCGCTGCCAGGGTCAGGTCGCTCACCGGTGCGGGGAGCGGGCCCGGGCTCGCACGCCGGAGAAGGCCCGCCGACGCCCGGGCGTGCCCGTCCGAGGTCAGGTACACCGCCCTGACCAGGTAGAAGTACTCCGCGCCCGGGCCAACGCCGACGTCCCGGAACCCCGTACCGTCCGTCTCCACCCGCACACCGTCGCCCGCCCCCCGCGGCGCCGCCCCCTCGCCCCGCCGCACCTCCACGCGCACCGCCTCCGCCGGGGGCCGCCACGAGGCGGAGACCGACACGTCGTCGGCGCGCACCCGGAGGTCGCACACCTCCGGTGTGATCATCACCGGGCACGTCTGCGCGGCCTCCGACACGTCGCGGCCGTCACGCACCGCCACCACCGCGTACCGGACCTCCGCGCCCACCGGTGCGCCGACGTCGGTGATCTCGGTTCCCGACAGTCCGCCCACCGGGACCTCGCGCGACGTTCCGGCCCTGCCGGTCCGCCGCGCCACCCGGTAGGTGACCGCGCCGGCCGGGCTCGGGCTCGGCTGCCAGGACACGACCACGTCCCGGCCGTCCACGCGGGCACGCGCCTCCGGCGGAGGCAGCAGGGGCTCCGCCACCCGCACCCCGTCCTCGTAGCGTCTGCGGTCCTGTGCGTCCCAGGGCATCGTGCCGTTCCCCTCGCGCTCGTGGTGGTCGTCCGCGTTCTCCGGGGGCATGGCGCAGCGTTCTCACGCGCTGTGTTGTGCACGAGCATACGCTCGACGGCCTTCGTGAATGGGGAGAACACATGACTTGGACGCCCATCGGTGCGCATATTCTCGGCGCTCTTGTTTCGGCCTTCCACGTGCTCTTTCGTGGGCGACCCGAAAGCCGGTCGATGTGAGTGGAAATGGAGTGGACACTCCTTTTTGGTGTTCTTGAAAGCCTTTGTTGGCGGTCGGTGTAAGAATCTCCGGAAAGGCGGGGAAAGTGGTTCTCGGGAATTCCGGGAACCGTGTGCTCCGCCGCGGTGCGGGCCGGGGCGGACCGTGCACGACGAACGGGCCCGGCGCCGCTCTCGGCGGCACCGGGCCCGTCGGCGGGCGATGTCAGGACAGGGTGCGGTCCAGGCGGCTGCCCAGGTCGTCGGCGAGCAGGCGGATGTAGGTCTCCGTGATGTGCCCTGCGTCCCGGTAGACCATCACGTTGCCGATCACCGCTGGGCACACGCCGTCGGTGCAGAACCGGTCGCTGAGGTCGATCAGGTGGGCCTCGTCGCCCAGGGACCGGACGGCTTCCTCCTGCGGGTCGGAGGCGGCGAACGCCTCACCCTCGGTGACCTCGCAGGTGCCCGGATCGTCGGTGTTCGCCGACACGCACTCGACCACGTCGCGCTGGTGGCGCGGGGTGTCCCGGATGGCCACGATCGGGCCCGCGACCTCCGCCACGTCCCCCCACAGGCGGCTCATGCCCCCGGCGATCGCGGATCCGCCCTCCTCGGCCGAGTCGACGCCGACGGGTTTGCTGGTCGTGGACGAGCTGGTGAAGACCAGGTCCGGTTCCAGCTCCGCGAACTCCTCGACGACGGCGCGGTTCCACGTCCGGCACTCCTCGTAGGCGCCGCCCTCGGCGTCCGTGGTCATCGTGTCCGTGAACGCGCAGGACGACTTCGTGTAGAGGTACAGCCGCCACTCCCTCTCCTTCGCCATCTCGTGGAGGGCCGGGAACCACTGGGCGCTGTGGGAGTCCCCGACGATCGCCACCTTCGTCCCGGCGTCCTCCGGCCCGTACACGCAGTGCGCGTCGCCGGGGTCGGTGGCCTCCTTCGACGCCTGGCAGTCGTCGTCGTACAGCAGGGGCACGTCGTCCTCCGCGTTCACGGGGGAGGGGTACGTCCACCGGCCGTCCGGGGCCGCGGACTGCCCGAGCGCGGCCGGGCCGGTGTGGACGGCCGGGTCGAACGTCACCGAACCGGACCGGTCGACCTGCAGGTACGCCGCGCCGCCGACCGCCGCCACCGACACCATGCCCGCCGTGGCCACCGCCAGCGCGGAGCGCCCGCTCCGGACCAGGCCCCGGTCGCGCACGGGGTCCTCCACCCACACCTTCGTCGCCCACGCCAACAGCACGGACAGGCCCGCCACCACGGCGGCGTCCAGGGGACCCAGGCCGTCCCGGCCGGTGAGGACGAGCGCGAAGACGATCAGCGGCCAGTGCCACAGGTACAGGGAGTAGGACATGTCGCCGATCCACCGGGCCGGCGCGGTGACCAGCAGCGCGGACGCGGACAGGCGGCCGGATCCCTGTTCGGCGGCGATCACCGCCGCGCTGCCCAGGACCGGCAGCGCCGCGGCCCACCCGGGGAACGGTGTCGCGTCGTCGTAGGCGACGGCGGAGGCCACGACCGCGGCCAGGCCCAGCCAGCCCAGGGGGAGGCGCACCCGCTCGGGCAGGCTGCCGTGGGCGAGGCCGACGGCGAGCAGTCCGCCCACCGCCAGCTCCCAGGCGCGGGTCGTCGGCAGGAAGTACGCGGACGCCGCCTCCTGCGAGGTCAGCACCACCGAGCAGGCGAACGACAGCACCAGCACCGCCCCGAGGAGCACGGTGAGGGCGCGGGCCGTGGTCCGCAGGCGGCGCCGGGTGAGGGCCCACACCGCGAACAGCAGCGGCCACACCAGGTAGAACTGCTCCTCCACCGAGAGCGACCAGAAGTGCTGGACGGGGCTGGGCGGGGTGTCGGCGGCCAGGTAGTCCACGGCCTGCCGGGCCAGGTAGAGGTTCTCGACGTAGAACGCCGAGGCCGCCAGCTGCCAGGCCGTGTCGGTCAGCCTGGTGACCGGCAGGAGGAAGTACGCGACGACGCCGGTGCTCAGCAGCACCACCGTCGCGGCGGGGAGGAGGCGCCGGACGCGGCGCACGTAGAAACCGCCGATCGACACGCGTCCGTGCGTGGTGGCCTCGCGGTACAGCAGCGACGTGATGAGGAAGCCGGAGATGACGAAGAAGACGTCGACGCCGACGTAGCCGCCGGGGAGGAGGGCGGGGTTCAGGTGGTAGACGAGGACGAGCAGGACGGCGACGGCGCGCAGCCCCTGGACCTCCGGGCGGAACCTGCGTTCGGTCCCGGGACGTGTGGCAAGCATGAGGTGTGCTCCGCGAGCGTGTTCGGGGACGGGCGACCGGAAGGGCCGCGGAACTGGTGATCGCATTCTGTTACGTTCCGGCGACCTGATTCGCGTTCCGAGGCGCTGCGGAGGAAGGTGTTAGCCCAACCTGGGTGGAAAGGACACCTTCCCGTGACCGGATGTTCCCCACACGACCTCCGTGTGGGCGCGTTCCCGGCACACGCGCTCCGAATCTCCGGCACACTGTCGTGTACGGGTGCCACCCCACCGACGGCGCCGCGACCCCGTCGCCGCGTGCCCGGTCACCGGTCCGCGCCCGTCCACCAGAGGGCGCCGGGCAGAGCCCGGTCCGCCGCGGCCGTGTCGCGAGAGGAGGCGCACCGTCACCCCCGTCACACGAGCGCGCCTGATCGCCGCCGCCACCGCGGTGGCCCTCGTTCCTGCCGTGCTGTACCCGCTGATCGGACCCTGGGCCCTGCTGTGGGCTCCGGTCGTGCTGCTGTGCCTGGTGGCCCTCCTGCCGCGTTCGGGCGGAGCGGACACCGCCCCCGGAGAGCCCGACCGCTCCGAACCGGAGCCGGGCCCCGCCCAGGGGAGCACCGGTGAGAGGGGCACCCGGATCCGCCCCGTCGCACTGCGCAGCGCCGTCGACGACCACGACCTGTACTTCTCCGCCACGGTCCACTGGCGCTGGTCCGGCCACGTCGACCTGCGGCTGCGCAACCCCGTGGCCCCGGCGGTCCTCGCCGTCGTGACGCGGGCGTCCGAACTGGCCCGTGAGACCGACCCCGCGTGGGAGGGGATGGCCGAGTGCGAGCTGGCCGCCCGACTCGCGGTCGAGACCGCAGTCCTCGGCAGCGGGGTCGTCGCGTGGGCGGAGGACGTGAGCCTGCGCCTGGCGGACGAGGACACCGAGCGGCTGCGTCGCCTGTCCTCGCTGCGCAAGGACGTCGCGCTGCGCGAGGCGCTGTGCGACGCCGAGGAGGAGCTGGACGAGGCCGCCGCGGCGGTCTCCCCGCCGACCCCGGACCCGTACCCGTTCGTAGAGCTCGACCCCCTGGACGCACCGTTCGGCGACGGAGGGCCGATCCCCGACGGAGCACCGGTCCCGCACCGGGACGGGGACGAGCTCCCACCCGCCGGACCGGGCAACGACGTCGACAGCGAGGGTTTCGAGAGCTACTGGTGGCCCGCCGAGACCGACGGCCACGACGCGGCCGAACGCGACGTCCAGGTCGCGATCATCCGGGGCCTGATCGACGCGGTCGAGGACGACCGCGCCCGTGCGGAGTTCGCCCGCGAGCAGGTGCGCGTCCTGGCGCTGGGGGGCTTCGACGACGTGGCGGACCGCGTCCGCGCGTCGTTTCCGGAACTGGCCGGAGACACGGAGCAGAGCACCGACCGACCGGGCGTCCCCGGAGGCGGGTTCCCGCCCGCGGCCGCCGGGTGACGGCTCCGCGACGCCGTCCCGGCCGAAAAACTCGGCGAGTTGAGAGATTCCGCGACGGTGGACCTGAGCTGCGGTGATTCCGTCCGGGAGCTTGCGCCGACGCGCCCCCGCACCGGTTTTCCCCAGAGAAAGCGCATCTTTACCACGTGTTGGGGTAACACAGCGGTTGAGCATGAAAAAAGTATCTATTTCGTGATTATTTCTCCCCCGTGCCGACCGTTCCCCGTGAGAACGACGCGGAGACGCCCGTGGTCGCGTGAAGGACGCGGCCCGGAGCCCTCGGCACGGTGAGGGCACACGGCCCCGCCGACGGTGCGAGCGCGGTAGGAGCACCGCGGGGACCGGAGCCGGCGGAGTACCCGGCCCCGACCGCCCCGGGGCAACGGTCATGGCGCCGTCGAACGCCGAAGCGACGTGACCGCGCTCGGGAGAACCGCGGCGACGACGCCGCGACGAACCGACAACGCGATCCGACCTCGCCGAGGAGGAGAACCGTGATGAGGAACCCCCTGAGGAAGGCCAGGAGCCTGGCGACGAGGAGGACTCCGCCGGCGAGGCTGCGGCCCAGGGCGCGCACGTCCCCGGGCGTCACCCGCAACCCCCTCCGCAACGTGGGGAACTCCCTGCTGGGGCCGGGACGCCCCGCGCGAGCTCCCAAGCCCGTCAATCCGCTGCGGTTCCCGGCGGGCCGGACCCCTCCGCGCGGCCGACGGCCCCGCAGGAGCCCTCTCCGCTGGCTCAGCGACCTGGGCAGGACCCGCAGGGTTCGGTGACCCGGGCGATCGGGGCGACGCGGCCCCGGGCCCAGAGCTTCCCGTGTCCGGGTGCCCGCCCGGCACACTGAGGCCGGACACGAAGGAAGGAAACGGCCCCGCACGGTTTCGACCGTGCGGGGCCTTCCCGGGGTTCGGTCCCCCGGGCCGAGGGCGCCGAGCCCGTCTAGGACTCGTCCTGCGGGGGTTTGACGACCAGGATCGGCACGGTCACCTCCAGGAGCACCCGCTGCTGCGCCCGGCCCAGCAGCAGCTTCCCCACACTGCTGCGGCTGCGCGTGCCCACCACGAGGAGGACGGGGGAGAGGTCCTCCACGTACTCGATGACGCTTCCCGTGGCGTCGGCCCCCGGCGGGACCGACACGCTGCGCCAGTCCACGTCCGACGGGACCAGCGTCCGCAGACGGGTGTCGAGAGCCTGCCTCTCCAGTTCGACGGCCTGGGGATCCCCGGTCCCGGAGAGCGACGACACGACCGTGAGCGTCGTTGACGTGGGACCGCGCTCGGCGGGGGTGCCCTCCGGCGCCGCGCGAGCCCCGGAACGGGGCGCTGCGGGGGGGAGAGAGAAAGGGCCCGCCCGGGGTTCAGGTGCGGGGCAGGGGCGACTGCGGGCCGCCGACGTCCAGGACCCGGGCCAGGTAGTCGCCGAAGCCCCCGCGGGCGCGCGGGTCCGACCTCGCCGACGTCGTCACGGCCAGGTCGCGGGGACGGCGGACCCGGTGGCCCGCGGACTCCAGCGCGGTCACCAGGGCGTGGTCCTCGGAACAGGGCAGGGGAGGGAAACCGCCGACGTCGAGGTAGGACGACGCCCGGACGCCGAGGTTGGCTCCGTGGACATGGGGGTGTGCCCCGCCCCCTCCGCTCGGATACACCCGGTCGAAGCACTGTTCGGTGCCCGGGAGGCGCGGGGACCAGTCCCGCACCTCCACGGTTCCGACCACGGCGTCGCAGCCACGGGCGTGTCGGAGCTGCTCGGCGATCCAGTTGCGGGGCACGAGCGTGTCCGCGTCGGTCACGGCGAGCCACACCGCGTCGGGTTCGGTGCCCCCCACCAGGCGCAGGGCGTGTTCCGCCCCCGAGCGGCGGGCCGCGCCCACGTTGCGGTGCCGGGAGGTCACCACGTGCGCTCCCGCGGCGCGGGCGATCGACGCGGTCCGGTCCGTGCAGGCGTCGGCGACGACGACCACGTGACGCGCCCGCGCCGGCACGGACGAGGCGTCCATGGCCGCGTCGACCGACCTCAGGCAGTCGCCGAGGAGCACCTCCTCCTGGTGCGCCGGGACCACCACCGCGAGGGCGCGGATCACACCAGCCCTCCGGCCCGGGCGACCGACACCGGCTCCCCGCCGTCCCCTGCCTGGTACAGCTCCAGGAGGAAGTCCTCCTCCACGTGCTCGACCATCCGCACCAGCCCGGGGACCGCCGCCAGCGCGAGGTGCGCGTCGTCGCCCGAGCGCACGTGCTCGGGAACGGTGTGGCGCCAGTGGACGGCGAGGACGGTCCCGCCCGGACCGAGAGACTCCCGTGTCCGGTCGAGGACCGAAGCGAGGTCCGCGTCGTCGAAGTAGTAGAGCAGCTCCGACAGGACGACGAGGTCGAAGGGGCCCTCCGGCCACTCCGCCGGCACGCGTGCCCGCCGGACGAGGACGTTCCCGGCGGCGGCCGACTCCTCCCGTGCCTGGGAGGCGGCCTCCGCCGACCCCTCCCAGGCCAGGACCCGGTCACATCGCGACGCGAGCTCCCCGGTCAGCAGCCCGATCGCGCAACCCGGCTCGAACGCGCGCCCGTAGCGCTCACGTGGCAGGGCAGCCATGCTCAGAGCGCGTTTGCGCTGCTCGTACCACCGGGTCCGGAAACCCCACGGGTCGTCGCAGGAGGAGTACATCGCGTCGAAGTAGGAACCGTCGACCGTCACGTGAACACCACCTCGTGGTCGCGGGCGAAGTGGGCGAGCATCGGGGGTTCCAGGATCGCCCGGTCCGCGGCATCCGGTCCGATCGGGGAGACCTGTGTCGTGAAGGCCCGGATCGCGGCGGCCTTGCGGCGCCGGGCCTCCCCGGCCAGGCCGAGGCGCACCGCCCGGCCCCACGGAAGCGCCCCGTCACCGGGGCGTGTCCAGTGCCATGCCCAGACCGGATAGGACAGGAGCCGGACACCGAGTGCCTGCGCGGCGTCGCGCGCGGCGCGCCCGACGGCCTCGTGATCGGGGTGCGGATCGCCCTCCCACGGCGCCACGCACAGGTCCGAGTCGCGGTACGCCCGGGCCAGCCGCCGTACCAGCTCCGGCTCCCGCCCCGCCACGCCGCCGTCGGGCAGCCGCAGGCGCTCCACCTCGGCCCCGCTCGCCCCGAGGGCCGCCAGGGCCCGCGCGCGTTCGGCCGCGCGCCGGGCGACGAGCTGTTCGCGTGTGAACACGGAGCTGTCCGGATGCGAGGACTCCCCGTCGGTCACCGCCACGACCCGCAGGCGGACGCCGCGGGCGGCGAGCACAGCCAGTCCGCCGCCGAATCCGAGGGTCTCGTCGTCGGGGTGGGGTGCCACGACGACCACCTCGCGCACACCCCCCAGATCCACGCTCGGGACGCGGTCCAGGCCCGGCCACCGCGCCCACTCCTCCTCGGGAGTGCCGGTGGTGTCCGTCGCGCACGGCGACGGTCCGTCAGCTGTCATCCTCATCTCCTCTCCGCGGCCGGGCCGCCAGCGCCCCCAGTGCGGCCAGGTCCCGGTTCGCGTGGTGCTGGCGGAGGTACACCGCCAGGTCGGCCGTGGCGCGCGCGTAGACGGGGTCGTCGGCGAGAGGGCCCGCGCCCAGTGCCTCCTCCGTCCTGCGCAGCGCGGACGCACAGGCCTCGGCGACGACCGCGCGCACGCGGGCGGCGAGCACGGCGGCGCGGTCGCCGTCACGGGGGTGTTCGTCGATCTCGCGGGCGGCGCGGCGCAGCACCGATTCCGCCACGTACAGGTCCCGGTCCACGGCGCCGAACGCGCTGAGCAGATGCGGGTCGGCCCCCTGCCGGGCCGCCCGGTCGGCCAGGGGCCGGGCCACGGCCAGAGCGCCCCCGTACCAGCAGGCGGCGACCCCCGCGCCGCCGTGGTGGAAACCGGGCCTGCGCAGGTAGTCGCCGGGGCCGCCGACCGGTTCGGCGGGCACGCCGTCGAAGCGGACGGTGAGCGTGTCACTGGCCGCCATGCCCGCGGCCGCCCACGTGCCCGGCAGCGTCTCGGCACCCGCCGTGCCCACGGCGAACAGCCCCCTTTCGCCCCCTGCGACATCGGCGCTGACCAGGGCGTGCGTGCAGACGTCGGCTCCGGAGCAGAACGGCTTGGCCCCGTGCAGTTCCCAACCGCCCTCCGACGCGCGGGCCGTCAGGGTCGCGGCGGGGGGATGGGCGGCCCACACGCCCCACACGTCACCGGGCCGGGCGGCCGGCCCGCCCAGCTCCGCCACAATGGCGAGGGCGTCGGTGTGGCCCTCGGCCAGACGGGCCAGGGAGAGGTCCTCTGCGGCGAGGTCGCGCAGGTGTTCCCAGCGCGCCCAGGTGGTGCCGCCGCCGGGAAGCGGCAGGTCGAGTGCGCCCGCCGCGACCTCCGCCACCAGCCTGGCCGCGACCCGGTCCTTGTGCTGCTCCCCGTTCCCGGCCGCCGCCGGTTCCCGCGCCCGCCTGCTCCCGCTCACTGCCTGTGCCGTTCTCACCGGGTCGATCCCCTCCGATGCCGTGTCGGACAAGTCGGGGCCCGGCCGGTGAGCCGGCCGGGCATGCCGTCCGCGGGCCCGCGACGGGGCCTCAGGACCGGACTACTTGGACTCCTCGAGTTTCAGCGCCACCCCGAGCGCGAAGAAGGTCGGCGCCCACTCGCCGACGAACAGCCCCTTGCGCTCGGCGGCGTCCTTGCCGGCGTCCTCCTTCTTCTTGGAGGCCAGCCAGGTCAGAACGGTCAGGCCGATGGACGCGGCCCCCGCGCAGTAGGCCATCTCGGAGGTGACGCCCAGTTCGGACAGCTTGCGGACCATCATGTTGTCTCCCTCGTGGTCGGGTTGCGGGCCGTACCCGTACCCGTGCCGCTGCCCGAGGCCGAACCGGGACAAACCCAAGGGAATTCGTGGATTGGCCTGCGGCGGAGCGGGAACCGGGCGGCGGGACAGGAGCCGGACCGGGCGCAACGGCGGACGGGCGGGTCCGTCCCCGGGCCCAGGCGGGCCGCGCGGAGGGCGTGGCATCCTGGGAGCGACAGGAGCCCGCCCGAGGAGGAGCAGCACCGCATGAGCATCGACGCGTCACAGGGCCGGACGACTCCGGTCATCGGGTCGCTCACCGAGCACACGAGCCTGCGATCCCGGGTGACCCAGGTGCTGCGCGAGGCCATGGTCGCCGGGGAGCTCGAACCCGGCACCATCTACTCCGCCCCGGCGCTGGCCGAGCGCCTCGGCGTCTCCGCCACCCCGGTCCGCGAGGCCATGATGGAGCTGACCCAGGAGGGCCTCGTCGAGACGATCCGGCACCGCGGGTACCGGGTGGTCGAACTCGGCGACGTCGCGCTCGACGAGATCATCGAGCTGCGCGCCCTCATCGAGGTCCCCACGGTCGGACGCGTCGCCGAGAACGCCACCGCCGAGCAGGTCGCCCTCCTGCGTCCGCTCGCCGACCGGCTGGCGGAGACGGCCGCCTCGGGGGAGCTGCGGGAGTTCATCGCCGCGGACACGGCCTTCCACCTCCAACTCCTCGCCATCGCGGGCAACCGGAAGCTCGTCGACGAGGTGCGGCGCCTGCGCGGGATGTCGCGCCTGTCGGCGCTGCGCCGCCTCTACGAGGAGGGGCGCCTCACCGCCACGGCACGGGAGCACCACGCCCTGCTCGACCGCATCGAAGCCCGTGACGCACGGGGCGCCGAAGCGCTCATGAGGCACCACCTCGGGCACGTGCGCGGAGTCTGGGCAGGGCTTCCCGAAGCCTGAAAGACGTCTCGCAGGAGGGGCGCCCCGGGATCGAACCAGGTCACAGGGTTTGCCTAAGTGCAATGTGAAATTGTACGTTGCACTAGTCCCCAGTCTGAGGCCCACGTCACGTCGGCCCTCACCCCAGGAGTTGCACGTGTCCCCGCAACAGTCCACGGTCGGCACACCGGCCACCAACCGCCGGGTGCTGATCGGCAGCCTCAGCGGCAGCACCATCGAGTGGTTCGACTTCTTCCTGTACGCGACCGCCGCCGCGCTCATCTTCGACAAGCAGTTCTTCCCCAACGACGATCCGATGATCTCGTTGATGCTGTCGTACCTGTCGCTGTCGCTGACCTTCTTCATCCGGCCCTTCGGCGGCATCGTCTTCTCCCACATCGGCGACCGCATCGGGCGCAAGAAGACCCTCGTCATCACCCTGTCGCTCATGGGCGGCGCCACCGTGGCGATCGGTCTGCTGCCCAACTACGACCAGGTCGGCGTCCTCGCCCCGGTCCTGCTGATCCTGTGCCGTGTGGTCCAGGGCCTCGCGATCGGCGGCGAGTGGGGCGGCGCCCTCCTGCTCGCCTACGAGTACGCGCCGGAGAACCGCCGGGGCTTCTTCGGCTCCGTGCCGCAGACCGGCATCACGATCGGCATGCTGATGTCCACGGTCGCCTTCGCGCTCGTGAGCCTCCTGCCCGCGGACTCGTTCGAGTCCTGGGGCTGGCGCATCCCGTTCGTCGCCAGCATCGTCCTCGTCTTCGTCGGCCTGTGGATCCGCAAGGGCCTCGCCGAGACCCCCGCGTTCCGCGAGGCCAAGGAGAGCGGCGACGTCGCCAAGCTGCCCATCATCGACACGCTCCGCGACCACTGGCGGTCCGTGCTCGTGGCCATCGGCGCCAAGGTCGTCGAGACGGCGCCCTTCTACATCTTCGCGACGTTCGTCGTCAGCTACGCCACGGGCACCCTGGACATGGAGCAGTCCGTGGTCCTCAACGCCGTGAGCGCCGGCGCCCTCGTCAGCACCCTCGGCATCCTGCTGATGGGCAGGGTCTCGGACCGGTTCGGCCGCCAGGCCGTCTTCCTCACCGGCGCGGTCCTCATCGCCGTCTTCGCGGCCCCCTTCTTCATGCTGCTCGACCTCCGGATGAACTGGGCGGTGTACGCGGCCGTCGTCATCAGCCTCGGCGTCGTGTGGCCCCCGGTCACCGCGACCCTCGGCACCCTGACCTCGGAGATCTTCACGACCCGCGTCCGCTACACCGGCGTGACCCTCGGCTACCAGATCGGCGCGGCCCTCGCAGGCGGCACCGCCCCGCTCCTGGCGACCTGGCTGCTCGCCCGGTTCGACGGCGCCTGGTGGCCCATCGCCGCCTACCTGGTCGTCCTGGCGGCCATCTCGATCTGCGCGGTCTCGCTCTCCGGACGGGTCGTACGCAAGGAGTCCGCGGCGATCGCCGCCAGAGAGAACGACAAGGTGTCCGCATGAACCCCGCACCCACCGGCCTGCCGCTCGTCGACGCGGAGGAGGTCCGCAGCCGGATCAGCCCCTCGCGCGCCCGCAAGCTGATCGAGGCCGCCCTGCTCGACGGCTTCGACCCGGCGGACGACCCGGCCCGCTCCCACGCCGCGGCCGGAGACGGCCACCTGCTGCTCATGCCGTCGACGCTGGGGGGGTGGGTCGGCGTCAAGATCGCCTCCGTGTCGCCGGACAACCCCGGACGGGGCCTTCCGCGCATCCAGGCCGTCTACATGCTCATGGACGCGCGGACGCTGACCCCGCGCCTGCTCGTCGACGGCGTCACCCTCACCTCGCTGCGCACACCGGCCACCTCCGCCGTCGCCGCCGACCGGCTGGCCGCACCGGACGCCACCCGCCTCGTCGTGTTCGGCAACGGCCCGCAGGCGATCTCGCACACCGTGGCGATCGCGGAGATCCGCGACCTCACGAGTGTCCGCCTCGTCGGCCGTACCCCGCACAAGGTCGAGGAGGCGCTCACCGCACTCGCCGGACACGGCATCACGGCGGAGGCCGGAACCTCCGCCGACGTCGCGGACGCCGACATCGTCGTGTGTGCGACGTCCGCCGCCGAGCCCCTGTTCGACGGCTCCCTCGTCCGCGACGGCGCCTGCGTCGTCGCCATCGGGTCCCACGAGCCGGACCGTCGCGAACTCGACGCCGCCCTGATGGGCCGCTCCCTCGTCGTCGTCGAAGAGCGCGGGGCCGCGCTGCGCGAGTGCGGCGACGTGGTGCTCGCGATCGGCGACGGCACGATCACCGCCGAGGAGCTCGTCGGCCTCGCACCGCTCGTGCGCGGGGAGGAGCACCGCAGGACGGACCGCCCCAACGTGTTCAAGGGGTCCGGTATGTCCTGGCAGGACCTCGCGGTCGCGGTGGGCGTGGCCCCCACCGGCTGAGAGCGTTCCAACGGGAGGAGCCCGTCCCGCCGCCCGGTGTCTCCGGGACGGCGGGGCGGGCTCCTCCCTTCCCCCTGCCTGTCCTCCGGAGCTCCGCGGGATCACGGCCGGTGTGGCCGCCCGACCCGCCGGGCAGGGACCCGGACATGCCGGAACCCGAACGCACCGCCGACGGCCGCTACGTCGTGATCAGGGGGCGGCGGTGGCGGGCGAGCGATCCGACCCTGCCGGAGAGCGCGCGCGAGGACCTGGTGGGCCATCTGATGTCGGCCCGCCGGGACGTGGGCACGGCGCTGCGGTCACGGGACCCCGAGGCGGAGCGGCTGGCCCGGTCGCGGGTGGCCTGGGCCAAGGAGGGCCTGGGCGAGCGGGGGACCCCCTGGTGGGAGCTGACCGGCGACGCGCGCCGCCACCGCTGGGAGGAAGCGCTGCGACGCCTCGCGGAGCAGCGGTCTCCGTAGAGCCGCACCGACCGGCAGGCCCGCGCTGCCCGTGTTCGCACTGCCCGTCCCGGTACCGCCCGTGCCCGCACTGTCCGTCCCAGCGCTGACATGGCGCCGTGGAACATGCCCTGAGCAGGCCGAACAGTTTCCCGGCCGTGGTCGCGGGTACATGGGGCGGACACGCTCTCATCACTCCCGAACGGCGACGAACGGGACGGCCGGTGCGGGTCTCCGCGCCGTGGCCGACCGGGCAGGCCACATCCCGGGAGGGCGCAGTGATCGCGGGGTGTGCCCGAACCACTCAGAAGGGTGCTGAGACGGTGAATCGGAGTACTGAGGCGGCTGGGAAGAGCAAGAGCCGGACCACTCGGGACAGCGGCAGACGGATCCGTGAGGACGACGAGTCGGCGCAGGAAGTCGTGGAGTCGAGGCGCGCGCCGGCGAAGCGGGCCGAGCGCGCGGAGATCGTTCCGGAGCCCCGCCGCGAGACCACCGACCGCGACGCCGGGGGCGGGGACACGGACGTGTTCCTCGACGTCCCCATCGTGAAGGTCGACGAGATCGAACTCGAGGTCGAGAACCTGCTGGCCTCCGTCTCGCTCGAGGCCGATGTGCTGGACCTGCTCAAACTGAAGGTGGGGGCGGACGTCGAGCTCGGCCGTGTCCACCTCAACATCAAGGGGGTCGAGGCCCAGGCCCTGCTCAAAGTCCGGCTCGGCAACGTCCGGGACATCATCACGCGGGTCCTGGAGACCATCGATGCGAACCCGCAGATCCTGGAGCACCTGACCCGGGGGGTGGCGTCCACGCTCGACCAGGTCGCGAGCGGCGCCAGTGAGGCCGTGGGGGCGGTGGGCCAGGGCGCGGGTAGCGCGGTGGAGCAGGTCGGCGAGGGTGCGGGGAGTGCTGTGGAGGACGTCGGCCGGGGTGCCGGTAGCGCTGTGGAGGATGTCGGTGAGGGTGCCGGTAGCGCGGTGGAGGATGTCGGCGAAGGCGCGGGTAGCGCGGTGGAGGACGTCGGCGAGGGCACGGGCAATGCTGTGGAGGATGTCGGCGAGGGTGCCGGTAGCGCTGTGGAGGATGTCGGCGAGGGCACCGGAAGTGCGGTCGAGGACGTGGGAGAGGGCGCCGAGGACGCGACCAAGGGCGCCGGAGAGGCGGCGAAGGACGTGGGTGAGGGGGCCGGAAAGGCCACGAAGGACGTGGGAGAGGGAGCCGGAAAGGCCACGAAGGACGCCGGGAAGGCTGTCAAGGGTGCCGGTCGTGGAGCTGGGGGTGCGGCCAAGGGCGCTGCCAAGGGTGCCGGCGGAGCGGCCAAGGGTGCCGCCAAGGGCGCCAGGAACGCGGCCAGGGGCGCGGTCGGCAAGGCGCGGAAGTAGGACGCCGGGACCGCCGCTCCCGGCGGCCGCGGACGTGTGTGCCTGTGAGCGGAGGTGGAGACCGTGAGCGATCGGAAGGAACCCGAGTACGACGTGGAGATCAGTGCCAGCGTGTCCGCGGACGAACTGACGTTCCACGAGGCGCCGGAGGTCAGATCCCGGCACTGGGGGGAGCCCACGTCGGAGGGCGCCGCGGGCAGCGACCGGTCGGGTGTCCCCAGGCCCGTCGAGTCCGGGGTGGTCTACGAGGACATCCGGGTCGACTACCGGCTCGCCAGCCGTATCCGCCCGCCCGAGGGGCAGCCCGAGGAGAAGCCCGCGGACGGCGCCGACGAGGAGGAGTGACCGCTCACCACCCGGTCGGGCTCCGGGGCCCTGCCACGTCAACGGCAAGCAGACGGCGAGAATCGGATTTCACCTATTCCGTTTTCGGTGGAGTACCTGAAACGGCTCCTGGATTTTCCGCGGTCGATGCTTCCCTCGATTCGGGGTGCTCCCGCAGGGTCGGGCGGGGGCGGTCTGTTCTTCGGGCCGTGTTTCGTGAGGGGTGCGCGGGTCCGAAGACGGTTCGGTGTCCGCGGACGGCAAGGCGCGAGGGCGGTGCTGCGGTGGGTGTTTGTTCGCCCTGCGGGGTGGGCTGTTTTCGGTTCGATGTGAACTGATGTTTGGTAGTCGCCAAATAAAGACCGACCGTATGTTCGAGTGCTTCCGGCCAGGTGAGTGGGCTTGCGTGGTGTCCGTGTTTCTGGTGGTAGTAACTGTGGTTTTGGTCCGTATTTATATCGCAGGGGTTTGTGGGTCGCTGTGGAAATTTGGTAACTTCGTTGTTGTTGGGGCGGGGCAAGGATGTTCCGCTCGGATTCTTTTTCGGTCATAGCTGGAATGTGTAGGCACCCCCCGTAATGCGTCGTTCCCTGACCCGCGCGACGGCGGCATGTGCGGCTTACGCCCTGGTCCTTTCGCTGGGGACGGCCGCGCCCGCCGCAGCCGACAAGGATGCCCCCGCCGCCACCGATGGCGCGGCCGTCTCCCAGGAGTGGAGCGGCGAGCCGGGCAGGACCGCCTCGTCCTCCGACGGCGGAGCCCGCAACCCGACCGGATCCGAGGGCACCTCCGCCGCCGACACCTCTCCTGTTCCCGCGCGCTCCGACGGCGGTCGAACAGAGACCGAGAGCTCCTCGTGGACCTACGTGGACCGCGCCTTTCCCGACCGGCCCCACGACGGTGCCGAGACTGCCAGCGTGGGCACGGGGCGCCTCGCATGGGACCGCGTCTACACCCGCAGGGCCCTGTTCCGGTTCCCGGTCGCGCTCGAACCCGGCACCGTCGTGGACTCCGCCGTGCTGCGCGCCGAGGTGGCGTGGTCCTACGACTGCGCCGGCGAATCCTTCACACAGCTGCACCGGGTCGACCCCTTCCACGCCGGGACCACCTGGAACGACCAGCCGACGGCTCGCGCCCTGCTCGACACCCGCACGGTCAGGGGCGGGCAGGCCGCCTGCCCCGTGAGCGGCGGTGTGGAGTTCGACGTGACCGAGGCCTACCAGTGGGCGGTGGACAACGGGGAGTCCCACGTCCACCTGCGGCTCGGTGAGCGCGACGAGTCCGGGACCGCGGCCTGGCGGCGCTTCGACGTCGAGGACGACCCGCCGGTGGTGGTGGTCGACCACAGCACGCCGCGGACCCCGGACCCGACCTCCGGGTCGGCCGGCCTCCCGGACGACCCCCGGCACGGAGCCGCGGGCCCGGGCACGCCCGGGGACGGCGTCGCCGTCCATGACGAGGACGCCCAGAACCCTTCACAGACCCGATCCGCAGGAGGCCCCGCCCTTTCCGGAGACACCGTCCCCGGGACGGGGGGAGCCGACGACGTCCGTGTCCGAGGCCTCGATCCCCGTGGTCGGCTCCGGAGCGGCGGCGCGAGGGTCCGTTCCCAGCGGGGGGAACGGATCGACCGCCCGACCACTCCGGGCAGCCACCGGGATCAGGAGGGGGACACGGACCACAGGGCCCGGGGACCCCCCACCGTCACACCGCTCGGAAACCGCCCCCGGTCCACCGACCGCGGGGAAACGGTCGACAGGCGACGACCCCCCTCTCCCGATGCGCAATCCGACAGGGCGGAGGAACGCATCGGCGGCAGCCCGTGGGAGTCGGGCACGCCGCTCCCGGAGCGCCACGGTGGGTGGGCCCCGGAAGCGGTCGAGGAACCGTGACATCGCCGCACCGGTCACAGGGCACGGTGGCCGCCCGCGGTGAAGGCACGGTTGCGCGCCAGCGAGAGGGACGTTCGTCCCCGAGACCGGACGCCCCCACGGCAGGGCCCCGGCGAAGGCTCTGCCGCAGGCAGCCGTAGTGGTCCGGAACCGCCTGTGTGCACGGGCAGCACACAGGAGGATTCCGGGCCGCCATCGGCGTGCGCGCAGGGACCGGTCCGGTCCTCGTGCGCAGTGTCGAGACGATCCGTCCGTTCACGGACGGCGACGGGCGTATGGGAAGCGCTCTCCGGTTCACGGCCAGGGCGACCGAGGGCGACCGAGGGCGCGGTCCCGCGGGTCGGCCTCGTGCCGGCCGGATCGCGCGACCGGTTCGCCGACGGCCCCGGCGTCGGTTGGCGTGCACGCTCGCGACCGCTGTGGTGCACCCGCGCGGGTGCACCAGGGGGTCGACCCGGAGGGCCGTCCCGTGGATCCTGTGGCGGACTCGTGGTCCTCGCTGGAGTGGGGCCGCAGCGGCCAGGAGAATCCTTGAACGAAGCCCCCATCCATCAAAGCTTCGCTTGTTATCCTTTGATGGATGGTGGTTCGATGAAAGGAAACACTGATGGCCACATGGGAGGGGGCGCACTGGGAGTCCGGTGTCGGCTCCGGGGTGCCGCGCTCGGCACGGCTCTCCGGGCCCTACCAGCGCTACGTCCCCGACGGTATCGACGGCCTTGCCCTGGCGGTCGGCGGAACTCTCTCACGAAGTGTCAACACGGTCGAGCGCAGCATCCGCGCTCTCAACGGCCCGAACGCGGAGAACCTGGCCGGCATCGCGCGCTTCCTCCTGCGCTCGGAGGCCATCGCCAGTTCGCGGATCGAGGGCATCGCACCGTCGGCGCAACAGATCGCACTCGCAGAACTCGGTCAGTCGGAAGCAGTTCGCGGGGTCAGTGAACAGGCTCAACTCGTGGCCAACAACATGACGGTCGTTCGCCGATCGACGACCGAACTCGTCGAAGCGGACACGTTGACGGTCGACCACATCGTCGAACTCCACAGGTCGCTGCTTCCCGACCAGCCCCACCACCACGGGCTGCGCACAGCGCAGAACTGGATCGGCGGGTCGAACTGGAACCCCGTCGAAGCCGACTTCGTCCCCCCGGCCCCCAACAGGGTTCCCGTTTTGATGGCCGATCTCCTCGACTACATGAACGGGGCGGCACACGCCTCGTTGATCCAAGCCGCCGTCGTCCATGCCCAGTTCGAGACGATCCACCCGTTCACCGATGGCAACGGGCGCGTGGGTCGCGCCCTCATCCACACGGTGCTGGCACGACGCGGGCTGACCGAGGACGCAGTCCTTCCGATCAGTCTCGTGCTCGCCACTCTGCGGGACCGTTACGTCGATGGGCTCGGCGCCTATCGACACGACGCGCCGGCAGGGAGCGCGGAGGCGAACGCATCGATCAACGTGTGGCTGGAGACCTTCGTCCAGGCATGCGCCATCGCTGTCGAACAGTCGGTGGCGCTCATTGGACAGATAGACGATCTCCGCACTTCGTGGAACGAACAGCTGTCAGCTCACCGGGAGTCCCTCGGGCGGCGCGCCGTGCCGCGTGCGGACTCGGCCGTGGCACGCCTGATGGGGCGGCTGCCCGAGGCTCCAGTGGTCACGGCAACGACCCTGGCGAGGATCCTCGGTGTCTCGTTCCCGGCGGCGAGCGCGGCCTTGGACGAGCTGCGCCAGGCAGGGATCCTCCAGACCAAGTCGATCGAACGGGGTGCGACCGCCTACCTGGCCCGGGATGTGCTCGACCTGATCACCCTGGCGGAGCGCACACTGGCGAGTACGAGGTTCGACACCAGGGCCTCCACCCCGAATCGTCCAGTGCCGGCGCGCCCCCGAGGCTGACCCAGTGGCGATCGCGGGGTTGTGCTGCGTTGCCGCAGCTTGGTCCGTGCGTCCGGGTGCACCCCGTCCGGGCGTGAGTGACGGGATGGGTGGTGCGCATTCACCGACCCGGATTGTCGGCCCCGTGCACCCGCCGGTGCACCCCCGGCAACGCAAAAGCCCCCGACCCTTGCGCGTCTGCGCTGGTCAGGGGCTTGTGCCTCTGGGGTGAGTGACGGGACTTGAATGCTGGTGGAGGAGTGGGCTGACCTGCGTAAACGCGAGAATCCGCAGGCAGTGGCGGTGCTGCTCACCCGGTTGCGCCGTGTTGTCCCGGGTTCCGCTGGGAGGTGTGCACCCGGAGGGTGCACACCGTCGGCCTGTTTGGTGCACCCTTACGGGTGCACCACAGGGAGCGGGATTTCAGCTGGTTTGGCCCTTCCGGGGCAGGCGCGAGGGGAGCAGTGGCCGCATGCTCCATATCTCGGTCTTGCGCTATATCGTCCCTGTGGACAAGGTCGCGCCTCATATCCCCGATCGCTTCGGCTACTTGAGAGGCACTACATCCGCACGGTGTTCCTTTTTCTCTGGGCGGATCATGTCCGCCGATCTCGTTCGCTCTTGCGGTGTTATGGTACGGGGATGGATTGGGGGGCCACCGATCGGTATGTCGGCTCGCTCTCCGCTGACTTAATTCGGCCACGTATCAAGAAGGCATGACGCCTTCAACCTGTCGGAGTCCGACGTCGGCGCTGTAGATGGCTCCGGAACTCGGTGCGGAGGCGAGGCAGCGGTGCCGGTGCTCCGAGCCTGCGGAGGAACTCGTTGACATCCCAGGTGATGAGTCCCCCTTGCCGCGACAGATACAGCCCGACCCGGTCGATGCGGTACGCGTCGTCATAGTCGAGCAGCAGGTATCCGGCGAGTTGGTAGACCTCTTCGCGGCCCACGTGGCGGGGGCGGGTCGTGGCCTTGCAATCCAGGAGAAGGCCGTCCAGGATGAAGTCGGCGTCGGCCCCGCCGATGTCGGAGCTGCCCGTGAATACCGGTCCGCACACGTTCACCGGTCCACGTGCGTTGTAGCGGGCGGACCCTTGGAAAGAGGACAGGGGCCCCTGTGAGAGCCGTAGTTGGTCGGCGATGTCGTCCACGACGTAGGAGGGAACCGAGTCGACGAGGTCGGCGAGAACCGTACCCGGGGAGGCCGAAGCGAGCATGCTCTGACGGCTGACCACTCCGTTGCGCATGATGTCCTCGAAGAAACCCGCGACGTAACAGAGACGGGTGAGCTCGGCGTCGTCCAGATGGACCACGCCGATCCGATGGTCCCCAATGATCTCCAGCAGCCTCAGACCGGCTGTGTGCAGAGCCTTGCAGCTCTCCGCCCCGGGCGCGCCGGGCAGATCTGCCGGGCTGCCAAGGGCATCGATGCCGAGGGTGACCGCACCGCCCAGGTCGCCGCCGAACGAGAGCCGGAGACGGTAGTCGATGGCGCGTCCGAGGTTCGCCCAGTTGGGGCGCCGCACGTTCATGGGTTGTGCGGGGTGCGGCAGCGTGTCGACGTACTTCTGGTACTCGCGGATGATGGTGCTGTGGTAGGGCAGGTGCTGCGCGAGGAATTCCGACACCGGTGAGGCGCTGAACCTTAACTGTGTGGTCAGCGGCAGGTCGATCATTGGTCGCCCATTGAGGTATCCGCGTTGATCGGGGCCTGAGATGGCTGCCTCATAGGCGTCAAGCCAGTCGAGTGCACCGATATCGAGGCCGTGGCGTGCACGGGTCACCGCGACGTAGATCAGTCGGGCCTCGGCCGCGAGCATCGGCAACTGAACACCGTCCTCGTCCTTGGGAGGGCGGGCGAAGCCTTCCCCGATGCGGACCGAGTCCCATTGGCGACCTTTGGCTTTGTGGGCGGTCGACACTGTGACCTGGGCGTTTTGCTCGTCGGACAGTTGCTTCACCGCGCTGTGGATCACCTTGGTACCGAAGGTGTCGACGGCCTTCACCAACGGCCGCAACTGCTGGCCATCGGGGTCGGATTCGACGAAGTCCTGGACCTCCTGCCAGGTACGGAAGAGGAACAGGTCGGGATGGTATGTTCGCTGTCCGGCTTTGAGCTGATCGGCGGCCTCGGCGATGGACTCCAAGGCATGGCCGCCGCCCGCCAGTGCCACGGGGACCCCTCGTCCCAGGTAGTCCACGACCTCCTTGAGCGCGTCCGCGTTGCCCCGGCATAGCACCGCGTCCGGCTCGGCGAGGGGAGAGACCCGGGTGGGGGCGGGGCCGTGTCCGGTCAGCCGCATAGGAGATTCGGCGTATTCGAGCCAACGGTTGGCGACGTCGGCGATGGGCTGACCGAAGCGGAAGGAACGGGTGAGGTGAAGGTGCTCGGCCTGGAAACCGGACATGATGTCGCGGGCCCCACGCCAGGCGTAGATCTGTTGGGCGGGATCACCGACGCACACTCGTTGGGAGTCCTGGGCTAGGAAGACCTTCTCGAACACGGAGTTGGTGTCCTGCGCCTCGTCGAGCAGGACGAAGTCCGCTTTCAGGTCGGGCTCGGTCAGTGCCCACATCTTGAGGTAGTGGTCGTGTTCGAACCTGAGCCGTCCCTCGGGGAGCTGGAGGTCCTCCCACGCTCGCTGAGCGAAGGGGAGTAGTGCCACGGCGACGTCGTCATTCGATGTGTCGTCCAGACCGTTGATGTGCTCCATGTGGTGGGCCATGAGGTGCGGGTCCGCGGAATAGCAGAAGCGTCGTACCATGCCCCGGACCAAACGGACCTGGTGGAAGAGGTCGATGCTTTTTCCGTCGACGTCCAGATCCCGATCGATGCCGAGAATCCGGGCTGTCTCCCGAGCGGGGATACGGGAAGCGTTGAGGCGTTGGCCGTACTTCTTGCCGACCGCATGGAAGGCGAGCTGGTGAACGGTCCTGCACTGAACCCTTCCGTCGAAGAGCGCTGCGGCCGAGTTGGCGATCCCCCGGTTGAAGGCGATGTACAGGCCGCGCCGACGTGGGGCGGCCTCCGCCATCAGAGCCAGGGTGGAGGTCTTGCCGGTGCCTGCGCCGGCAATGAGCGCCAGTTCTCGGCCTTCGGCGAAGGTGTCCCGAGCGGCCCGCTGTTCTTCAGTGGGTTCGATGGTCAAGAGGGTCCTCTCCGTGAAATCCGACGACTTTCTATCATCTGCCGCAGTCAACTGGATGAGGCTACGGCTCGGATGGGCCGGCAAGGGCATTGAGGATCGTTGCTCTAGCTCAATTCTTCAGGAAAATCCAGGGACTTTGTGCTTGGATCTATGGTGTGTAGGTGGGTTCACGGGTTTTCCAGGAGGTCGCTCGTTGAGAACCGGTTCTCGGTAACAGGCCAACTGCTGATCTTTCATCCAGACGTGGGTTCGCGTGACGAAGTAGTGCACGTTGGCCTCCTGGAAGCTCGTGGACAAGGGCCGGGATGGGGTGCCGCTTTCCACTCTTACAGCCCTGAGCGGTGAGAGGAGAGACTTTTGGAGTCCTCCGCAATCCCGTAAAGGAGCAGCCGATGGTCCACGTCACGGATGTCGAGCTGACGAACCGGACCGCTCCTTGCCTCATCTGCCGATGGAAACGACCTCCAGCCTCGTGCCCAGGCCCCTGAGGACGTTGTCCGTGTGCAGCAGGGAGATCTGGGCGAAGGAGAAGAGCGAGTCCACGGTCACCGGCTCCCCCTCCTTGAGGAGGATGCCGAGGACCACGGTCGGTTCCTTGAAGCTCCGGTCGGCCGAGTGGTCGGCGGCGAGCTCGTCGAGCTTCTCGACGAACTTCTGCCGGGCCTCGGTGTCGTACCTGAGCGTCTCGACGCACATCTTCGCCTGGGCGAAGAGGTGGTTGAGCGGGGCGGTGCCGGAGGGGGCCTTCTTGACGTGGATCAGCTGTCCGTCGGGGCCGAGCACGTCGCAGACCTCCCAACCGCCGCCGTTGAGCCGTGCGGTGTGCACGTTCTTTTTGTCCAGGTGGACGTAGCCCTTCTGCTTGGCGGCCGTCTCCTTGTTGTAGAACCCCTCGTCCTTGCCTTTGGGCCAGGGTGGCAGGGTGACACTGCTGGACCGGGTGAGGAGTTCGGTGACCCGCTGCCTGACCGTCTTCAGGTACTCGGCGCCCACCTCGTACCACTGGCTCTGCCACAGGAAGTAGTGGACGTTGTCCTCGGTGACCTCCGCCGTGA
Organism: Nocardiopsis codii; assembly: GCF_036327455.1. Taxonomy (NCBI): domain Bacteria; kingdom Bacillati; phylum Actinomycetota; class Actinomycetes; order Streptosporangiales; family Nocardiopsidaceae; genus Nocardiopsis; species Nocardiopsis codii. The sequence goes on along the minus strand of NZ_JAUZMY010000001.1, from coordinate 240,121 downwards.
GCCACCGGAAGGCGGACACCTCGCCACTGAGCGTCTCCTTGGCCTCGGTGTCCGAGAACAACTGGATCTTGCCCTTGCGCAGCGCGCTCAGGCGCTCTCCCGCAGGACGTTCGCGGACGGGGAACGTGAGAACGTCAGCGTCGAGTTCGGACAGGTTCCGCGTACGGCCGGTCAGTTTGACCCGAAAGATCTCGGCCGCGTCGAAGCCTTCCCTGCACTCGGACGGCACGGCCAGGGCGACCCGGCCGAGATCGCCGCTTCCCAACATCGCGTCGAGGCGCTCGTCCAGGTGCCGGGCCAGGTCCGACTTGCCCCGCAACGGCAGTACGTGGGTGATGAACTCGAACTCCGGCAGAGGGTCGGGCCGGTCGCACACCTCCTCGATGGCGTGCAGGTCGCGGATCAGATCCTCCGGTGCCCGCCCCAGACGCAGCTTGACCGACCGGTCGTTGCCGGTGATGTGGGCGGAACGCTCACCGTCGCTGGTGAAGGTCAGGTCGACCCCGCTGATCTTCCCGGCGATGTGGCTGACGATCTCCCCGAACTCCTCGATACCGAAGCCGCGGATGTGCTCGCCGGAGGCGACGGAGTTCTCGTCACTGCGTCCGCGCGCGTCCATGACCTGTCGGCGGACCCGGGTGACACCGTCCTTGTCCAGACAGCGCACCGCGAAGTGGATGCCGAAGCCGGGGTCGATGCGGACGGGCTCGACCATGAGGTGTCCCATGCCGTGGCTGACGGCGTAGACGTAGCGCTCGGTACGGACGAGCAGCAGTCCGAACGAGGTGCGGTTCTCCTCGGCCACCGCCAGGCCGGTGAGGTCGGCCAGCGTCGCACACCAGTCGGCGGGGCCCGGGCTGACCGTTCCGGTCACCAGCAGTCCCCGGACGGGTCCGTGTTCCACCTCGCGGGCCTGGAACCCGTCACGGTCCAGGTAACGGGGGCGCACCAGGGACCGCAGGTCTGCAGTTCCGTCGTCGGTGAGCCGGTAGAGGGAGGTCTTGCGGGTCGTCGGCGGCTGCTTCTGCTTCTTGGACTTCTGGGTTGCCACGGCGGTGCGTCTCCTCGCTGGTGTGTGGTCGGGGGCCGAGGGCGGTGGACCTTCGATGCGGAAGAGGTGGCCGCCCCGCGCGGTGGGCGGGATGGCTGGGGCGGTTCAGGCGACGTCGCCGACGAAGTAGACGGTCTCGCGCACGTAGTCGTCCGCCTCCTCCCAGTCGCTGAGCGTCAACTCGACCTGGAGGTAGGACTCCTCCTCTGGGAGCGCGCAGCCGAAACCCGCGGTGGCGGTGCGCCCGTCCATGACCGCCGAGGTGAACCCGGTGCCGGTCTGGTCGGTGTACACGTCCTCGGCGGTGCGGCCCTCCTCGCCGACCTGGCAGTAGACCGAGAGGTAGGTGAGGTCGACCGGGGCGCCGGTGGTGTTGTCGAACTGCACGTCGAAGTACACGTACGGGGTGCTCTCCGGCATGTCCCACTCGCCGGAGACGCGGCGCTCGACGCCCGCCAGCCGGACCGTGAGGCCGTCGGCGTAGGTGTACTCGGAGCCGAACTCCTCCTCGACCGCGCTGGGGGCCTCCTCCTCGGCGGACTCCGTGGCCTCCTCCTGCGCGGCAGGGGACTCGGCGGAGTCCTGCACGGGCTCCAGGTCCACGATCTGGTTCTCGTCGGGCGCGTCGGCGCAGCCGGTGGCGAGCGTGAGCAGGACCACGAACAGGGCGCCGTTGAGGGCGGGCTTGAGGTTCTTCACGAGGGGTCTCCTCCAACGGGGGAAGTGGCGGCCGGGGTGGCCGCGTCCGGATGGTCGCCGTGCGCCCACCCGGGCCGGGCCGTCGTGCGCTGGCTAGATCCAGCATGCGGCTCGACACGCATGAAGGAGAAGCCTGTGGATTGGCAAGAGGGGTTATCAGAGAAAGTTGAAACGCATGGGGTGGTGCGTACGTCACCGGCCTCTCGCGCGCACGCAAGAGGCCGATGAGCCCTCCCCAGGCTTCCCAGCCTCGTCAGGGCCTACGGGCGGTGCTCAGCGCCGGGCGGCGGTGGGCGCGTCCAGTCCGGCGAGCTCCTCCATCTGCTTGATGACGTCCTCGATCGCCTTCTTCTCTTGGTCCGGCGGATAGTTGAACTTGGCCAGCAGGCGGCGTACCCGACTGCGCAGCTTGGCCCGCACCGGCTCGCGCGAGAGCCAGTCGGTGCTTAGGTTTTTGGCAACGTCTTTGACCAGGGCACGGGCGATGTCGGCCAAGACTTCGTCCTTCATCAGCTTCCGGGCGCTCTCGCTCTTGCACACGGCGTCGTAGAAGGCCAGCTCCCGGTGATTGAGCGGGGGGTCGAAGCGATCGCCCCGTTGGAACTCGGCCACGGCGTCCTGCGCCAAGGCGAACAGCTCGGCCAGCACCTGGGCACTCGTGAGCTGCTCGCGCATGTAGCGGATCATGAGCGCCTCCAGCCGCTCGGTGAAGCGCTCCCGGCTGATGGCGTTGTACCGGGTGGCCTCGCGCAGTTTCTCCTGGGCGAGCCGGTGCAGCGCCTCCACCGCCAGGTTGGGGGTCTCCGAGGCCTGGAGGCGGCGCAGCTGGACCTCGTTGAGCCGGGTGATGTCCAGCCGGCCCAGACCCGACTCGGCGTACAGGTCGGTGATCTCCTCGGCGTCCACCGCCGAGGCCGCCAGCTGCGACAGGTACATGCTGATCTCGGCGGGCAGCGCCTCACCCCGGGCCTCACGGTTGGCGGCCTCCAGCTTGACCACCCAGGCGCGCACCTCCACGAAGAAGGCGATGTCGCGGCGCCAGTGCTCCAGGTCACCGAACCGCTTGCTGATCTGCGAGCTCATCGCGCACAGCTGGTGGAAGCGCTCCAGCTTGGTTGCGCTTTCACGGAAGCGCTGCGACAGGGACTTGCCGTTCCCGTCCTCGGGCTTGCGCTGGGCCTCACGGGAGACTAGGTGGTCGGAGACCAGTTTCAGCGCCCGCAGTCGGGAGTGGTCGCCGCTCGCGGTCAGGAGCCTGCGCCAGCCGATCCCCGACAGCAGACCGCAGATGGTCTCGTACTCGTTGCGGACCTCGGTGATGGCCCGATCGATGTCCCTGCCCAGGGTCTTGTCCCGTTGGTCGCCGGGCGAGTACTCGGCCAGGGCCTTGCGCAGGTTCTCGGACAGCGGGGCGTAGCCCACGAGCAGCCCGTCCTGCTTGTCGCGGAATCGCCGGTTGACGCGGGCCAGGGCCTGCATCAGGTTCGCTCCGCTCATGGATCGGTCCATGTACATGGTGTGGATCGGCGGGGCGTCGTACCCGGTCAGCAGCATGGAGTGCACGATGAGCAGCTGGAGCTCGTCGTCGGGGTCCTTGGCTCGGGCCTGGACGACCCTGTGCCCGGAGGGCCGCATGGCGTGGGCCTTGAGCTCGGGGGAGTCGGCGGGTTCGCCGTGGAAGACCACCTTCATCACTCCCGTGTCGGGACCAGTGCCCACCCAGCCCGGGCGCAGCTCGGCCAGGGCGTCGAACATCCGCACGCACACCTCGCGGTTGGCGCACACCAGCATGGCCTTGCCCGGGCTGCCCAGGTAGGGGCGGACCAGCTTCGAGCGCTCCTCCCAGTGGTCGACCAGGTCTTGGGCGAGTTTGGCCACCCGGTCAGGAGCTCCGTAGATGTTGGTCATCTGCATGGCGGCCCGCATCGCCCTGCGGCGCTCGGCGTCGTCCATGGCGGCGGTGAGCGTGTCGGCCTGCTCGTCCAGGTCGGCGGGGTCGATGTCCTTGGGCAAGGAGACATCGATGAGCCGCGGCTCGTGGTAGACGCGGACGGTCGCCCCGTCCTCGACCGCGCGCCGCAGGTCGTAGACGTCGATGTAGTCCTCGCCCGCGCCGAACACCTCGCGGGTGTTGGCGTCGGCCTTGGAGAGCGGGGTCCCGGTGAAGGCCAGGAGGGTGGCGTGGGGCAGCGCGTCGCGCAGGTGGCGTGCGTAGCCGTCGAGGTTGTCGTAGTGGCTGCGGTGGGCCTCGTCGACGATGACGAGGATGTTGCGCCGCTCGGACAGCAGGGGGTGGTCGGCCCCGGATTCGCGCTCGGCCTTGGTGCGCCCGAACTTCTGGAGCGTGGTGAAGACGATCCCGCCGGTGTTGGTGTTGGCCAGCAGCTGCCGCAGTTCCTGGCGGGTATCGGCCTGGACAGGGTCGGCGCCCAGCAGCTCCCGGCTGGCCTGGAAGGTGCCGAGGAGCTGGTCGTCGAGGTCGTTGCGGTCGGTGACGACTACGACGGTGGGGTTGTTCAGCGACGGTTCGCGGGCCACCAGGCCGCTCAGGCACACCATCTCCTCGGACTTGCCCGACCCCTGCGTGTGCCAGACCACGCCCGCCTGCCCGTTGGTCTGGGAGGCGCGGACCACGGCCTTGAGGGCCTTGTTGACCGCGAAGTACTGGTGGGCCTTGGCCACGCGCTTGCCGTGCCGGCTGCCGCTGCTGGTGAAGTTGACGAAGTTGCGGGCCAGGTCCAGGAAGCGGGCCTGGTCGAACAGCCCGTGCAGGGCCAGAGTTAGCGCGTCGGGCTTCTCGGCGCCGAACTCGGAGTACTCGCCGTACTCGGAGTCGGGGCTGCCTGGGGGGTTGCCCTCGCCGTCCACGTTCCAGGGCGCGAAGTGCTCGAAGGGCGTGAACGGCGTGCCGTACTTGGCGGTGACCCCGTCCGAGACCAGGCACAGTACGTTGTAGCGGAACGCGGCCGGGAACTCCTCGGCGTAGGTGCCCAGCTGGGCGTGGGCCCTGGCGAGGGTGGCGCGCGAGTCGGAGCCGTTCTTGAGCTCGATGACGGCGAGGGGGAGGCCGTTGACGTAGAGGACCACGTCGAAGCGGCGCTCGTGGTCGCCGTCGACCAGGCGCACCTGGTTGAGCGCGCGGAATGTGTTGGCCTGCGGGTCGCGGAAGTCCACGAGGCGGACGGTGGGGGAGTGCTCGGCGCCGAAGTCGTCGGTGTAGGTGAGGCGGATGCCGGAGGTGAGGAAGCCGTGGGCGAGGTGGTTCTCGGGGAGCGGCTCGCGCGACTGGGGGGTGGTGGCGGTGGTCATGACCTGGTCCACCGCGGAGGGGGTGAGCTCGGGGTTGAGTCGTTCCACGGCGTCGCGCAGGTCGTTGTGGAGGATGAGGTCGTCCCAGACCCGGCGCTGGCCCTCGGGCTCGGGGGAGAACTCACGGCCGGGGGCGGGCCGCCAGGCGAGCTCTCCGAGTTCGTCGAGAGCATGCTGCTCCCAGTCGGCCTCGGTCATCCTGCCGGAGTCGGCGGGGACGGCGGGAGCTTCGGAGGTGTCAGAGGTGGCGGCGTCGCCGGGTCTGGGGGGTGTCATACGTTGTCCTCCACCATTTTCTCAGCGTCCTTGATGCGAAGCTTTCCTGACATCAGTTGGGGGAGAAGGGTGTCGCGCAGTTCGGCGAGGGTGCGGGATTCGCTTTGACTGTTAGCTGCCTGCTCATCGAGCAGACGAAGCCTTGTTGAAGTCTCATTTCCAAGGCTGGAGGGAACACGGATTTCAAGTTTGGAGATGAGGTCGGTAGAGAGTCGTCCTGCGCCGATTCCAGTTTCGTCCACCATGTTCAGAATTTCTGGAGTCCGGCTTCGGATGGCGTGGAAGAGTGTGTGCGGTTCGATGTCCCCGTGGGCTACGAGTGCTTTACAGTCCTGGCCGAAGGCTACGTCTCGCTGTGTGATGCCGACGCGGAACTCCTCCTTGAGGCTGGAACCGCGCACAACGAAGATTACGGAGTCCTTTCCGACCATGCGTGTTCCGGATTGGGCTCCGAGCGTAGTTAGATTGCGTTCAGATTTGCTAATCATGGGTGACTTTAGGCTTTTGGCTGAGATCCAAGGAATATTCCCGCCCCAAAATTCCTCTTTATTCGTCTTCGGGGTCCCACCGGAGAGCCATTTTGCTGCTGAGTCGAGAGCTGTGCTTCTCCAGTCGGGAGAGGTTGAGTGCTTAAGATAGATCTTCTCGGCTAGATCTAGGGAAGTTTCGGTGATGCGCTCGTTGGCTGAGATCTTGTTGTCCAGCGCGCCAAGGGCATTGGCGATGGCTCGCTGTTCGCTCACAGGAAGAAGGGGGACCTGTAGGTTCTTGATGGTGGTCAGGGAATTCGCCAGGCTGGGGACTCCGGTGGTTACAGCGTGGGCGAGGATACTCTGGCGCCCCCGGGGCGAGGTGAACCAGTAGTAGTAGAACTCAGGGATCGCTGCGTCGGGATTGAGTCGAGCTTTGACCTGGCTGCCTGAAATCGCGTATCTGCTAAATCGGGGATTCCTAGGAATCATCGAAACCTGGCCGATGGTTCCCTTCCGGGTGAAAACCAGATCCCCAGGGGTCACGTTGGCTGGGATGATCTCGTCCGCCTTGCCCTCGGAGATGAAAACGAAGTCGTCGTCATGAAAAACACCGTTGGCAAGGTTGATCCCTCGAATGAATGGGACGCCCTGTTCGGTGTAGTCATTCGTCGTCACCTTGGATCCGAAGGGCCCGATGGCGAAGGAAGCGTGGTCCGAAGAGGAAAGGCTCTCGAAGGTGACGTTCTTCCACTCGCTCATCCGATCCTCCCGAGCTGCTCGCGGACAACACCCTCAAGGCGCTTGGACTCATCAAAGTGCTCGAAGAGCTCCTCCGCCAGACGGGCGATCTTCTCGTCCAGCGGTTCGGCGTCCGGGTCCTCTTCGATCTCGGCCGCTCCCACGTACCGCCCCGGAGTGAGTACGTACTCGTGCTTAGCGATCTCCTGGAGCTTGGCCGAGTAGGCGAAGCCGGTAACGTCTTCGTAGGTCAGCTTCTTCTTCCTGGCGGACTCTGTGCCGCGCCAGGCGTGGAAGGTGTCCGCGACCTTCGCGACGTCGTCAGCGGAGAACACCCGCTCGGTGCGGTTGACCATCTCGCCCATCTCCCGGGCGTCGATGAACAGCACCTCGCCGCGCCGGTCACTGGTCGCCTTGGCGCCTTGCACACCCTTGTCCCTGGTCAGGAACCACAGGCACGCCGGGATCGCCGTGGTCCGGAACAGGTTCCCCGGTAGCGCCACCATGCACGCCACCAGGTCCGCGTCCATGATCGCCTTGCGGATCTCACCCTCACCTGAGGACTGCGACGACATCGACCCGTTGGCCAGGACCACTCCCGCCGTACCCCGATCGCCCATCTTCGAGATGATGTGCTGCAACCAGGCGTAGTTGGCGTTGTTCGTCGGCGGAACACCGAACTTCCACCGCTTGTCCTCGGTCCTCCGCTCCCACGGGTGCAGGTTGAACGGCGGGTTGGCCATCACGAAGTCGGCCTTCAGGTCCGGCAGCTTGTCGTCTGCGAACGTGTCCGCCCAGCGCTTCCCGACGCCCTCGGGGTCCATGCCGTGGATGGCCAGGTTCATCTTGGCCAGCCGCCACGTGCGCTCGTTGGCCTCCTGGCCGTAGACCGCGATGTCGTGCGTGCGGTCGCGCCCGCCGTGGTGCTCGACGAACCTGTGCGCCTGCACGAACATGCCGCCCGACCCGCAGCACGGGTCGTAGACCCGGCCCTCGTAGGGCTCCAGGATCTCCACCAGCAGCTCCACCACGCTCTTGGGCGTGTAGAACTCACCGGCCCGCTTGCCCTCGGCCCGCGCGAACTGCTCCAGGAAGTACTCGTAGGTCTCGCCCAGCACGTCCTGCGCGGTCTTCTCCCCGTCGCCCGCGAACCGGGCATCGCTGATGAGGTCAACCAGCCCCTTCAACCGCTTCTGGTCCACGTTGTCGCGGTTGAAGATCTGCGGCAGCACACCGGTGAGCGCCTTGTTCTCCTTCATCAACTCGCCCATGGCGTCGTCGATGACCTTGCCGACCCCCTCGGGGGTGCTGGCGGCGTTGTCGGCGATGTACTTCCACCGCGCCTTCTCCGGCACCCAGAAGACGTTCTCCTCGATGTAGGAGTCCTGATCCTCTAGGAAGGCCGCCCGGCGGTGCTCGGGGATGCCCTCCTCCTCCAGTTCCGTGACGAGCTCCCGGCGGCGCTCGTCGAAGGCGTCCGTGACGTACTTGAGGAAGACCAGTCCCAGCACGAACTCCTTGTACTGGGCGGCGTCCATGGACCCGCGCAGCTGGTCAGCGGCCTTCCACAGGATGGCCCGGATCTCCTGGGGGGTGGAGGCGCTGAACAGCTCACCCTGCTGGGTGCTGGCGCGCTTGCGTGGCGGCATGTGCTCTGTGTTCCTTCTGGGTTGTGGTGCTGCCCGGCGGCGCGGCCACACCAGGGGAGGGCGGAGCCGAAACAGCGGGGATACGCGGAAGAGTCTGTCAGGTAGTAGGGACGGCCAGCGTCCCGTCACTGAACCCGGCGGAGCTCAACCGCCGGATCGTGTCGAGTTCGGCGTACTGCTCGTCCAGCAGCGCGCGTCTGCGTTCGGCCCCGGCGAGCACTGCGTCCAGCCGGGCCACCTCCTCCGGGTGCAGGTCGGGCAGGGCGATCTCCCCGACCCCGCGCGGGGCGCGGACCGCCCTCGCCGGTCGCTGCGCGGAGGAGGCCCCCTCCAGCAGCAGCGTCAGAACCCGGGGGGTGAGCGCCCGCCTGGCCTCGCAGTTCACCCGCAGGATCCGGGCGGGAAAGGCCACCACCGAGGAGCCCTCGTGGTCGATCATCGCCCCGAACTCCGGGCCGGTCGTGTACACCACGTCGCCCGGTTCGGTCAGGGCCGCGTGCGGGTACTCCACCGCGAACACGACCTGGTCGATCCACCGGCCGTCGCGCGGTGCCCGGCCCAGCACCTCGTCCGGGCCGAGAACGGGGAACTGCCCCCGAGGTTCGATGTGCTCGGCCGCGATCCGGTGCCCCTTGACCGGAACGATCCGTTTCTGTCTGACCAAGTTTCCCACGGTGACCCGCTCCGGTGCGGGACCCACCCGGCGCACCAGCCCGCCGCGCAGCGGGCCGCGCGCGTCCGCATGCGACCGCGCCTCGCTCTCCGCCTCGGACAGGCGTGCTTCGGCCTCGGCGATCAAGGCCGGACGGTCGCGAGCAGTGCGGGACAGGATCCGCGAGACCGGTGGCCCCGGGGGCACGAGGGGAGCGCCGAACCGCTCCTCCAAGTCCTTGACGGTCACCGACAGGCCGTACCGGGGGTCGTGGCCGCCCAGGTGGTGTCCCTCGCGCCGCCAGAGCAGGATGTCCTCGGCTAGGGCCTCCCCGACGCCCGACTCCAGGGAACGGGCACCGATGTCGCTGATGAGCACCCGGCCGCGCGCGGCGGACACCGGCTCCCGGGTCAGGGTCCACATAGCGCACCCGTAGCCGGGCCGGTAGGGGTCGGCGCCGCCGGGGAGGGTGGTGACCGACTCGACCAGGCCGCTGCGCAGCAGGCGTGAGCGGATCTGCGCCTCGCGTGCGTCCAGCTCTCCGACCAGGGCGTCGGCGGGGCCGACGACCACCGCCGTGCAGCCCTCGCCGAGCAAGTCCCCGATGGACTCCACCTCCTCTAGGACCCGGGCCCTGGAACGGCTCTCCCCGGCCTGGTAGGGCAGGGTGGTCACGATCAGGTCGGGGTCGGCCAGCCGCTCCTCCAGTTCGTCACCCTCCTGCACGTCCAGGCCGAGTTCGGGAACCCCGGACAGCTCCAGACGGCGGCGGGTGAGCCGGGCCAGGAAGGCGCTGCGCTCCGCGGCCAGGGCCGTGGTGTCGGAGGGATCGTCGAGCGCGGCCACGACGTCGTGGAGCAGGTCCCCGCACAGCGCGTGCGGGTCGGCGACGGTGAGGGTGCCGTCATCGCGGACGCGCCCCAGCGGGTCGGCAACGCGCACGATCAGGCGGCGCAGTCCGGGGGAGAGGGAACCGGTGTCGGGGCCGGTAAGGCCGAGGCGGTGCCGATGGGCCATGAGGTGTTCGTGGGCGCCGCCGGGGGTGTAGGCGGCCTCGACCAGCTCTTCGGCCAGGGGCGCCAGGCGGGCAGAGAGAGCGGGATCCTCGACCAGCTCCCGCCGGAAGAACTCGTCCTCGGGATCCATGCGCTCCACCCGGTCGAGCAGCGCGTCCTCTGTGATGTCGGCGAGCGGCTTCTCGTCCATGTGGTGCAGGCACAGCAGCGCGCCGAGCACGGAGACGAGGCGCTGTACGCCGATCTCCTCGGCGAGGCGGACGAGGCCGTGCGCGACCAGTTCCGGGCCGATCTCGCCGGCGGGGGTGTTGCCCAGGCCGGTGGTGGTGAGCCAGTCGGCGATCGTGCGGCCGTCGAACCAGGTGCGGTTGCCCCTCTCCGCGACGGGAGCCGGGAAGTCCGGGTAGCGGCGCCGCCAGGTGGAGACCACCGGGCGCTGGACACGGGCGAGGGTGGCGATGTCGGACAGGGAGAGCAACGGGGGTGACGACGGCATCCGGTGCTTCCTCGCTCTCTGTGCTGGGGGCGGGGGAGGGGGTGAGGCCACTCTAGAGCAGAATCTCCACTCTTATGGTCCATCTTTTGATAACCGGGCTTATCGCTCCTTGGCGTATTGGTTTCAGGGCTTTCTGGCTACTGTCCTCTCAACGGCGCGGGCGGACAGCCGCCCGCCTCCCACACCACGGCGTCCGGTGCGCCACCGGCACCGGTAGACCAGGAGGACCCCTCGTGAGCCGACTGCACGCACGTTCCCGCAGGAGCACCACCCGTCCGCCGCGCGCTGCACGTCCGCGCAGCTGTGGCAAGCGCTGGTTCAAGGACCAGGTCAGCGCCCAGCTCGCCCTGGCCACCATCCGCCGTTACGGGAGGGATCGATCGAACCGGATGCCGCGTCGGGCCTACGAGTGCCCGTCCTGCAAGGGGTGGCACCTGACCTCCCAGGAGGAACTTCCCTACTCCGTTCGCGCGGCCCGGTCCTCTGTTGAGGGGCTGCGTGTTCCGAGCCCCCGACGTGCGGAGCCCCGGAAGCCGGATGAGCAGCGGAGGCTGAGGACCAACCAGGCGATGCGGGCGCACCGGATCGTTCAAGGGCTGGAGCCATGGGTGTGCGCCTACGCCGGTGAGTACACGGAGGCTCATGGGCGCGGGCCGACCTGGCGCGAGCTGGAGGCGGTGTTTGGCTGGGACCGGTGGGAGGGCGCGCTGGTCATCCGATACCTGGTGGACCAGGGGTGGCTGCGGGAGGAGGAGGGAAGCCCGTGCCTGCTGCCCGGTGAGCGCGGGTGAGCGCGGAAAGACGGGGGTGCCCGGTCGCTGTCAGGGGAAGGCAGCGGCCGGGCACTGTTGTGTCTACTGGTCAGCGCGAGAGAGCTGCGGAGAGGAAGCCGATCCACTCGGTGGCGGGGAAGGGGAGGTGTCCGGCGTCGGGGTGCTTGGAGTCGCGGATGGCAGCGCAGCTGTCGTTGCTAGCTGTACTGACCTGAGAGGTTGGTGACGCGGGAGGCGGGAGGGCCGCCAATGGCGGTGTGGAACCGGTGGTGATTGTAGTGGTGCAGCCATCCGGTGAACGCCTCCCGCTTCTCGGCCTCGGACCGGTAGGGGCGGGCGTAGGCCCACTCCTCGACCAGGGTCCGGTTGAAGCGCTCGACCTTGCCGTTGGGCTGGGGCCGGTAGGGGCGGGGGCGCTTGTGCTTGATCCCCTGGTCGGCCAACAGGTCCCGCCAGGCGTGGGACTTGTAGCAGGACCCGTTGTCGGTCAGCACCCGTTCCACGGTGATGCCGGCCGAGGCGAAGTAGGCCCGGGCCCGCTTCCAGAACCCCGTGGCGGTGTCCTTCTTCTCGTCGGTGAGGATCTCGGTGTAGGCCAGGCGGGAGTGGTCGTCCACGGCGTTGTGCAGGTAGGCGTACCCGGCCCTGGAGCGGTTCTTGCGGCCCTGGGGCCGGCCCAGCGCCTTGTGGCCGCCGCCGTCGGGGATGTTGCCGAGCTTCTTGATGTCCACGTGCACCAGCTCGCCGGGCCGTGAGCGTTCGTAGCGGCGCACCGCGCGTCCGGTGGCCCGGTCGGTGTGGGTCAGGCGGGCGCACTTGTAGCGGGTCAGGATGCGGTGCACGGTCGAGGGGTGCATGCCCAGGTGGCCGCCGATGCGGGCCGGTCCCCACCGGCGCAGGTGGCGGAGTTTGATGACGCGGCGCTCGCGGCGGGTGGGGGTGCGTAGGGGACTGCGGTGGGGGCGGCTGGAGGCATCGACCATCCCGGCCTCGCCCAGGGTGCGGTAGCGGCTCGCCCACCGCTCGGCGGTGGTGGGGCTGGTCTGGAAGCGTTCGGCGGCCCGGCGCAGGGGCCAGCCCTGGTCGACGACGCAGCGGGCCAGGGCCAGGCGTCCGGCGGGTGTGAGGCGGGCGTTGGCGTGGGTAGTGTGGGGCATCGAGGGCCTTCCGGTGCTTCGGGGTAGATCTCGCAATCCACACCGATACCGGAGGCCCTCTTCGCTTGTGTCAGCCGGGGTGGGTGTTACCAACCTCCATGGTCAGTACAGCTAGCGCGGAAGCTCTCGGGGAAGTGGGCAACTTCAACGCACTCCTGTCCTTGGGCGGTGTAGCTGCTCTTGCGGAACTCAAGTTGGATGATCATGCCATGTCCTCCAGGGGCCGCAGCACATCGTCGATGAGCTTGAACGATGAGGCCGCCGACATCGACGCCCTCCTCCCGTTCCTGCGACCGCACGGCATCCTGGACACCGACCCGCTTGCCACTCGTCCTTGGGCACGGACGATCGGCGACGGTTCCCTAGCTCCCGCCACGGCTTGACGTACATCACGCGCCACGTACCGATCACCGCACGCGGCCGCGGCCTTCCCCGGAACCCACCGGGAAGGGCCGCGCCGTTCCGCCGCACACTCCTCAGTTGAGCTGCTCGGTCTCCGGACGGGCGGTTCCGACGGCAGGCACGACAGGCTCCGTGGTGACCGCACGCACCAGCTCCGGAGCGACCAACGCACGTGTCTGACGTTCCACTGGCTTCCGCTCAGCCAGTTTCTTGTTCGATTGGATACCGAGCTTGGTGAAGTCGCGTGCGGGCTTCAGAATCCGTCCCTCCAGCGAGCCGATCGTCTTGTCGTAGAACTCCACGGTCTTGTCGATGTGGTGGCCGAGGTTACCGAGGTGATCGCTCAACGTGGCGAGGCGCTCGTAGACCTCCCGGCCCAGTTTGCGGATCTTCTCCGTGTTCTCCTGCATCATCTTCTCGTTCCAGGACAGGGCGATGGTGCGGAGCATGGAGACCAGGACCGTCGGGGAAGCGATGACGACCCGCTTGTCGAGCGCGTACTCGTAGAGCCCGGCATCCTGGTTCATCGCAGCCTGCAACAGCGCCTCGCTCGGCAGGAACATGAGAACGAAGTCAGCGCTGCCTTCGACCTTGTCGTGGTACTTCTTGGCCGCGAGCCCGTCCACGTGCGCGCGGACCTGGCGGGTGTGCTCACCCATGAGGCGGTCCCGCTCGGTTTCCTCAGTCGCCTCCAGAGCCGACATGAACGCGTCAAGCGAAACCTTGGCGTCCACGACGACACGCCTGTCACCGGTGAGGTTGACGACCATGTCCGGCCGCAGGACCTTCCCGTCCTCCTTGACCACTACCTGGAGGTCGAAGTCGCAACGCTCCCGCAGGTTGGCCATCTCCACGGCCCGCTTGAGCTGGAGTTCGCCCCACTGACCGCGAACATGCGACTTGCGCAGTGCCTGCACCAGTGACGCCGTCTGCTTGCGGCTCTCCAGGCTCTCCTTCGCCAGGTTCTTGATCTGCTCGTCCAGCCTGGCCTCGGTCGAGGCGCGCTTGCCGTCGACCTCGCGCAGTTGTACGCCCAGCTCCTGAAGCTTCTCGGTGACGGCCTTGGCGGCCCCGCCCAGGCTCTCGTTGGCCGTCGCCGCCAGCTTCTCCTGCGACGTGCTCAGCATCTCGGCCACGACCGACTTGATCTGGTCGCTCTGGAGTCGACTGTGCTTCTCGCGGGCCTGGTCCAGCTCCTTCTGGATCGCGGTCACTTCGGCCTGCCGCTTCTCCAGCCCTGCCCGCTCGGTGCGCAGCTTCTCGATGACGGCCTTGTGTTCGTCGATGAGTTCCTTTCGCTGGTCGGCCACCGCCTCCAGCGCGGCCTTGTCCCTTTCGGCGGTGGTCAGTTCCCCCTCCAGATCGCGGAGCCGCTGCCGACTCTCGTCAAGGGACTTCCTCAGTCCCCCCGCATCGGTGGCGGCTCTCTGGTTCTGGCCTCGGAGGGCGTCGAGTTCGACCTCCAAAGCGCCGATCCGCCCGGATGCGGCTTCCAACCTGGCGTTCTGTTCGGTCGCAGCGATCTCCCGTTCGCGCTGGGCGCTCTGGGCTTCGTCGCGCTCCCGGCGCAGCGTCTCGGCCTGGGTACGGGCCTGGTCGCGCTGTTCTTCGGCGAGCCGCAACTCTGTGCCCAGACGGTTCCGCTCGTCGCTGTGGTGGCGGTTCCGGGACTCGGAGCGGTGGCGGGCGAACAGGTGGCCGAGTACGGCGGAGATCGTGGCCGTCGCGGCGAGGAGGGCGAAGATGAGCATGGTGTTCACGGTGATTCCTCTAAGGGAAGTGCGCAGACCGGGTCGAAGGCCTACGAAGAGGATGGGACCACCGCGTTCCAGGAGTCGCCCGAGAAATACGGGCAGTGGGTGAAACGCGATGGCCATCACCATAGAGAACTCCCAGGCGGGAATGCAGTTGATTCTTTGATAAGGCCAGTTATCAGACTGTTCCGACCATTTGCCCTCGGTTGGGGATCAGAAGTTCTCCTGCCACTGCCCCGAGCTGTGGTTCATTAGGGGAAGCCCGTCCGTATGCGTCCCCAGCATGACTGACCTGCCCTCGGCCAGCGAGAGGTCGAGCTGTTCGTACAACTGCTCGGTTCCCGTGCCTCGGCTGCCCAGCCAGCCGTTGGACATAAGGGAGATGAAGTCGGTGCCGGTCAGGTACCTGGGAATCGAGGCCTGGCGGATCCGCTTGCCCGTGCTGTGCCCGAGGTCCTCGGTGTGTTCGTGGAGGATCTCGAAGTGCTCACGGGTGAAGTACATGCCCGAGATGAGTTCGGTACCCGCTGACATGCGCGTCTGGGGAGCGCACAGCTTGATGAAACACGGGGTGTCGACGAGGCGGATGTCCGGGTGCCTGGGCGTGGTGTCGCGGGTCTTCTCGTCCAACTCGCGCATGCGCTTGATCTGTGTGAGGAACCGCTCGTCGATGCTGCTGTACAGGCCCTCCTCGGTCTGACGCATCGTCTTGTACTGGAGCATGACGAAGTTGCCGCCGTGGGGGTTGTAGTAGACCAGATCCACGCCGGTCTTGGTCTCCGCGGGCGTGCGGTCGATATTGGCCACCAGCAGGGACCTGGACCCGTACTTGTTCTGGAACCTGCGCCAGGCCACGTGATCGGTGTTGTGGAACCTCCAGCCGGGGAAGTTGGTGGCGTCGAAGTCCACCTGCCACTTCTCCTGCGGGTTGAACCGGCCCCCCTTCCGGGCCCCGGCGAGTCCCGTGAGAAACGGATCAGCTTCGCTTTCCCTGCGCCAGCTCAGCAGGTGCTCCCGTTCGATGTCGAAAGCCTCGAAGAGCACACCGAGCGCGTCGCGTTCCAGCGGTCGGGCCGGACGGTCCTCGGTAGAGGGCTCCTCCAGCCTGATCTGCTCTTCGAGCCATGCGATGAGCCGGGCAGCCTCGGGCGACCTGTCGGTCAGCCTCGCCAGAATCCTCTGCCCAGCCACCGGGGTCAGATTTCGGTTGCGGTCGAAGGACTCCTTGACGACCTTGCCCAGATCGGAGAAGAGCTCCAGGGGGACTGGTTGCGACAGGCGGGCGTAATGAGAGATTTCAACCTTCCGTTCGAAGGTCCCGGACTTGCCCGCGGGAGCCACCGTCCCCAACCCCAGAACGGTCCGCGCATCCTGGCCAGCCCGTTCGTCGATGAACAGGCCAAGATACGTCCCACGCCTCCATTTTTCTTGGGCTCCGCGCACGGCGTACTGGCCGCTGTCGATTCCGTCCCGGCTCAGGAAGTCGTGCATCACGTCGGTGAGCGAGAGGGCGGCGACTCTGGTCTCAAGCTCCCGTGGTTTCTCCATGGGGATCTGCCCGTTCGCCCAGAAACCGCCGTACCGCTTGGCCGGATCTTCGTAGGCCGCGAGCTCCCGGTCCACCTCCTCCGGCGGCTCGGTGTGCGACACCCTTTTCGTGTGGAGATCCACCAGGGAGAACAGGAGGCCCGCGTTCGGAGTCCGGACTTCCTCGACCAGTTGGAGAGCCCAGTCCGCGACAACGGACACACCGGCGACCGGAGCGCGGTTCAGCCAGTACCGCTGCTCCGGTTCGTCCAGGACGGACAGGAGCAACGACCAACCGGCATCGTCGCTCCACTCGACAGATCCGCCGCGAATGCCCTTGGGGAGGGGGGAGCGCAGACGCGCACGCGCCCAGCGGTTCATAGTCGTGCGGCCGATCTCCAGGCTGCGAAGACTCATCGACCTGGACAAGGCCGCGTACACACGCCCGACGTAGGGACTGTGATCAGTCATGTAGTGACATTTCTTGTGAGGGGGTCTTTCCAGCAGAGCCCGGTTCGGCCCCTCAGTTGTACCGTTTCCCTGTCACAATCAGGACCGCCGGGTTGCGCCCAGGCCT
Organism: Nocardiopsis codii; assembly: GCF_036327455.1. Lineage (NCBI taxonomy): Bacteria > Bacillati > Actinomycetota > Actinomycetes > Streptosporangiales > Nocardiopsidaceae > Nocardiopsis > Nocardiopsis codii. The sequence goes on along the minus strand of NZ_JAUZMY010000001.1, from coordinate 223,572 downwards.
CCTCGAACAGGACGTCTACGACTGCATCCTCTGGTCGGCCTTATCGGGGCGAGAGCCTCCCAATGTCTGCGGTAGGCGCGGCAGAAGGAGCCCAGCCTGAATAGCGCCGTGCTGGATGGAGCCGCCTCGGGGCCGCGCTCGCGTTTTGACGTACCGCTCGAACATCTCACCCCCTCGTGGCTGCGTGATATGGAACGAGTTGGCGTAGACAGCTTCGCTGTCACCCCCAGCATCTCCCTTGGTGTCGGCGGAAATCAGCCCCTCGGGCCCACCACCAGGACGATGAGCACTCGCAGGCGTTGGCCTGTAGCCGTCTCGGGTGGTTTCAGCGCTGCCGGCAGCGATCTCCCCAGCAGTGACGATTGGGATATCGTCATCGCCCGGCCGTAGCGTTGCGGATTCTGTTGTGCCTTACCCCGGCTTCCGCGTGCACTTCATGCTGGTGGAGGTGACGATCACGGTCACAGAGGCAAATGACACCGAGGTTGAACCTCTCAGGCCACCCCGCACCACCCCTTCCTGGACGGGCTGCCGTACCTTTTCCCAGGCGACGTAGACCACGCACGTCACCATCAAACAAGAGAATCCCACGGAGCACGTATGTCCATACCCCCCCTGGTGCACCGAGCGGTGCTGCCCGTTCGCAGCGACGACGACGTCGACCTGATGGCGGTCGTCCGGCGTTGCACCACCAGTTGGGTGCAGAGCAAGCACCCCGGTGGTAAGCCGCTGTCTGCGTCGGGAATCCACCAGGTGTCCGAGGACTCGACCTTGTACATCGCAAGCGCCTACGCTGAGGACGGCAGCGAGAGCGGCTTGCGTTACCGGCTCCGCGACACCTCGCCGGTAGGGCTATTCCACACAACGGTGACGGCCGTAAGTACTGGCCCAAAGACGGGTTGGGTGAGTGTCGACCTGGAGTACAACCCCACGGACGGTGAAGCGGTAAATCCGGGTCGGCCCCGCCTGATCGGGGAACTGACCGAGGAACTGCCGCTCCGTGACGGTCCCGCTCCGCTGACAGTTCGGCCCCAACCCATCACTGCGCTGCGCATCCACCAGCTCGTCGCTGTACTGACGAACCCGGACCGCCGTCTTCCGTGCATCGTTATCGCGCGGCCGACTCGGCATACAGAAGGATGGCGCCAAAAGGTCGCTCGAACGATCAGGGGGGCTGTCGGATCCGCGTCGTTGTACGAGCTGGAGGATGAGGCAGCATGCAACGCACTACGCAACGAGCTCGGTGATGTCTTTCGGGTTGCGCCCGGGGCGATTCGGACCTACCTGCCTGACGTCGACGTAGAGTTGCCTGCCGACTCGCACCGGCACCGTCTGCTGTCCCAGGTTCGCCTCATGACACCTGACGGTTACGCGTGGAAAAACATCAGTCGAAACGTGCAGGAGCGCGCTCGGTCGGCACCGCTTCCTTCGGCGATTCGTGGGGCCGCGTTCCAAGATGTCTTCGACATTGAACGCGCCACACGTAACCAAGAACGAGCATCGGCGCGAGAGGCCTCAACGAACGCGGATGCTTCGCGTGAGCTCCGGGATGAGATCGAATACCTGACATCCCTTCTTTCTCTCGCTGACCAGCAGTACCTTGAGCTCAAGGAAAGCTATGATCTCGCCAGCCGACAGGTGGAGTCGTTGGCTGAACGCCATGAAAACCTGGAATTGGAGATCGAAGAGGAGATCACTGAACATCTCTCCACGCAGGAACAGCTATCCAAGACTAAGAGTCAATTGGTGCGCGTCCAAGACGCACTGCTGAACGGAGCAGGTGGACCAGAGGATGCATTCCCTGTACTCAACCCTGAAGAACTTCCGGACTCCTTCGAGGAATTGCTGGATAACCTTCCACGCCTATCCCACATCCTCTACACGGGCGACAAGCCTCTCACTCTAGAGCTCGACGAGGTCGCCGGCAGCAAGCGAGCGGTGTGGGCGCGCAAGGCGTGGGAAGCCCTGAGGTCGCTGGATAGCTATGCCCAAGCCAAGAAGGACAGATTTTCCGGAGCCTTCTACGAATTCTGCCAGAACCCACCACCGGGAGGCCGACCCTACGCGCACAAGCAGGTCGCGATGTCGGAGAGTCGGAGTACGCTCACGCAGTGGGGTGACGAACGAGTCTTCCCTGTCCCTCTGGAAGTCCATCCCGACGGCGAAGCCCTAATGGAGGCGCACATCAAACTGGACTCGCGCGGCTCCATCTCCCCACGCTTGCACTTCCTCGACTGCACTGCAGACCACGGGCAGGTTGTGGTCGGCTTCATCGGTCGCCATCTCCGCAACACCAGGACCAATTGAGGACCATGAGCCAGGACAAGACGGAGAGCGTCTACTCTCCTTTCTATATGCGGGACCAGAATCGGCAGTATGCGGCCTGACCACTGGCCGAATCGCGGTCCGACCTGCCACGCGCCGCGAAGGAGACAGTCCTCGCAGGAGCGACTCCTTAGCGGTGGGATCATGGATAGTAGGCCGATCACAGGGCCGGTGAAGCCGGTACGCAACCGCGCCACCGGCCCCTGGGCGTAACCACGCCCGCGCTCCGAGAGGGCGCGGGCGGCGGGGGCTGTCACAGCCAGCGTGTGAGTTTCTCCCGGGGGGTGTCCGGGCGTACCCACCACAGGCGGGCCTTTCCGTCCCACCGGGCCCTGACCTCGCGCTTGGCCACATCCTTCTCGCCGAAGGGGACCTTGAGGTACAGGCGGTCGCCCACCACCTCGCCGATGCCGGGGGCGTCTGCGAGGGCCGCTTGCTCGCTCTGGGCCTGACGGACGTGTTGCAGGGGTTGGTCCCGGCGGGCCCGTTCCACGATGTGCCGGACCCGATCGCAGGCGTCGGGGTCAGTCAACCTCATCATCAGGTCGGTGGGCCCGTCGCTCGACAACAGATTCAGGGAGCCGTGCCAGAGCACCGTGCCGTCCAGCACCACGACTTTCTCGTGCATCCGCTCACGGGGACGCACCTCGCATCCCTGTTCTCGTAGGCGCTGGATCTGTGCCTGGTGTCGTTCGGCGTTCTTGTCCTGGTTGTCACCGACCGGGCGGGTGAACACGGTGACCCGCACCCCTTGGGCGATGCGCGGGGCCAAGTGCTTGAGCCAGCGTTCGACGGGTCGGCTGTTGAGGAAGGCGCAGTAGATCTCGATGCTCTCGTTGGCCCGGGCCAGGTCCCACTCCAAGGCCCTGGTCACCTCGTCGGCAGGGAAGAAGGCAGGACGGCGCAGTTCCTCCTCGCTCAAGCCGACGAGGTCGCCGGCGCTACGGACGGGAACCAGCTCCTGGGCTGGGACCCGCTGTGCCGACTTCTCCAGGGCGTCGAGCATGATCACGGTTTCGCTGCCCGGCCGCAGATGTTCGCGCAGGTACTCGACGTCGGCGACGACCACGAGGTGGTCCTGGGCACGGCTCAGTGCCACGTTGAGCAGCCGGGCCGTGGACGAGGACATCCCCGTGCCGCTGTAGAAGAAGCCCGGTGTGTCCCCGGCACCGGCCACGGTGTCCACGATGACCAAGGGCCGCTGACTGCCCTGGAACCGGTGCACGGTGTCGGCCAGCCCCTCGTACTCCTGGCCGAACCGGTACTTCATACTGCTGCGCAGGTGCTTGACCTGGTCCCGGTAGGGGGAGATGACCGCCATGCGCTGAGCGGGGGTCACGGGATCGTCGTGTTTTCGCCCGGGCAGGACCCCGTCGTACTGCAGGCCGCGAACCAGCTCGTGGATGACGGCCTCGTGTACCTGGTTGGACTTGTGCCGACCCGCGCCGCCAACCTGGACACGGTTGCCGGACGTGTCCACCAGCACCACCGACTGGTCCACCAGCGGCGAGTGCGGCAGTCGGGAACAGTCCTTGCGCTCGGTGGTCAGGGGAGCATCACGGTAGGCGACCTCGTTGACCACGGCGCAGATGCCGGGACGCATGCGGTACTGGGTGGACAGACCGACCAGGCGGGGGTCGCCGGTCACCCGACCGGAGGGGTCGACCAGCCCCGCGGCGTGGAAGACGTCCCGGTCCATCCACTGTCGGGAGTGTTCCTGTTCCTCTGGCTGGAGCGCCCTGGACCCGGAAGCCTGGGTGATGGCGGGCAGCTGCCGGAAGTCCCCGGCGACCACGACACGCTTGCTGGCCAACCCGGCCGCACACCACGCGGAGGGCAGGTCGACCATGCCGGCCTCGTCGATGACCACGGTGTCCACCTCCTCCAGGAGGCGGTGGCTCTGCAGGGCCTTGGACAGGGTGGTGCCCATGATCCGGCACCGGGAACGGACTGCCTCCAGCAGCCCGTCGAGCTCGTTACGGACCTCGGCGAGCTCGGACTCGGCCTGGCCGATCAGCTCCTCCACCCCATCGGCGGAAGGAAGGCCACGGGTGGCTGCCAGAGCGGAATCCCGTTCGCGGACGCGTTCGGTGATCGCCCTGTTGACGTCCTCCAAGCGATCGGTGGAGGTATCGATCCGCCGCTGCTCCTCACTGAGAGCGCTGCGGAGGCGATCCCGCTCCTCGATCAGGCGTGCCAGCCGCTCGGCCTTGCGTTTGGCGAACACCCCCGAGGGGGGCCCGATCGTCTCGACGCTCGCGACCACCTGGTCGAGTTCCCTCTGGGCGCGGGTGATCCGGGTTCGGTGGTGGGAGATCTCGTCAGTGATCTCTCCCGCAAAGGAACATGCACTTCCCAGCTCTGCCTCGGCCTGGGCGAGGCGTTCGTGTGCGAGGCGCTGGGTTGTGGCGAGTTCGAGGGTCTCCTCCAGTTCCCCGGCCCGGGCGGAGAGGTCCACACCCAGTCGTCCGGCGATCATCTCTGGGTCGATCACCGAACCGAACCGTTCCCGGAGCGAGTCGACCTCGATATCCCCGGCCCGCTGCACCAGACCGGTATCGAAATCGTCCTCGCCTTCCAGCCGTTCACAGACCCGCTCCAGCGCCTGGTCGACAGCCACCCGGGTGGGCGCCAGAAACAGGATCCGTTCGCCGAGACGGTGGGATCCCTCGATGATCAGGGAGACCACCTCGGTCTTGCCGGTGCCGGGCGGGCCCCAGATGAAGGTGATGTCGCTGCCCAGGGCCTGTTCCACAGATTGGCGCTGGCGTTTGTTGAGAGTCATGTTCCGGTATCCGCTGATGTACCGGTGCGGGTCGGCCAGTGTCCCGACCGTGGGGTCACCGTCTCCGAGGATCCAGGACGCGGTGGCCACGTTCACGGGACCGGGGCTTTGTCCACAGTCCCGGATACGGTCAGCGAGGGCGGTCAGGGACCATGTCTCGTCGTCACGGAGTTGGACGTTTCCGGGGCGGTCACCGAGGTCTGCCTCCGTGGTGACGAGGATCTTCCCGTCTGGGTGGGCCGTGGCCGCGGCGTGCTCCCAGGGCTGGCGGGAACGGGAGGGGCGCGCCAGAAGCCGGTCGGACTCGAAGGAATCCTTCCAACGGGTGCAGGAGAACAGGTACTCGTGGGAGTGGTCGCCATCGCCGACCCGGACGCGTTCGCCGTCCTTGAGGGAGACCTTCTCCTGGGCGTTGGCGTTGTCCGCCAAGTGGGCCTTGATCTCGTGGGCGAGGGCGGTGAGGAACTGGTCGGCTGGTTCGGGGAGTGTACTCGGGGAAGTCACAAGACCCTTTCGGCGTCGTCAGCACTGGGGAACCGGCGTTCAGGAGTATGCCCCAGCCCGGTGACGTTCCGCAGGGGGTCGCGTGCGGGGAGTCGATGAGGGTCGTTCCCCCGCAGTCTTCAGCCGGATTGCGTCACTTCGCGTTCAAGGCCGGTTTCGGGCGAACCAGGCCAGGACCGACCGTTTGTAGCCCTCGGGCATCGGCAGGCCATGTACCTCCGTCGCGGAGAACAGGCCCGCTTCCTTGTGTTCGCTGGAGACCACGATCAGGGCCTGGGCGTCCACGTGGCACCCGTAGGTGACGATGAAGACATACCGGTCCACCTGGGTGATGTGATAAATCCACGAGTCGAGAATCTCGGTCACCTGAACGGGCCAGCCCGTCTCCTCCTCGATTTCCCGGGCCAGGCACTCCTCAGGGGTCTCACCGAGCTCGATCTTGCCGCCCGGCAGCTCCCACTCGTCGCGCTCGTTGCGCAACAGCAGCACCCTGTCGTCGCGGATGACGACGCCTTTGACCGAGACGGGGAACATGCGCGGGACGTAGAAGGTGTCGGGCACGGAAAGGCTCGCTTTCGAGGGCGTGTGGCTCAGTACCCGTGAAGTAAACAGGGGGAGTGAGCTGTACGGGGTCGTGTCCGATGAACTCTCTGATCAGGGCTCTTCGGATTCTTCGGGCGGATCGCTGTCCCTCCCTGGCACAGCAGCCAATCGCGCTAGGCTCTGTGGGGTGACTGACACCTCGATTCGCACCAGGTTCGCACCTTCTCCGACCGGCATGTTCCACGTGGGCAACGCCCGGTCCCTGCTGCTGAACTGGGTGGTCGCGCGACAATCCGGCGGCGCCATGGTGCTGCGGATCGAGGACACCGACGCCGCCCGTTCCCGTCCCGAGTGGACCGAGGGCATCCTGGCCGCGATGGCCTGGCTAGGCGTGGACGCCACCCAGTACGAGGGCCCCTACTCCCAAACCGACTACGCCGACAAGCACACCGAGGCCGCCCAGCGCCTGCGCAAGGAAGGGCTGGCCTACTACTGCGACTGCAAGCGTGAGCAGGTCCAGGCCCGCCGAGACAACCCCAACCTGGGCTATGACGGGTTCTGCCGCGACCGTGGCCTGGAGGCCGGGCCGGGTAGGGCACTGCGCTTCCGCATCCCCGAAGGTGGCCCGACCCTGGTCGAGGACCAGATTCGGGGCCGGGTGGAGTTCCCGCACGAGGCCCTGGAGGACTTCGTCATCGCCCGAGGTGACGGCACCGCGCTGTTCGTGCTGGCGAACGTGGTGGACGACGTCGAGATGGGTATCACGCACGTCATCCGGGGGGAGGAGCACCTGTCCAACGCCCCCAAACAGCAGCTTCTGTGGGAGGCGCTGGGGCACACCCCACCGGTGTGGGCACACGCTCCGGTGCTGGTGAACGAGAAGCGCCAGAAGCTGTCCAAGCGCCGGGACAAGGTCGCCATGGAGTCCTACCAGGCTGAGGGATTCCTGCCCGAGGCCATGGTCAACTATTTGATGCTGCTGGGATGGGCTCCCGGCGAGGATCGGGAGATCATGCCGATCGAGGAGATGATCCCGCTCTTCGACCTGGCCGATGTCAACTCCTCGCCGGCCTTCTTCGACGAGAAGAAGCTGCGGGCCTTCAACGGCGACTATATCCGCGCCCTGGATGTGGACGAGTTCGTCAAGCGCTGCGCCCCTTATCTGGAGGGTGATGAGGTGCCATGGCGGCCGGAGGACTTCGACGCGGACGTGTTCGCGCAGATCGCCCCGCTGGCGCAGAGCCGGGTAGCGGTGCTCAGCGAGATCGTGCCCAACGTCGACTTCCTGTTCCTGGACTTGCCCATCTTTGACGAGAAGAGCTGGGCCAAGGCCATGAAGCCCGGCATCGGCGCGGAGATGCTCACCGCCGCAATCGCCACATATTCGGACGAGTCCCTGGACTGGGAGGCCGAAGCCCTCAAGGGAGCCCTTGAGCAGGCCGGTGCCGCCCAAGGGCTCAAACTCGGCAAGGCTCAGGCGCCGGTTCGGGTGGCGGTGACCGGGCGCACGGTCGGGCTCCCACTGTTCGAGTCACTGGAATTGCTGGGTCGCGAGCGCACACTGGAGCGCCTGCATGCGGCGCTGGAGCGGCTCAACGCCTGACGGGCCGACGCCAACCGCAGGGCCATCAGGTGTGGAGGGAAGACCTCCAGGAGTTCCGATGACGAGGGCCCGTCTCGTTGCCCGGTGAGCACCCAGCGCACCGGATGCGGAGGCGGGCCCTTCGCCATGTCGCGTGACCATGCGTCTAGCCACCGCCATGCCTCCTCGGCCTGAGCGGGAGGCAGTTCATGATCGATCTCCATATCGGTGAGCGCCCGGCACAGTCGGACCTGCTGGGACAGCGGCCGTGGGTAGCACTGGGTGATCCACGCAGTGACGCGCTGTGATGTCCCCGGACAGCGGTCATCCAGTTCCTGTTTGGCCACCTCTGGAGTGAGGGTGACGGACACCTTCCGGTCCAGAGACCGTAGACGTCGTTCGTCCAGAAGGCTGTCCCCGTGCCGGGGAAGAACCGCACGTACCTGGCCCACCAGGGCGGAGAAGCTGACCGGCAGTGCAGCTGGTTGTAGTTGGCCCAGGTACGGCTCAGCGAGGAAGCACCGCAGCGTCGAGGGCCTGACGCCCTGTTCGAGCAGGTCTGAGATGCGAGGTACTACAGACCCCGGCTCCAGCAGTTTGGGCAGGAACAGGTGAGCCGGAGGGCGCCTTCCCTCGTTGAGGGCCCAGTACAGGCGGACCTGGACGGGTATGGCGTCGCGTTTGTCGGTACCTCGCACGATCAGGGTTGTGCGCTGTTCGATGTCGTCCACGACCGTGGCCAGATGCCACAAGGCCTTCCCGTCACCGCGCATGAGTGGAACCGTCTCCTGCGCCGGACAGAGGGCCGTGGTCGTGTTTACGGCCACCGAGGTGGTCAAGGCCTTGGGGCAGACGCCCTGTTCGGTCATGAGCCGATCCACGGCGGCCACATCAAGGCAGGGAAGTCCTCGCCGCGTCACCATGAGACCTTGGATATCCAGCCGCCGTAAGGCCTGCTGGTATCGGTCGCCTCGCTGGCTCTGGCGGAAGACTTGCTGTTCGTCCTCGACCGGTATCTGAGCCACCCGCGTGAGCTCTCGGAGAAGCCGTGATCGGTAGTCGTCACGGCTGCGCAGGCTGTCGCTGTCGTCCCACCGAATCGCCACCCGTGTACGGACACCGAGATGCTGTGCGGCCCTGTGGGCCAAAAGTGCGGTGAGTAGATGGGTTCGAAGGACACCGGCGCGGAAGGACTCCTGGTTGGGGGAGATGCCTAGCCGTGTCCGGACTCCTTCGGAGGAAGCCGCAGTGATTGCGGGATGCGTGAACCAGGGTTGGAGGTCGGTCATGGATCATTCCCCGCCCAATACGCCGCACCACAAGGGCACCGTGGCGACCGTCGGGTGCGGGTGTGCGTGGCCGAACCTGCCGCCCTCTCCGAACTCCTCGCCGTGGTCGGCGCAGACCACTACCAGGGGGCGCCGTGCGTCCAGCCGTGAGAAGAGGTCGCCCAAACGGGTGTCGGCCCATTCCAGGGCGCGCCTCTGCATGTCCAGGAGTACTTCGATGTCTTCAGCGGTCAGGAGGTCATCGTCGGAGGCGTTCTGCTGGGAGTCGTGCAGTTGGTAGAGACGTTGGATGAGTTCCTTGTTCCGCTTGGTGAGGGGGCTGAAGGGGGTCGTGTAGGGGATGTGCGTGCTGGAGCAGTTGACGAACAGGAAGAACCGTTCGGCCTCCAAACACAGGTCCGCGAGCATCCGAGTGTGGGCCAACGGCAGGTCTTCACCGCGATCGGCGACACGAGCCCTTGGAGTGGCCGAGGGGCGGAAGGGGTGGCCGAAGTAGTGGAACTCCGGGAACAGCTTCGGCAGACCGTTGGCCGGATTCGAGGAGTCGAAGAAGGTGACACCGCCGGCACCCACTACTCGGTAGCCCTTCCTGCTGTAATGCGCCATCAGGGTGGAGCCGTCGAAGGGGACTGCGGCATGGCGCGTCGAGGGACGGGCAGCTGACGAACGCCAGATCGAGTCCGCTTTGTTCCCGTCGACGGTGAGGGGCCCTGAGACCGGTCGGGGCAGGAAGCCGTTGAACAACGCGGCGTGGGCGGGAAGTGTGTAGGTTCCCGGGCTCTCAGCCCTCAGCAGCGGGCCGAGATTCGCCAGGTTCGGGGTGTGCGCGCTCGCCGCGACGTCGTAGCGGCACGAGTCCAGGGTGACCAGGATGACGCTGCGCTCGGCCAGGTCGATGTTCGCCATCGGCTCACACCTTCAGGACCAGCGACGGGGAGCGGAAGCGGTCGATCGGGGACAGCGTGAGAAGGCGCTCGGAGAGTAGCGGAAGCTCGGCCAGCGTCGCGGCGGTCAATTCCTCGACAATGCTGTGGTCGACACGGCTGTCGCGCTGTGCCAGTCGAACGCCGACGAACGACGGGTCGTCCAGGCGGTCGCCGTTGCGCGAGACGAGCACGACCTCGTTGGGCACACCAAGCTTGGCGTGGATGCGGTCAGCCAGGCGTGCGGCGGCGAGCGTGTACAGCTTCCCGGTGTGGTGTACGGGGTTCTTCCCGGCCAGGGCCTCCACACCCGCCCCGCTGCTGGCGGAGATGACGCCGTTGGCCTTGTTGCCCCGACCGACCAGCCCGCAGTCGCCCTTGCCCAGCGAGGTCCCGAAGGGCGCCAGGTAGGCACCGCTGCCGTGGTCCTTGGTGTTGACGCTCAACCGCGTCAGCCACGGTTGCCGCCGGACGATCGGATGCTCGTTGATGAAGGCGTCGAGGCGGCCATATGCCTCGGCTACCAGGGCCGTGTACTTACGGTGCGAGCCGACCGCCTCGGGGCGCACCGGAAGGCAGACCGTCATCTCCAACACGATCCCAGCCCGGACCAGCATGACCTTGACGTCGGAACCGAGGCCGTCAAGCCCGTCCTTGAAAGAGGGACCGTTGACATGGTTCTCCACGTCGATCGCCAGGACGTCCAAGGGATCGGCAGGGGCATAGGCGCTACAGAAGGCCGTGTCGTTGGCCAGCGCGCCGCCACCCGGAACACGGCACTCCTCGCCAGCGGAGGGACGGTAGAACGAGGCGGGGTGGTCCGCTCCGACACCCGCGGTGTTCTCCACGACGCTGCGCACGGAACGGATGATGTCCTCACTACCGGTCGCCTGGGTCAAGACGTCCTCGACCGCCGCTCGGAACAGTCCCTCGATCGGGATGGACCGGTCGCCCACCGAGCGCGTCACCTTGCCGAACAAGTACGCGCTGATGGGCTTGTGAACCGTGTAGCGACCGAAGACGACCTCAGCCTCGGCGCCGACCAGGGCGATCTTGTCCACCCAGTGGTTCGGGACCACTCCGAACCGGTCGAGTCCGTGGAGTGAGTAGCGGCGGGAGAACTCCTCCGCGATGAGGTCGGCGAGCGAGTCGGGGTGACCGATGCCCTTGCGTTCGACCACGTTGAACCCGGAGTCCGTGCTGAGAGCGAGGACTTCGTGGCAGGTTATGCGCATTGACTGTCTCCTCTTTGGTCAAGTCCGTTAACGAGCTTCGAGGGAATGCCAGATGAGAGGGATGGCCGGGTCTTCTGTGCGGCCAGGCGGGGTGTTAGGAAGTTAAGGCCACGTTCTCCGCGTAACCCGGAAAGAAATTCCGGGGTGTCCAGGAAGGGCTCCGATGCCTCCGAGTTCCCCTCAGCTCAGCCCCGGCCAGCGGGTCGCCTGGCACCGGCTCCGGCGCGGCCTTTCTCAAGAGGTGCTGGCGGGCCTGGTCGGACGAACGGCCGACTGGCTGGGCAAGGTCGAGAACGACCGGGCACCTTTGGACCGCCTCTCGGTGATCAGTTCACTGGCCGATGCCCTCAGCGTTTCTGTTGTCGATCTGATCGGAGACCACGCACACCATGGGCACCACAATGAAACGGACGTGCATGTCGCTGAAATCCGGTCAGTCTTGATGGACTACCGGCAGATCAGCTCTGTTTTCCCGTTCGCTGAGAACAACGGTGAGCGCCCGGACCTGCGCTTTCTTCGAAACGAGACAGAAACGGTCATGGGCGCCTACCAAGCATCCGACTACAGCCGGGTGTTTCGTGGGCTCCCCGACCTCCTCGCTCGGGCGCAGACCGCGGTGCGTGTCTACGAGGGCGGGCAGAGGCGGCGAGCCGGAGCTCTGCTCGCCCTGGCTTGTCAGGCGTGCGCGATGATCCTCACCAAAGTCGGAGAATCAGATCTGGCTTGGATCGCGACGGAGCGAGGCATGAAGGCGGCCTTCGACTACGGCGACCTGACCCTGCAGGGTTCCCTGATGCGTTCGGGGGTGCACTCCCTCCACTCACGCGGGCAACATGAGACGGCTGTCGCGCTGACAAGGGAAGCCGCTTCGTATCTGCGGCAGGAGCAGGGCGGTCGTCCCACCAACGCACGTCTGCTGTCCGTCTACGGCACCCTGTTGTTGCCGGGAGCCGTAGCGGCAGCGCGCAACGGGGACCGTTCCAGTGCAGTCGGTTACCTGGACGAGGCCGAACGCGTCGCTTCCCAGCTCGGGCGAGACGCCAACCATCTGTGGACGGCGTTCGGACCGACCAACGTGGTCCTGCACAGAGTGACCGTTGCCGCCAGTCTCGGAGATCCGCGTGCTGTCCTCGAACTGGGAATTGGTATCGATACCGCGGCCCTGCCACGAGAGAGGCGGGTACGTCACCTCTTCGACGTGGCCGGAGCGTTCGCGAACATCAACGAGATCCCGTCAGCCGTTGAGCGCATGTTGGAGGCGGAGAGGTTGGCAGCCTCTCATGTCCACCGGCACGTGATGAGCCATCAAATCGTGGGGCGCATGATGCGGACCAAGGCGGCAAGACGGGATCGGAGGCTGGCGGATTTGGCGCACCGGATGGGGATGTTCTGACTCGGAGGCCGTTAGTGTCAGGACATGGCCTCTGACCCCACGGAATCCTTCGCACGCCCCCGGGTAGCTGCCGGCGCCCTGTTCTTCGACGAACGGGGGCGGGTGATGATGGTGGTTCCCTCCTACAAGGACTACCTGGACATCCCCGGCGGCTACATCGAGCACGGGGAGACACCGACTCAAGCCGCAGTTCGCGAGGTGGAGGAGGAGCTGGGAATCGCTCCGCCCATCGGGCGACTCCTGGTGGTGGACTGGGCGCCCAACCCCTCCGAGGGAGACAAGCAGTTGTTCGTCTTCGATGGGGGAGTGCTTGACCGGGGCTGGCAGGAACAGATCACTCTCGATCCGGCAGAGTTGACCGGATACGAGTTCCATGACGTGGCCTCGATCGAGGCAGTGACGATCCCTCGGCTCGCGCGCAGGATCGTCCATGGCGTACGAGCCCGTCAGGCAAGCACGACGGTCTACTTGGAGAGTGGTGAGACCATCTCGTAGGCGCTTACCCGTTGGTGAGGTGGAGAGCGTTGACGAAGGCGCTCCACTCGTCCGAGGTGAAGGCGAGCTGGCCGCGCGCGCGATTCTGTGTATCGCGCACGTCCGCGCCGGTGCTGTGCTCGCGGACCTCGACGCACTCGTTGTTGCCGCCGCTGTAGGACGACTTGTGCCACTCAGTCACCGTTGATCCTCTTCATCTCGTTATGGATGGTCTTCAGGGTCTCATCCGGTCCCCAGGCCACGCCCTGCAAGGCCGCGAACCACATCCGGTAGCGCCCCACCTCGTTGGTCGCGGTGATGATCTGCCCCTGGTGAGCTGACTCCACGTAGACCACCTCGGGCTGATCGGCCGAAGTGATGACCCGGAAGGGGCCGTTGTTGCCCGCGTGGCGTGGCTCATCCACGGGGACCACCAGCAGATTGACGCGTTCCCTCTCCACCAGATCCACCACGTATTCGAGCTGCTCCAGCTGCACCTGGGCCGAACCGTAGCGGCGCATGAGCAGGGACTGGTCGACCACGAGCCAGATGACAGGGGAGAGCGCCTTGGCCATCTGCTGCGCCCTGCGAGCCCTTTGCTGGGCGCGCTCGGCGAGTTCGTTCGCCGATAGCCAGGGAGCACCGTAGCGGATCACGGCCCGCGAGTAGGCCTCGGTCTGTAGATACACCGGGAACACCAGAGCCTGGTACTCGTACAGGGCATCAGCCCCGTGGGTGCGTTCGGCTACCTCGTGCAACCAAGCCCGGCGGCCGGATCCCGTGAGTTCCTCCCACAGTCGTTCCAGCCGCCCTCCCCCTTGCAGCGTCTCGTCGAGGGCCCGCCGAAGCCAAGGGCGGGCCACCGCTTTGCCCTTCTCGATGTCGGAGACGTGGGAGTTGCTGATCGCGGTTCCGCGCTCGCTGATACGGCGTGCGACGGACTCCTGGGTCAGTTCGGCTTCGTTCCGGAGCCTGCGCAGTTCGCGTCCGAAAGCCTTCAAGGTGCGTTCGTCAGGGGTCATGCGTTCATATGACCACGCCAACACATGGGTCGTGGAGGGATTCCAGAAGATTCCAGAGGCCCCTGGAAAATTCACGGGTTATCCGAACACGCTTACAGATCCTTCCCCGGAGCCACATCCTTTCGTTGCGGGCTCACACACAGTGACCACGACCACGGCGAAAGGATCCGGTGGAAATCCATGACTCCGGCTGAGACCTCTCTCGACCTGCCCAGGCGTATCCGCCACACCGACCCATGCACCAGCGGCCTGGTCTGCGGACCCGGCCCCCACCATGTGAAGGCCGCGCGCAGGTGGGCGATGCAGGCCACCAGGACCACACCCTCCGCCGCCCACCCGCTGCTGGTGTCCCTGGCCGAGCTGCACGCCAACGCCCTCAAACACACCGCGTCCGGGCTTGAGGGCGGTCGGGTGAGGATCGAGATCCAGCGGCGTCCGCGCCTGTTCCTGCTCCGTGTCAGCGACGACGGCCCCAGGCCGGGCGCGAAGGTCACCGTGCCCTCCGCGCCCACCAGGTCCGGGGTCGAGGGGGCCGAACCCGAGCCGGCCGAAGGTGGGTACGGTCTGGCGCTGGTGGATGCCATGGCTTTGTTCTGGGACGTCTCCGGGGGCGTGGGAGGGCCGTTGACGGTTCGTGCTGCTTTCGACCGTTCCGGGCGGACCCGCCGGCCGTTGTGATCCCGAATGCGATGTCGTTTCCCAGTGGCGGGTATTGAAGAACCTCGCTCGTCCAAGCGAACATCGACCAGTCCGGCGGAATCGGTACTTATTTCCGTACGGTTCAGGGATTTTATGCCCTTTGTGTGGTGCGGGCGGGAAGCGCAGTTCCGGATGGCGTACGACACCGGAACCACTGCCACCGGCCCGCCCCGCGCGGCCCATGAGTAGAGCCAGTGGAGGCGCCCCGGCCCGGTGTTCACAGCACCTGACCGGGGCTGAATCCCCACCTGAGAAAAGCAGGAGGAGATCGTGGAGAAGCCTAGCGGTCGGCACCGCAAACCCGCCCGAGGATGGGCACACCAGGTGCGGTGGCTGTTCGGCGTGCTACTGGCAGCGCTGCTGTGCAGTGCGGTGGACCCGCGCCAGGAGCGGCAGCAGTTGCAGCCACCTCAAGCGGCCGCGCTCAAAGGTGCAAGGCCCGCCCTACGAAACAGGACCGCCGCGGCTAGGACGGACCGGCCACGGCCGCGAAGCGCTCCGCTCGCAGCCCGTGATGACAGGCCCGTTTCCGACGAACCTGTGCTGATGCCGCGCCCTCGCCTGCCGCACCCCTTGGAGCAGGGGTGGTGCGTCGATGACGACGGTGTGCGCGGGGTACGCCCCTACCTGTTCCACGGCACAAGCAAGGTGGGACCTCGCCCGCCGGAGCCGACGGCTCAGGCAGACCCCGGGGAGCTCGATGAGTTGGCCTCCCTAGTGCGAACCTGGCTGAGCATGGCCACCTGAGCCGAGATCCTCGCCCCGGGCGGTGCCGTGCGCGGCACCGCCCGGCGGTTTTTGAGAGTGTTCGGGCAAATCCCGAAGCCTCAGCGATCCGGCTCGCGATCTCAACGCCGGCGGTCTGAGGAATCTGCGTCCTCTGTTATCGAATCCGGGCTCTTCCTCGACTTCTTACGAAGAAAAGCAGGCACCCAGTAGCAGATGCGCCCGTCGGCCAGCGTGCGCTGGTTGATGGTTGCCATGCGTGGACCATCGCTTGGGTGCGGGCCGGAGCGAAGGGAATCGGCGAAGGTTCTCGCAGATCTTTTCGCAGGCCAGCAGGGGTGTCCGGTCCACCCGTCGATCGCCGCTGATGTCCAGGACGCGGTGTTCGGTGCGGTTTCGTGGCCGGTCCGCGCGCCCGGCCCTAGAGGCCGGTGGTCGACGCCGTCGCGCCTGCGGCGCCCTGACCATGCGAGAACACGGGGTCGATCACTTCCGCGACCTTCGCCATCTGGTCGTCGAGGTCGGCTTCGCTGATGTCCTCAAGGCCTTCCTTGCGCCGCCACGCCGCCCACTTGGTCTGGCCCACGGCGCCGTACCCCTCTATCACGGGTGAGATCGGTGCGAGTTCGACTTTGCGGTAGCGGGCGACGGCTCGCGCGGACTCCAGCAGCAGCTCCCCGTCGATGTCGTGCTGGGCGGCCAACTGGACGATGTCGACGAAGTCGCGCCAGCGGGTGCTGGTGATGCCGCGTTCCAGGATCGTCACGCCCTTCTCGGCCAGCGTGGTCTCGGGGGCGTAGCCGAGCATCTCGATCCTGTCCCCGAGGATGCGGGGTAGCCTGACCGGCTTCGGCGACGGGACGATCGGGTCCCCCGTCGAGATGTCCCAGGCGACGACGGTCCTCTGGGAGCCGATGTGGGCGGTGACCCGCATGCGCAGACCCGGGTAGTCCGCCTGGTCGCGGATCTCCCGCACGTTCACTGTGGTGAGGTCGAAGACCAGGCCGTCGTCGACCCGGACTCCGGCCACGTCACGGATGACCTGTGTGATGACCTCAGGTGTGACCGTGGTCCTGATCGCCTCCGAATCGACGTCCTTGGTGGGGCGGCGAACCCCGTAGACGGCGAGGAGGATGCCGCCCTTCAGGACGAAGTCGTCCTTGTGCGCCGTCCGGGTCAGCCGGTCGAGGAAGGATTCGAGCGCGTGCCTGGTGAGGTACTCGGCGGTCGGTACGGGCCTGCCTTCGGCGGCCGAGGCCGCCCTCGCCTTCTTCTGGATCTGCCGGAACACCTCGTCGCCGCTGGTCACGTGAGTACTTCCAGTGCGTGCAGGACCGGGCCCCTTGCCCGGGGCAGGCGGGCTGCGATCGACATGAGTTGCGCCGGCTTGCCACCGCGGCGGAGCCATTCGCGCAGGGCGTCCCTTCCCAGCTCGTACCCGAGGTCGCCCCGGAGCCGGAACGCGTCCGCGATGCTGCGCTCGGGTGAATAGAGGCCGATGCGCAGTTCCGTTCCTGGAACGGGGATCTCGGAGCGGCCGAGGTCGAAGGTCTGCTTCGCGAGCAGGTGCCACTTGATCGCGGACCGGGTCGCCGGAATGCGGGTGCCGCGCGGGATCGCGACGTCCACGGCGTCCGGGATGGAGTCGGTCAGGTCGTGGTGGGCCAGGGCGGAGGTGAGGCAGATCGTCGCCTCGGGTCGTCGGGTCGCTGCTTCGATCCAGTCCCAGTCCGCGGCCGGGGCGTCGGCGGGGCGGTAGATGCCCCGTGCGATGCGCTCGTACCTTCCGTCGCGGGCGGCGCGGTACAGGGTGCTCTTGGACATGCCGAGGTCGGGCGTCTGCTCGGGTCGCAGGATCTCCAAGACGCTCACCTCCATGATCCGTTACGTGTACAGGTAACTTTATCTGTGCACGTTTTGTTCCACAAGCCACATGTCCGGCCCGGGGATCCGGCCCTGTTCGGGCGTGGGCGGGGGGCGCGTCGGGGGGTTCTCGACGGTCTCTCCACGGTTCGGCAGGGGTGCCCGTTCGATCCATTGATCGCCGCTGATGCCCGTGGATGCGGGGGTTCGGTGCCGGGCGGGTATGCGTCGTTTCGGGGCGGGGGTGCACGCCGTGCACCCCCGGCGCATCGGTGAGTGACGGGATGGGCGGTGCGCACTCACCGGCCCGTGTTCTGGGCCCCGTGCACCCGCTGGTGCACCCCCGGCAACGCAAAAGCCCCTGACCCTTGCGCGTCTGCGCTGGTCAGGGGCTTTTGCTTCTGGGGTGAGTGACGGGACTTGAACCCGCGACTTCTTGGACCACAACCAAGTGCTCTACCGGCTGAGCTACACCCACCACGTCCGCTCGGCCTCACGGCCTTGCGTACGTATGAAATCTTAGCGGACTCCGGAGAGTGCTTCGATCAGTTTTCCGCCCCGGCGTCCCCGACGGCCCCGTCACGGGCCTTGAGTCCGTTGCCCCCGGCGACCACGTCGGCGGCGACGGAGCGTGCCTCGGCCGAGCTGGGGCCGGGTTCGGCGACGAACGCGGTGGCGCGGAAGTAGCGCAGTTCACGGATGCTCTCGGTGATGTCGGCGAGCGCCCGGTGCCCGCCGTTCTTGTCCGGGCTCGCGTAGTACACGCGCGGGTACCAGCGGCGCAGCAGCTCCTTGATGGAGGACACGTCCACCATCCGGTAGTGGAGGAACTCGTCGATGCGCTTCATGTCGCGGGCCAGGAACGTGCGGTCCGTGGCGATCGAGTTGCCGCACAGCGGGGCCTTGCGGGGCTCGGTCACGTACTGCCGGATGTGCTCCAGGACCATGTCCTCGGCCTCCTGCAGGGTGACGCCCTTGTCCAGCTCCTCCAGCAGGCCGGACGTGGTGTGCATGTTGCGGACGAAGTCGCCCATGCGGTCCAGTGCGGCCTGCGGGGGTTTGATCACGACGTCGACGCCCTCGTCGAGGACGTTGAGCTCACCGTCGGTGATCAGGCAGGCCACCTCGATCAGAGCGTCGTTCTCGAAGTCGAGGCCTGTCATCTCGCAGTCGATCCACACCAAACTGTCATTCATACCGGTCAGCTTAGAGGTTGCGGGAAGTGCCGGGGATGACGAAGGGCGGCCGGGCCCGTGGCCCGACCGCCCCAGGGGTCGCGGTCAGTCCCAGACCAGGCCGCTGACGCCGAAGAAGGCGTTCATCCAGTCGTAGACGCCCCAGAACTGGAGGTAGCCCAGGACGACGGCCACCACGATGATCAGCAGGAAGAAGAAGCATCCGCAGCCGCAGCCGCGCTTCTTCTTCCTGCGGGGCGGCTGCGGGGGTTGCTGCGGGTACGGCCGTCCGCCGGGCGGCTGTCCGCCCGGACCCGGGCCCCACTGCTGCTGGTGGCCTCCGTGGGGTCCGCCCATCGGCGGCTGCCCGCCGGGCATGCCGGGGCCGCCCGCACGGAAGCCGGCGCCCGGGGGGTACCCGGGCGGCGGGCCCTGCGGGGGGCGGCCCATCTGCTGCGGGGGCGGCATGGGGGGACCCTGGTGGGGGCGACCGCCCATGTTCGGGTTGCCCATCTGCTGCGGCGGGTACCCGGGCGGGGGGAAACCGCCCTGGTGGTGCGGCGGGGGGTAGCCCGGCTGGGGGCCCGACGGAGGGTGCTGCGGGCCGGAGCGCTGCGCCGGGGGGAAGGCGCCCGGATACGGTCCGGAGGGGGCGGACGGCGGGGCCATGTGCCCCTGCTGCGGACCCGAGAAGGGCGGGGCGCCCGGGTACTGCTGCGCGGGCGTCTGCGCCCCCGAGGGCTGCTGACCCTGGCTCTGCGGTCCGGCGGGCTGCCGCCCCGGCACCTGCGGCCCGGAGGTCTGCTGGCCGGGGGGCTGCGCCTGCGGTCCCGGGGTCTGGGAGGGCCACGGCTGCCCGGGCTGCGGTTCGCCGGGAACGGCCGTGCCGGTACCGGGCGCCTGCCCGGGGGGCTGCCCCACCGGGTTGCGGGCCTGCTCCTCGGCGAGGCGCTTGGCCTCCTCCTCGCGGCGCCCGGCCTCCGCCTGGGCTTCGGCCTCCTTGCGGGCGCGTTCCTCCTCGCGCTGCTTGGCGGCCTCCTCCTCGGCCTTGCGGCGCTGCTCCTTGCGCTCCTCGGAGAGGTCGGACCACCCCTCCTTGAGGCTGCCCAGGAACTTGTTGAACTTGCCGCCCTTGCCCTCCTCGGACCCGTCGTTCCCGCCGCCCGAGAACATCGGGTCGTTGGGGTCGAACACGGCCGTCCCGGAGGGCTCCTGCGCGGACGGTGTGAAGACGGCGGTGTGGGGGGCGTCGGCGGAGGGGCTGAACACCGGGGTGTGCGGGTTGGGACGGATGTCGTCGTCGGTGAGGTTGGCCGTGGGGATCTCGTCGTCGCCGAAGTCGGCGGTGGGCGCCTCGTCCTGGTCCCGGCCGGGGAGGTCGCCGGGGTTCACGCGCATGGTGGCGCCGACGCCGCTCAGGTCCGCGGTCGGCTCCTCGTCCTCACTGGGGCCGCGCACGTCGGCGGTGGGCGTCTCGTCCTCGGAGGCGCCCTGCGCCCACGAGGGGCTGATGCGCATGGTGCTCGGCTCGTCGTCGACCGGAGCGGGCGGTTCGGTGGTGCCCTGGGCCCATGACGGGCTGATGCGCATGGTGCTGGGCTCGTCGTCGATCGGCGCGGCCGCCGGTGCGGAGGAGCCCAGCCGTACGGTCCCGGCCTCCTCCTCGGCGGGGGGAGCGGAGTCCCCGCGGTCGGAGGCGCCCAGGAACGTCGTGGCGGGCTCCTCGTCCTCGGGGACGCCGCCACCGCCCTGGAGTTCGCTCAGTGAACGGGTGTGCCGCGTCCACTCGTCGCCGTTCCACCATCTGAGCGTCTGCGCGTCGCCCCGCGGGTCCGCATACCAACCCGGTTCGATAGATCCACCCATGGGCGACAGACTAAGGGGTGGCGGGGCGGCGCTCGACCAGTGGTACCCGGTTCCCCGTGCTCACGGGAGCGTGGATCACGGGACGGTCGCATTACGTGTTCAAGGGGTCGCCGAGGGTTGTGGTGCGGGGTCGGTGTGGGGGCTCCGCGACAGGAGACCGGGGACCGTGTCCCCGCCCGCGCCGGAGGGTTCCGTCCCCGCCGATAACAGGAACGCGGTGTCCAGCCGGCCCGGCCCCTTCGCGGACGAACCCGGGACCTGGTCGTGGCCGAAGTGTCCGCCCCTGGCCCACGCGCGGGCCGCCTCCTCCGGCTTGGGGCCGTCGCCCCCGGGCGGCCCGGCGGGCCACGCCCGGCGCACCCCCCAGGATTCCAGCCATGCGAGGAGCGGACCCAGGCCGTGCATCGGGCCGTCCGTGAACGGGGTCTCCCGGAAGGCCACCACCGACACGACCAGGCACACACGGCCCTCGTGCCCGTGGTCGAGGTGCTGTTCGTACAGGTCGGTGCTGCCCAGTTCCAGACGGCAGCGCCGGGTCGCGGCCAGGGTCTGGACGGTCCCACCGGTCAGGGGATTCCACACCAGGTGCGTCGCGCGGCCCTCGCCCACGAGCCGCCGCGCCTCCTCCTGGGCGGACCACGATCCGGGGTCGGAGCCCGTCACCGTCCACACGGCGCGCGGCGCGCCCGCGCCGGGGGGTGTTCGGGTGGTCCCGCCGTCGAGTCTCTCGGCACCGGGCATCCACGCCTTCGCCATGGCACTCCCAATCGGGTCGTCGTGTGGCCGGGCCCGACGCTGCGGGGGAGGCCCGGGGCCCGGCTCCCCCGACCGCGGGGCACGCCCCCTCCGCGAGGGGCCGGGCGCCCGGGCGGCGGTTCCCGGCCCTTCCCTGGGTACGCCACCGCGGGTGAGAAGTCCATATCCCCTTCTCCGTAGGACAGGGTCTTGTCACCCCCAGTCACGCCTCGGCGCCGTGACACGACGGGCGGCCCGGACGCGGTTCCCGACCACGTCCGGGCCGCTCCGCGGTCCCGCCGGAGCGGGCGCCGTCACCCGGTGCCGGGATCGTCCTCGGTGAGCCGCAACGAGAACGCCTGGAGGAAGATGTCACCGATCTCGGTGGGGTCCTCCGTCATGTAGGCGGCGCCGCCCGTGGCCGCGGCGATCTCCTGGAGCGGCTCCAGGTTCTGTACGTCCGGCCCGAACGCGATCGTGATGATCGGGATGGGCCGGGAGGGGCTCGCCATGTCGTCGATCTGCGTCATCAGCTCGTCCAGTTCCATCCCGCCGGGGTTGTCGTTGTCCCCGTCGGTGAGCATCAGGATGACGTTGGTCCGGTCGGGCCGGTAGGTGCGCGACATCTCCTGGTAGGCGGCCAGGTAGGTCTCGTACAGTGCGGTGTCGCCCTGCGGGCGGGGCTGGAGCCCGGCCAGCGCCCCGGCGATGACGTCGCGGTGCTCGGTCCCGTCGTCCCCCGCGGCCTGGAGTTCGCGGACGGGCGCCAGCTCCTGGTAGTGCAGGTTGTTGTTGACGTTGGTGGAGAACTCCCACAGGCCCAGCTCCGAGGTGGGCGTGAACATCTGGAGGCCCTCCGTGGCGGCGGCGCCCGTCACCTGCATGCGCGTCATCCCGGTGCCGGGCACCTCGGCGAGCATCGATCCGGAGACGTCCACGATCGAGAGCACCCGGGAGTCCATCTTGAGCTGGTTCCAGGACCGTGTCAGATCGGTGACGGCCCCGTCCGAGGGGGTGGGCAGCTCCGAGGGGGCGTCCTCCGCGAAGCCGACGTCGCCGGTGAGGACGGAGGCGTCCACCTGGTCGTCGGGGCCGCGGAACCCCTGCCCGAGGATGTGGGGGAGCGCCTCGTCCGAGCGCACCGCCTCCCTGAACACCTCTGCGGCGCGGGTGATGTCGCTGTCCTCGCTGCGCACCACGTACGGGTAGTCGAGGTAGTAGGTGCCGCCCTCAAGGTAGTTGGCGCGGGCGGAGGCGTCCGCGTGCGCCGCGTTGTAGCGCCACACGGCCTGTTCGGACATCACCATCGCGGGAGGGGAGTCGGCCTGGCCGCCGCTGAGCGCGAGGAACGCGGCGTCCTCGTCGGAGGACGCACCCTGGTGGAACGCCTGGAGGGCGGCCGTCATGTGGGCGTTGAAGGTGTCGGCGTCGGGGCTCGACTCCTCCAGCGCGGCCTGTAGCAGGGACAGGGTGCCCAGCCCGGTGGAGCTGCGCGCGGGGTCGACGACGCGCACACTGCGCTCGGACTCCTCACCGGGGGCGGAGGTGGGGATGACGTCCGCCCAGGCGAGGCCCGCCTCCCCGTCGGCGAACTCGGCGAGTTCGGCGAGGACCAGCGGTGAGCGGGCCACGGAGGTGCCGGTCTCGGTGATGACGGCGTCCCCGGCCTGGCTCTGGACCAGGCGCGGCCACACGGAGGAGTCGGGGATCCACACGTCGGACTCGGTGTCGCCCATGGTCGCGCCCGAACCGGTGATCTGGTAGGCGACGTTGGCGGAGTCGACCTGGCGCACCGCGGCGTGCACGCAGCGCCCGTCCACCTTGCTCTCCCCGGCGTTGAAGTCGGAGGCGACCTGGTCGATGGCGGGTGCGAGTTCGGGGCTGACGGCCACGTCGAGCGCGATGTCGGAGCCGCCGCAGCCGTCGGAACCGCCGAACATGTACACGCCCGCCGCGGCGAGGCCGAGCACGATCACGAGGGCGGCGGCCAGGGCCACGAAGGCTCCGCCCCGGCCGCGCCGGCGCCTGGCCCGGCGGGAGGGCTCTTCTGCGTATCTTCCGCGGTGACGTCCCACAGCTTTCCTCACGGGGTGATGTACGACGGGGTCGCCGTACAGGGGGGAGACATGCCGGTTCGGGGGCGACCGGCCCGGGACGGGCCGTGCGTACCGGTCCACATCGGAGTGAACCGGCCACCGGTGTGTTACTGGTGGGAACGGTACTCAACCGACCAGCCGTAGTGAATGCCGACCGGGCGGGTGGCGTACCGGTGGCCCCGGGGTGCACGCGAGGTGAACCTGAGCTCAGCGCCGGTTACCTCGGGATATTCGGTTCGTTTTCTCACGGGCCGGGAAATCTGAAGCGGTCGGACCGTAACCTGATTCCGATATCCGATCGAGACCATCCGTCGCCGTCGACGGCCGTTCCCGGTGGTGGAGGGCACCGGAACCGACCGGGGCGCCGCCTCAGTTGTCGCAGTTCGGAACGCACAGCCTGCGGGAGATCGAGCTGAGGAAGATGTCGCCGATCTCGTCCGGGTCGTCGGTCACGAACGCGGAACCGCTGGTGGCGGCGGCGACCTGCCTCAGTTCCGCCTCCTCCGCCTGGGAGCCGAAGGCGATGATGAACATGCTGACCGGCCGCTGGGGGTCGAACCGGTCCTGCAGCGCCGCCACCAGTTCCGCGTGCGAGATGTCGCTGGATCCCTCGTCCTGGCCGGCGGTCAGCAGGATGACGCTGTTGATCTTGTCCTCGTGGTAGCCGTCCTGGACCTCGTTGTAGGCGGCGAGGATGTTGTCGTACAGGCGGGAGCCGCCGCCGCGCACCTCGACCCCCTCGGCCACGGTGGTGAGTTCCTGGCGGCGGGTCGTGTCCCCGTCACCGTCCGAGGTGCCCAGCTGGTGCATGTCGGCCGACTCCTCGCGGCCCTCCTCGCCGTACCCGTCCGACATCAGCCACAGGCCCATGTCGGTCTCGTCGGGGAACAGCGACAGGCCCAGCAGGGCGGCCTGGAGGGCGGCCTCCATCCTGGTCGGCCCGTTCGCGCCGTCGAGGTCGTCCGCCATGTTGGCCGAGACGTCGGCGAGCACCAGCGTGCGACTGGGCATCGACAGCCGGTTCCAGTCGGTGACCGAGGCCAGCAGGGCGTCGCCGGTCAGGTCGTCGTGGGTGGCGGGCTCCTGCGGGATCAGGCCGGGGCGGTCGGCCAGGCCCGGCGACGCGCTCCCGTCGGGGTCGCGGAACCCCAGCTCGCGCAGGCGTGAGCGGTAGGCCTCGTCGCCCAGCACCTCGTACAGGTCCGCCGCCGCGGACCACAGCGCCGTGTCGTCGGTGGTGGTGACGTAGGGGTAGTCGAGGCTGACGGTGCCCTCGGCTGGGTAGTGGGCGTCCAACGGGGGCGCGGACTCCGCGCGGTCCAGGTTGTAGGACACCACGGCCTGTTCCGGGACGACGATCACCGGGTCCACGCGCTGTCCGGAGGCCGCCGAGCCCGTGTGGAAGGTGCCGAGGTCGATCTCGCCGAACGCGCTGTCCATCTGCACGTCGCGCACGAAGTCGGTCATGGCGGTGTCGGCGTCGTCGCCGGTGCCCAGGTGGCGGCGCACGGCGTGCATGACCGTCATGCCGTCGGCGCCGCGGTTGGGGTCGACCATGACCAGAGGGCGCTCCGGGTCCCGGGCGCCGGGCAGGACCGTGGTCCAGCTGGTGTCGTCGGGTGCGGGCATGCCGTCGGTCCGCTCGGGGGCGGCCAGGACCACGGGCGAGGACGCGAGGGACGGCGGGTCGGTCCCGATGCCGTGTGTTCCGCCCGCCGAGACCCGGGCCAGCTCGACCCAGGCCGACGACTCGGGCACCCACACGTGGGGGGCGATGGTGGAGTCGCCCGGCTGCCCGCCGGACAGCGCGGTCATGATGCGGTGCGGTGCGATCTCGTCGACCTGCGCGTAGACGCACGCGCCGCCGTAGCCGGGACGGTCGGCGTTGAACTCGGTGGCGGCCTCGCGCAGCACCGGGGCGATGCTCTGGGTCGCGGACACGCGCAGGTAGCGGACGTCGCCGCAGCCCAGTGAGTTCAGGGCGACCGGGACCGCGATCGCGGCGACCGCGATGAGGGCGACGACGATCGCGGTGACTCCCAGCGGGGACCGGAACACACTGCGGGTGGTCCGGCCTGCCGGGGAGGGATGACGGTGGCGTCCACTGGACACGGGCACTCCGGGGGGTGGCGGTGTCCGGCTTCCGACCGGTGGCCGCCCGGAAGCCGGGTGGGTGCGAGGGGAGGCCGCAGGGGGTGGCGTCCCGCACCCGCGGTAGGGGAAGGGGCGAACCATCACGCGCCGGCCGGCGTCCCACAGGGTGGGGTACGAACGACCGCGCCCTGGGGCGCGAACGATTCCTCAGGTGGACCTTACTCGTTGGTAACGGTGGAGCGGAAGGGGCGGACCGTACACGCGGGGCGCCCCGGAGCCACCGGATCGGGGTGATCGCTTTGTTACGGTGCTCTCGGAGGAGTGATCCGCACCGACCGCTAAGCTTGGGCCCCGCCCCTGGCGTCCACCCCGACTCACACTCCCCAGTGGACGACTTGTGACCAACCGACCCCCGAGGGTTTTTGGTATGTCCCCATCGCATCGTGACCACCGGAACCGAGGCACACTCGGTACCGCCATGCTCGCCGGCGCCTGCTGCGTCGGCGCGATCACCTATGGGGTGGTCGTCGGTCCGTCGATGCTGCCACCGCAGGACGTCCAGGCCACCACCGCGATGACCCCCGACGCGGGCCCGATCGCCCCGGAGCCGGAGCAGGTGGCCGAACTGGGGCCGATCGGCTTCCTCCAGATCCAGGTCAGCGACCGCGACCGTGCCTGGGTGCAGACGCTGCGCTGCACCGGCGACGTCGAGGAGGACCCCGTCACCTGCGCCGACCTGGGCCTGGCCTCCTCGGAGTTCCAGCGGGAGACCGAGGGCGCGCAGGGCACCGAGGAAGTGCCCGAGCAGGCTGCGGCCGGGGTCGACGTCGAACCCACCACCGCCGCGGACCCGGGCGGGGAACAGCTGTTCACCGAGGTCGGCGAGGGCACCGTCTGCACCGACAAGGTGTACGGCCAGGAGGAGGCCACCGTCGTCGGCACCTGGGAGGGCCAGGAGGTCGAGACGACGCTCACCCGCAAGGGCTCCTGCGAGGAGGCGCGCTGGCAGCGCCTGCGCGCACTCACCGACCAGATCGGCTGATCGGACGGCCCGTCGGCGGGCGGAGCCCGCGGCCCCGCCCGACCGGGACGCGCTCCCGGCCCCGGCGTCCGTGCACTCCGGGCAGGAGATAATCGTGTCCCATGGACGCCATCAAGGTCAGTGACCCCGAGGACCCGCGCCTGGCCGACTACACCCGTCTGCGGGACGTGAACCTGCGCCGCCACCTGGAGGCCGAGCACGGCCTCTTCATGGCCGAGGGCGACAAGGTCATCCGCCGGGCGGCCGCGGCCGGGTTCCGCCCCCGCAGCTTCCTGCTCACCGAACGCCGGGCCGAGGCCCTCGACGACGTGGTCACCGGTTCCGACGCGCCCCTGTACGTCGTCTCCGAGGACACCGCGGAGCGGCTCGTCGGTTTCGACCTGCACCGGGGTGCGCTGGCGGCCTTCCACCGCCGGGCCCTGCCCGCGCTCGACGAGGTCCTGCGGGGGGCCCGCAGCATCGTCGTCCTGGAGGACCTGGTCGACCACACCAACGTCGGCGCCATCTTCCGCAGCGCCGCGGGCCTGGGCGTGGACGCCGTCGTTCTCGCGCCCCGCTGCGCCGAT
The DNA here is from genome assembly GCF_036327455.1 of Nocardiopsis codii. NCBI lineage: Bacteria > Bacillati > Actinomycetota > Actinomycetes > Streptosporangiales > Nocardiopsidaceae > Nocardiopsis > Nocardiopsis codii. Next base: position 196,635 of record NZ_JAUZMY010000001.1, on the reverse strand, counting down.
CCCCTGTACCGGCGGTCGGTCAAGGTGTCCATGGGCGCGGTCTTCACCCTGCCCCACACCCGTATGGACGACTGGCACGGCGGGCTGGACACCCTGCGCTCGGCCGGGTTCCACCTCATGGCGCTCACGCCGGGGGAGGGGTCGGTGCCGATCGGCGACGCCATGGCCGCCCTGGCCCCCACGGACCGGGTCGGCCTGCTGCTGGGCACCGAGGGCGACGGGCTGTCCGCGCGCTGGCTGGAGCGGGCCACGGCGCGGGTGCACATCCCGATGGCCGAGCGCGATGTCGACTCCCTCAACGTCACCGCGGCCGCGGCCATCGCCTGCTACGAGCTGGCGCGCGTCGCACGCCCCTGACCGGTACGCCGTGCGCGCCGTCCCCCGGGGCGCACCGGGGAGGCCGCCGCCCCGCCCCCACGGCCCGCGGAAGGTCCGGAACGAACGTGTGATTCGTCCCACCATCGGACTGCGGCGCGCGCGGGACACTAGGGTGGCCGTGACACGGACCGAGGGAAGGGATGCGGCGACATGGGTGGCAGAGCACTGGTGCAGTGGGAGCAGAACAGGGCGAGCGCCCCGGACTCCCTGACGGTGGACCTCTACGCCGGGGGAGCCGCTCCCGAGGGCGGACTCGAGGACGTCGCCTTCTACCAGGTGCCGTACATCCCCTCCTCCCAGGGCGTCGACGAGCGTCTCGACGTGATCGCGCGGATGCCCTCGCTGGAGGTCGTCCAGCTCCTCTCCGCGGGCTATGAGCACGTCCTGCCCCTGGTCCCCGACCACGTGACCCTGTGCAACGGCCGCGGGCTGCACGACGCCAGCACCGCCGAGCACACCCTCGCGCTGATCCTCGCCGCCCAGCGCGACCTCCCCCGGTGGGCGCTCGCCCAGAGGGACCACCGCTGGGAGGCCGTCCCGCTGCGCTCCCTGGCCGACTCGCGCGTGATGATCATCGGCTACGGCAGCATCGGCAAGGCCATCGAGCGGCGCCTGCTCCCCTTCGAGACCGAGGTCGTCCGCGTGGCCAGCCGGGCCCGCCCCGACGAGGACGTGCACGGCGTCGACGAGCTGCACGACCTGCTGCCCGGTGTCGACATCGTCGTGATGGTCACCCCGCTCACCGAGGCCACCCGCGGCCTCTTCGGCCCCCGCGAGTTCGCCCTGCTGCGCGACGACGCGCTCGTGGTCAACGTGGGGAGGGGAGCGGTCCTGGACACCCGGGCCCTGTTGGCGGAGAACGGCCGGGTGCGCGCCGCCCTCGACGTCACCGACCCCGAGCCGGTGCCCGTGGACCACCCCCTCTGGGACGCGCCGGGTGTGTTCTTCACCCCGCACATCGCGGGCGGAGCCGCCGCCTTCTACCCGCGCGCCCGCGCCTTCATGGACACCCAGCTGGCCCGCTGGGCCTCGGGGCAGCCCCTGGCCAACGTCGTCCAGACCGGGGACACCTCCCGCTAGCGCGACCTCCCGAGCCCGCCGGACGCCGGCGGCCCTCCGCGGGGACCGCGGGCCCTCCCGCCGGAGCGGCACCGGGCCGTTCCGGCGGTCGCGGGACGACACGGGTCCGTTCCGGCACGGAACGACCGAATGTCGGTGGTCGCGGACAGAATGGGGCCATGCGGATCGCGGTGGTCGCCGACGGCGAGGGCGGCGGCTGGCTCCAGGAACTGGACGACGCCCCCGGCCCGGTCCGACGTGTGGCCGACCTCGCCTCCGCCGTCCGCGCGGCCGAGCACGCCGGCCCCGAGCCGCCCCGGTGGGTGTGGTCGTCCGGCGAGGACATCTACCCCGACCTGGTCAGGGCGGGCACCCGGGTCTCCCGCTGCCACGACGCGGCCCTGGTCGAGGCGCTCCTCCTCGGCCACCAGGTCCGCCACGGGGAGGCCCACTCCCTCGGTGCGGCCTGGGCCAGGCTGCACGGACTGCCCGTCCCCGCCGATCCGATCCGCCCGCTCGGTGAGGGAACCGCGGCGCAGCCCGCGCTCTTCGAGGCCGACCGCTCCACCCTGCCCCCCGGCACCGACCGCCTCGCCGCCCTGGTCGAGGTGCACGGCGACCAGCTGCGCCGCATCGCCGACCTGCCCCAACCGGGACGGATGCGCCTGCTGGCGGCCGTGGAGTCCGCGGGAGGGCTCGCCGCCACCGAGATGAGCCACGACGGCCTGCCCTGGCGGCCCGGCGTCCACGACGAGATCCTCACCGAGATCCTCGGGCCGCGCCCCGCGCCCGGGCGGCGCCCGCCCGTGCTGGCCGACCTCGCCGCCCGCATCGGCGACGCCGTCGGCCGCGAGGTCAACCCCGACTCGCCTGCCCAGGTCCTCAGGGCGATGGCGTGGATCGGCCACCCCGTGGAGTCCACCCGGTCCTGGGTCCTGGAGAAGGTCGACCACCCCGCCGTGCCACTGCTGCTGCGCTACAAGGAACTCGCCCGCCTGCACTCGGCCAACGGCTGGGCCTGGCTGGAGACCTGGGTCGGCGAACGCAGCGGCCCCGGCGGCGAGCGGCTCGGCCGCTTCCGCCCCGACTACGTGGTCGGCGGCGTCGTGTCCGGCCGCTGGGCCTCACGCGGCGGCGGAGCCCTCCAGATCCCCAAATCGGTCCGCGGCGCGGTCCGGTCCGACCCCGGCTGGGTGCTGGTCCGCGCCGACGCCGGACAACTCGAACCGCGCGTGCTCGCCGCGGTGTCCGGAGACGACGCCCTCGCCGCTGCCGCCGCGGAGGAGGACCTGTACGCCCGCCTGGCCGCGCACGTGGGCGGTGACCGCGAACGCGCCAAGATCGGCATGCTCTCCGCCATGTACGGGCAGACCTCGGGTGACGCCGCCCCCCTCCTGGCCACCATGCGCCGCCTCTACCCCCGCGCCCTGGACTACGTCGACTCCGCCGCGCGCACGGGAGAGGGCGGCGGCATCGTGCGCTCGTGGCTGGGGCGGACCTCCCCCGCGCCGGACGACTGGGCCGCCGCCGTCTCGGGGCCCGGCGGCGACCGCAGACGGCGCGCCCACGGCCGCTTCACCCGCAACTTCGTCGTCCAGGCCACCGCCGCCGAGTGGGCGCTCGTCCTGCTCGCCGCGCTGCGGCGGCGTCTTCCGGAGGTGCCCGAGGGAGGCGGGATCGTCTTCTTCGTCCATGACGAGGTCGTCCTGCACGTGCCCGCCGAAATGGCGGACGAGACGGTGCGAGCGATAGCCGAGGCGGAGACGCAGACCCGCACGACGCTCTTCGGGGACACCCCCGTACGCTTCCCCCTGGCGACGGTCGTCACCGACAACTACGCGCATCTGTAGAACGGCCGTGCGCCCGCGACGTGGGCGTCCGGTACCAAACGGCGTGGGCTTCTTGCAAACTCGCCGTGGTACGCCCATTCTTGGACGCGATACGTATCGCCAAGGACAGACAGCCCGTGCGCCTCAGGGGTACCCCACACCCCGGGTGGTTCACAGAAAGGTGAGATCTCCCCGTGCGGAGCCGTTTCAGAACGTGTGCGGGTACCACGGTCGCGTTCGCGGTCGCCTTCAGCGCCCTCGGGGCCGCCCCCGCCTGGGCGGATCCGGTGGTCGAGGACCGTCCCCCCGTCAGCGAGCAGTTCTCACCCGACGCCCCCAGCGGCGCAGATCCCCGTCATGGCCGGGAGTCCACCTCCCGGCCCCCCGACGTCTCCGACGTCTCCGATCTCAGACGCGACGCCTACGTGGCCCCCTTCCGTGAGGCGCGCAGCATCGAGTACTTCGCCGTCGCCCCGCGCGAGCTGCCGCGCTCGGTCGTCGACGCCGTCCGCGACATCGAGGGCGTCGAGAGCGTCCTGACCGTCGACGCCGCCCGCGTCGAGATCGAGGGCGAGCCGACCTCCGTGCTCGGTGTCAGCCCGTCCAGCTTCCGCAACCACGCCCCCGAGCCGTCCGCCGAGTCCGACGAGATCTGGCAGGGCGTCGCCGAGGGCCACATCGCCCTGTCCAGGGACGTCGGCACCGACCGCGAACTGGAGGTCGGCAGCGAGGTCACCGTGGCGGGCGGTCGCGGAGAGATCCCCCTGGAGGTGTGGACGCACGCCACCTCCGGCATCGCCGGCATCGACGCGCTGGTCTCCCGTGAGCGCGCCGCCGAACTCGGTATGCCCCGGGGCAACGCCCTGGTGGTCTCGGCGCCCGACGCCGACCTGTGGGACCTGCACGACGCCCTGGGGGAGGCCCTCGGGGAGGAGGGCGCGTCCCTCCAGCTGGTCACGGACGCCCCCGAACCCCTCGTCGACGGCGACGCCGTGCCCGCCACGGTCATCGAGGAGGTCATCGCGAACGCCGAGACCCAGCTCGGCGTCCCCTACGTCTGGGGCGGTACCACCCCCGGAGTCGGTTTCGACTGCTCGGGCCTGCTCCAGTGGGCGTTCCACGAGGCGGGTGTGGCCATCCCCCGGGTCACACACGACCAGTGGAACGCGGGGGAGCGGGTGGAGTACGAGGACCTCCAACGCGGCGACCTGCTGTTCTGGCGCTCCGACCCCACGGCTCCGGACTACATCTCGCACGTCGCCATCTACCTCGGCGACGGCATGATGCTGGAGGCGCCGCGGACCGGCCTGGACGTGCGCGTCACCCAGGTGCGGACCCAGAACTACGCGGGCGCGGTGCGCGTCAACGCATGACCTCGGGATTTCCCCGTCCGGAATTCGTTCGGGCGGGGATTTCCTTGTGCGCGAGGAAAATTCGGCACGGTGAAAAAACAGGAGTGGGCCGTGATGTCACCGCGCCGGCGGCACCACGGCCCACTCTTTTCTCCTTGTCCGAAAAACCCAGCCGGGAGGGGAAGGCAGGCCTCGGTTAGGAGGGGGAACAGGGCCGTCGCTGAGGGAGGGGGAGACAGCGCACGAACCCTGTATTCGATGGTTTCGAGTTGCGACGGAGAGCACTCCAGGAGTTCCCGGGGGTCCGTTGCACAGGTCTACATAAGCAGTGACCGGGCGATTTGGCAAGAGGCGAGATCAAGCCGAGCAAGCGCTCTCAATCCGTGTCCAACAGCCATCCCGCCCAGGGCCACCCCTTTTTCCGTTCCACTGTGTCTTCTTCCAGGTCAGCGGCCGGCCGCGTACCCCTGCGCGCCGCGGGCGTCGGCGGCGGCCCGCAGTTCGCCGGCCTCGGGGTCGCGGGCCACGGCCGCCAGCCGCCCCAGCGACCACGGCTGGGCGACCTGCACGCGGTGCCCGCGCCCGATCAGGTCGGCGACGGTCTCCTCGCCGACACCGGGCTCCACGACCAGGTCGCCGGGTACCGTCTCGCGCGGGTGGAACGAGCTCGGGAACGCGTTGGTGTGGAACATGGGTGTGTCCAGGGCCTCCTGGAGGTCGTCCACCCCGTTGAGGACGCGCAGCAGCGCGGTGAACGTCCACTGGTCCTGCTGGTCGCCGCCCGGGGTGCCGATCGCCAGCACGGCCTGCCCGTCCTCGCGGGTGACCAGGGTCGGTGAGAGCGTGGTGCGGGGGCGCTTGCGGGGGGCGAGGGCGTTGGGCGAGGCGGGGTCGAGCCAGAACATCTGTGCCCTGCTGCCGAGCGGGAAACCCAGGGCGGGGATGACCGGTGAGCTGCTGAGCCACCCGCCGCTGGGGGTGGCCGAGACCATGTTGCCGCGGGAGTCCACGACGTCCACGTGGCAGGTGTCGCCGCGCAGGTTCGCGGGGTTGGAGACGGCCGCGTCGCGCACCGTCGGCTCACCCGTGGTGCGGTCGCCGGGCGTGAGGCCGGGCACGTGGACGGGCGGCTCGAAGGGGGAGCGGGCGCCGATGCGGCCGGGCCGCTGCTCCAGGCTGGCGCGGGCGTCGTCGACCAGGGCGGCGCGCCCGGCGGCGTAGTCGGAGCCGAGCAGGTCCTTGAGGGGGACGTCGGTGAAGTCCGGGTCGCCGTACCAGGCCTCGCGGTCGGCGAAGGCGAGTTTGGCGGACTCGGTCACGCGGTGGACGAAGTCGGCGGTGATCCCGTCGCGGACGTCGTGGCCGGTCCCCATGGCCTCCGCCAGGCGGAACTGCTGGAGCATGACCGGCCCCTGGCCCCACGGCCCGGTCTTGTGCACGGTGTGGGAGCCGTAGGCGACGCCGACCGTGTCCTCGTAGGAGGCGCTCCAGTCCGCCATGTCCTGGGCGGTGAGCAGGGCGCGCTGGGGTTCGCCCGCGCCGTTGGGGACGGGGGAGGACAGGAAGTCCCCGACGGCCTCGGCGACGAACCCCTGCGACCAGGCTCTCCGCGCCGCCTCGATCTGCTCCTCGCGGTCGCTCCCGGCGCTCTCGGCCTCGGCGACGATCCGGCGGTAGGTGGCCGCCAGCACGGGGTTGCGCAGCCGGGTCCCGGGGGCGGGCGCCGTCCCGTGGGGGAGGTAGACGGCGGCCGACCCCGCCCAGTGGCGGGAGAAGACGGGTTCGAGGGCGGTGACGGCGGCGGCGATCCGGTCCAGGACGGGGTAGCCGCGCTCGGCCAGTCCGATGGCGTGGTCGAGGACGTCGCGGACGGTCATCGTGCCGTGGTCGCGCAGGAGCTGCATCCAGGCGTCGAAGGAACCGGGCACGGTGGCGGCGAGGACGCCGCTGCCCGGGATGCGGTCCATGCCCCCGTACGCGTCGATGGTCGCGGCGGCGGGAGCCACGCCCTGCCCGCACAGCACTCGGGGAGCGGCCCCCGCGGCCTGGAAGATGATGGGGACCTCGCCGCCGGGGCCGTTGAGGTGGGGTTCGACGATCTGGAGGGTGAAGCCCGCCGCGACGGCGGCGTCGAAGGCGTTGCCCCCGCGTTCGAGCAGGGACATGCCGGTGGCGCTGGCCAGCCAGTGGGTGGAGGCGACCATGCCGAAATCGCCGCGGAGCTGGGGACGTGTGGTGAAACCGGGCATCTGAGCGGGCCCTTCCTCGGGGGTGGGGATGGCGGTCGCCATCGGTGTCCGGTGCCGGGGTGCCACGGAGGGGGCAGTGACGGGGCGGTCGGCCGTGGCGCCCGCCCGCGGACAACGAGGTGACGGTACATCATGGGTTGTTCCCGTTTGGGGACTCCGTGGGGGTTTTGTCCAGCAGTCGGAGTTCCCGCCGCACAGCCGTCCACAGACGGAACCCGGGGCTGGTGCGCCGCACCGACCCCGGGTTGACTGGATACAGGGGGACCCCCGGTCCCGCCCGCCTCATGCTGCGCGGTGGCCGTCCCGCCCCGGGCGCCGACCGCCCGGGAGAGCGCCGGGTCGGCCCGTCGCCCGGGCGGTCCGGGTCACCCCGGCCCTACCGGGCTCAGACGGCCCCGGCCTCGAAGCTCCAGGGCAGGGACGCCCACAGCTCCTCCCACTCCTGGGCGTCGACGGGCTCGAAGGGCTCGGAGTCCGCGCCCGCGGCGGCGTCCTCCTGCGCGCCTTCGTCCGCGACCTGCTCCACGCCCGGGGCAGCCTCCTGGCCGGATCCCTGGAGGAGTTCGTCGACCCTGTCCGCGATCTCGCCGATCACGGCCTCCACCTGGGCGTTCTCCAGCCCGAGCGCGTCGGCGCAGTGGACGACGGCACCGGTCTTGGCGCCCTCCTCGCCGTAGTGCCACACGGTGGCGAGCAGCTGGTCGCGGTCGTCCTCGGTGAGCTGGTCCTTGGTCAGGGCCCTCTCGACGAACTCCCCTCCGGCCGGGGTCAGCTGGCTCGCGTCAAGCCCGCTCTCGCCGGTCTCGAAGTCCACGAACCGGTCGATGACGCACTCCTTGACCTCGCGGGAGCCGACGCCCTCGGGCAGTCCCGCGGCCTCGGGAGTGCCGGCGGGAGTCTGCGCCGGGTTCCCGGCGGGCGCCTCGGCGCCCTCCGCCGGGGCCTCGGGGGCCTGCGGTTCCCCGGGGTCCCCGACCGGGGCGGGCTCCTCGGCGGCGGGCGCCTCCTCCTGGGGCGCCTCCTCGGTGAGCGCCTCGGGCGCCGTGTCCTGGCCCCCGGCGGGAGTCCCCGCCTCCTCCGGGGCCGCCGGCCCGGTCACGGGCTCCTCGGCGGCGGGCTCCTGCGCGGCCTCCTCGGCGGGAGCCTGCCCAGCGGGCGCCTCCTCCGCCGGCGCCTCCCCGACGGGAGCCTCCTGCTGGGCCCCCTCCTCGGCGGGCGCCTCCTGCGCAGGAGCCTCCTCCGCGGGCGCTTCCTCGGCAGGAGCCTCCTGGGCGGCCCCCTCCGGAGCCTGCACCGCGGGCGCCTCCTGCGAGCCGCCCTCCTCGGTCACGGACTCGGCCATCTCGACCAGTTCCGCCCGGTCCCACCGTTCCGGCTGGAGGTGGGTGGTGACCGCTACACCCGGGCGCTCCAGCCAGAACAGGTCTCCCGTGGACTCCGACAGGTAGGCCTCGCGCTCGAAGCCCTCGCCTGCCGCGAGCCGCTCCAGGTTCTTGTCCGCCAGGTGGCTGTAGCGGCCCTCGCGGAGGTCGTCGAGCTCCTGCACCCGCTCGGAGCGCGTGATCGTGACCCGGCCGTACAGCTGGTCGGGGCCCTGGACCCAGGAGATCTGCGACTGGCGGGCTCCCTGCCGGTCGGTGGTGGAGGAGGCGTTGATCCCGTACCGCTCCAGCCCCGGGGGCAGGTAGCCGATCTCGAACCCGTCGAGGCTGTACGACGAGATCCCCTGCCGGACCACGGGCCAGCTCAGGCCCCCGTCGTCCCTGTCGGCGGCGGACGCCGCGGCCGGGAGGCCGACCAGCCCCGACGTCGCGATGGCGGCGGCGCCGAACAGCGCGACCCACCTCGTGTGGTGCTTGCGCATGAGTGTTCCTTCCCATCGACTACTGATAGTGATGGTCTCAGGGCTCTGGGTAGTTAACGGGGGACTCTGTGGTCAAAAATCGCACATGAAGTAATCAAAGGGATGCATTGGGTGAGACGTGGCGTCGGGGTGCGGGTCCACCACCAGATGATGGGCGGCGGATCACCGAATGCTCTGCACACGGTCACCGCCTCGTCACCATGCGCGCTCACCCTGAGGAAGCAGTCGGCCTGTTCACGCTCACATGGGAGGTCCGGTGCACCGCATCGGGATCGTCGTCGGAGCCGTTTCACTCTTCGTTACCGTCAGTGCCACCGCCTCGTCCGCGGCACCGGCTCTCGACCCAGTGGGGACGAGCACACGGGACATCATCGAGGTCCAGCACGCGTCCCCCAACCGTCCTCTGATCGCCGTCTCCCACCGCGGAGCCGCCGGGCACGCGCCGGAGAACACGCTCGCCGCCCTCGACGCGGCCCATGAGCTGGGGGCCGAGACGGTCGAGATCGACATCCAGCGCACCGCGGACAACCAGATCGTGCTCCTGCACGACACCACGCTGGCGCGTACCACCGACGTGGAGACGGTCTTCCCCGACCGGAGCCCCTACCTCGTCGGCGACTTCACCCTGGAGGAGATCCAACGGCTCGACGCGGGGGCGTGGTTCGCCCCCTCCTTCACCGGTGAGACCGTCCCGACCTTCGACGAGGCGCTCGACCGGTTGGAGCAGCTGGACCTCAACCTCTTCCTCGAGGTCAAGGAACCCACGCTCTACCCGGGAATCGAGAGGGCCGTCGCCGAGGAACTGGTCGGTCGCCGGACCTGGCTGGAGCACAACCCGCCCTGGGAGCCCCGCAAGCTCATCGTGCAGAGCTTCGACTGGGATTCGGTACGGCGCTCCAAGTCCCTGATGCCGTCCGTCCCGCACGCGCTCCTGGGGCGCGTACCCGAGGCCCGCATCGCCGAGTTCTCCTGGGCGCACATGATCAACCCCAACCACACCACCATCGACACCGCCTACGTCGACCGGGTCCACGACGCGGGCCTGGAGATCATGCCCTACACCGTCAACGACAGAGCGCGCATGGACGACGTCCTCGCCCTGGGGGTCGACGGGTTCATCACCGACTTCCCCGACACCGGGCAGCGGGCGATCGCCGACTTCGTCGGAGGGCGGGACGCCATCGACAGGGCCGCCACACCGGTACCGTTCCAGGTCCGCTACTGACCCTGGTGGCCGCGCCGCCGGCAATGGGATGATCGGTCCCGACCACACCGAACCCCCGTGCCGGGGGGAGGCCCGACCACGGCCGCTCCCCGGCACGGGGGTACTGGAGCAGGAGGCGGAGGCGACGTGAGCGACCGGCTGACCATCCCCCAGGAGCACGTCGACTGGCGGACCAAGGGCCTGTGGTGGACGGGCGACCCGATCACCCTGGAGGAGTTCGCGGCCCGGCGCGACGACCTGTTCACCGGTCCGTTCACCTGGCCACTGATGGTCCTGAGGGCCTCCGCGCTGGACCGCAACATCGCCGCGCTCGCCGACTTCACCCGCCGGGGCGACCTGCTGTTCGCCCCGCACGGCAAGACCTCCATGGCGCCCTCCCTCCTCCAGCGCCAGCTGGACGCGGGCGCCTGGGGCGTCACCGCCGCCACCGCCAACCAGGTCCTGGACTTCCGCCGGTTCGGGGTCCGCCGCATCCTGCTCGCCAACCAGCTGTTCGACGCGAAGGTCCTGCGCTGGGCGGCCGACGAGGCCGACGCCGACCCCGGTTTCGAGTTCCTGTTCTACGCCGACTCCGCCGAGGGGGTCGCGGCCGCCGCCCGCGCCGTCGCCGGCCGGGAGGGCGGACGCCCCCTGAGGGTCCTGGTCGAGCGCGGCGTGCCGGGCGGCCGGACCGGCTGCCGCACCCGCGAGGAGGTCCTCGCCGTGGCGCACGCCGTCCACGGGGCGCCGGGACTCGCCGTGGCGGGTGTCGCGGGCTACGAGGGCCCGCTGGGCGACGCCGACGCGGTCCGCGGCTTCCTCCGGGACCTCTCCGGCGACGCCGCCGCCCTCGCGGACGGGCTCGGGGTGGACCAGCCGATCGTCTCGGTGGGCGGCAGCGCGTGGTTCGACCTGATCGCCGAGGAGATGGGCGGCCGGACCGAGTACGTACCGATCCTGCGCAGCGGCGCCTACGTCGCCCACGACGACGGCCTCTACCAGAGGATCACCCCCTACAACCGCCTCCCCGAGGGCCCCGGAGCCCTCATCGGGGCCCTGGAGCTGTGGGCGCAGGTGACCTCGACGCCGGAGCGGGGGCTGGCGATCGCCGCACTGGGGCGCCGCGAGGCCAACTACGACCAGGGGTTCCCCGTCCCGCGCCTGCTGCGCCGGGCGGACGGAGGCACGGCGGCGGCGGAGGGCGTCGAGGTCACCGACCTCAACGACCACCACGCCTACCTGCGGGTTCCACCGGAGCTGGGTGTGCGACCCGGGGACCTGCTCTCGTTCGGCATCTCGCACCCGTGCACCGCGTTCGACCGCTGGCACGTCATCCCGGTCGTGGACGACACGGACACCGTCGTGGACGCGGTCGCCACCTACTTCTGACCGCGGGCCCGGCCGCCGCCCCGGACTGGCGGCGGCCGGGGCGTGCCCCGTGCCGCGCGGAGGGGCGCTACTCCCCCCAGCCGCCGACCCCGGGGCGGGTGTGCCAGGGGCGCGGCCCGTCCAGCGGGCGGTACTCCACCCCGGCGGCGTCCAACCGCTCCAGGTGGCGCTTCAGCCGGGGCTCGAACTCGGAGTAGTCGCGCTCACCCGCGGACCACACCTTCTCGGCGAAGGCCGACAGCCGGGGGAACACCATGTAGTCGAGCCTGCGCGGCGTGTCGATGTGCTCGACCCACACGTTCACCTGGGCGCCGAGGACGTGCCCGGCCTCCTCCTCGGTGAGGCCAGGGGGGACCGTCTCCGCCGTGTACACGTCCTCGACCCGCAGCAGCGTGCCCACCTTGACCGGCTCGTCGTCCGACTCGGACTGCTTGTAGTCGAGGTAGGAGGTGGCGGTGGGGCTCATGACCACGTCGTGGCCGGCCCGGGCGGCGGCGATGCCGCCCTCCTCGCCGCGCCACGACATCACGGTCGCTCCCGGTGCGAGACCGCCCTCCAGGATCTCGTCCCAGCCGAGCAGGCGGCGGCCCCGCGCCGTCAGGTGTTCGTCCAGCTGGCGGATGAACCAGCTCTGGAGCTCGTCCTCGTCGGCGAGGCCCTCGTCCTTGATCCGCTTCTGCGCGGACGCGCTGGTCCTCCACTGGGTCTTGGGGCACTCGTCGCCGCCCACGTGGATGTAGGTGCTCGGGAACAGTTCGAGGAGTTCGTCGAAGACGTTCTTGTAGAACTCCAGGACCTCGTCGGTCACCGCGAGGACCTCGTCGAAGACGCCCCACTGCGTGCCCACCGGGATCAGCCCGCTCTCGCCCAGCTCCGGGTAGGCGTGGATGGCGGCCTGGGAGTGGCCGGGCACGTCGATCTCGGGGACGACCGCCACGTGCCGGGCGTCCGCGTAGGCGACGATCTCGCGGATGTCGTCCTGGGTGAGGAAGCCGCCGTGGGGACGTCCGTCGAACACCGGCGGCTTGCTCGCGCCCACCTGGCTCTCGGTCCGCCAGGAACCGACCTCGGTGAGCCGCGGGTAGCGGCGGATCTCGATCCGCCAGCCCTGGTCGTCGGTCAGGTGCAGGTGCAGCACGTTGAGCTTGTGCATCGCCAGGAGGTCGATGAACCGCAGGATCTCCCGCTTGGGGGAGAAGTGGCGGGCGATGTCCAGCATCGCGCCGCGCCACCGGAAGCGCGGGGCGTCGGTGATGCTGACGGCGGGCAGGGTCCACACGGCGCCGCCCAGGGGGGCGTCGCGGTAGGCGTCGGGCGGAAGGAGCTGGCGCAGGGTCTGCGCTCCGTAGAACACCCCGGCCGGGTCGTTGCCGACGACGATGGCGCCCTCGGCGTCCACGATCAGCCGGTAGCCCTCGCGCCCCAGACCGGCCTGGGCGTCGACGCTGAGCCGCACCTGCGCGCTGGCCTCGTCGCCCGTGGCCAGGGGAAGCCCGGTGGCCGCGCCGAGTTCACGCTGGAGCCACGTGAGCGTGCCCCGGGCTTCGGCGTCGGCGGAGACCCTGGTCGCGGCGGTGAGGATGAGACCGCCCTGGCCGCCGGGCTCCGTCCGGGCGGGGCGGGGGATCACGGGGAGGGAGGTCGGGGGTGAGGCGGGGGTGTCGGGCACGGTGGACTGCTCCTATCCGGTCTAGACCAATAACGGACATAGTGCCACGGTGCTCATCGAGGGCACACCCCCGGCATCAATCGGTCCTTCGCGGGGCGCTATTCAAGCCCACCCCATACCCAGTCTTGACTCCGCATGGCTCTTAACACTCCGTGTTTTGCGGGAGACGTAGGGACAGACGGATCGGCGCGAAGACGCCGAAATCCACCGCAGGGAGGGCGCAGCACGTGGACGACCCCCGGTGCGCAGTGGGGTGAGCACTACCGGCGGACGGGGGCTGGCCTTATCGCCGGCAGACCCCTTCCGTTCCTAGTGTTCTGGTCATACCCGGAGTTCGACGGGCCGGGTCGGGACCGAGTGTCAGGGGATGCGGCGATGGTGGAGAGACAGGGGACGCCCGTGGAGGACGGGTGGTGGCAGTGATGCTGTGGCCCGTCCTCATCGCCGTCACGGGGGCGTTCAGCCTGGCACTCGGCTCCGCCCTCCAGGAGCGCGACGCCGTCCGCGCCCCCGGCCGGCAGGTGGCCCGCACCGGGTTCCTGCTGCACCTGCTCCGCCAGCCCCGCTGGCTGATCGGCACCGCGGCCGTGGTGCTCGGGGCGAGCCTCCACCTCATCGCCCTCAGCGGGGCTCCGCTGACCATCATCCAGCCGCTGGGCGTGACCGGGCTGCTGTTCGCGATCGTCCTGTCGGCGGTGTTCAACCGGCAGAGGGTGGGCGTCTCCCAGATCATCGCCGGGGTCGCCGTGATGGGCGGCCTCACCGGCGTCCTCGCCCTCTTCCCGCACAGCTCCGACATCCCCGTCCTGCCGACTCCCATGGCACTCGCGCTCGCCGGCACCACGATCGGCGCGGGCCTCGTCGTCTACCTCACCGCGCACTGGATGAACAGCGGCGTCCGGGCCCTGCTGCTCGCCCTCGCGGGCGGGGCGGCCCTGGGGACCACCTCCGGCCTGGCCCGGGTGATCACCGCGAACGCGATCGGCGACTGGACGCGGGTCGTCGACTGGCTGACCCTGCTCGCCGTGGTCACGGCGGTCTTCGGCGCGCTGCTGATGCAGAACGCCTACCGCACAGGGCACTTCTCCGCCGCCTACGCGACCCTTCTGATCACCGACCCGGTGGTCGGCGTGGCGATCGGCGCCTTCCTCCTGGGAGAGGGCACACCGGAGACCCTCGGCGCCCAGGCGGGTGCGCTGGCCTTCAGCGGGCTGGCCATCGCAGGAACCATCACGCTGGCGCGGGCGCGCCACCGCAACCCCGAGGCCCCCGGCGGGCGGAGGCGCTCGGAGACGACGGCCCGTTTCCGTACACGTTGAACCAAGGAGTCCCACCATGGCCGAGCCCACACGTCCACTGCGCGTCCTGATCGCCACCGACACGTACCCGCCCGACGTCAACGGCGCCGGGTACTTCACCCACCGTCTGGCCGAGGGTCTGGCCGACCGCGGGCACCGGGTCCACGTGGTGTGCCCCTCCGATCTGGGCGACCCCTACGTGACGGTCGACGGTGCGGTCACCGAGCACCGCCTGCGCTCCGCGCGCCTGCCCTTCCAGCCCAGCATGCGGGCCGCCGTCCCGGTGGGCATGGGCGGACACATCACCAGGCTCGTGCGGCGCCTGGACCCGGACGTCGTGCACGCGCAGAGCCACTTCACGCTCAGCCGGTCGGCGATGCACCGGGGCCGGGTCGCGGGCATCCCGGTCGTGCTGACCAACCACTTCATGCCGGACAACCTGTACGCGCACGCCCGGGTGCCCCGGTCGATGCAGTCGGCGGCCGGGATGCTGGCGTGGAAGGACATGGTCCGGGTGGCCGGCGAGGCCGACTTCGTGACGACCCCGACACCGCGTGCGGCCGAGCTGCTCCGCGAGAAGGGGTTCGCCCGCGCGGTCGAGGCGATCTCGTGCGGGATCGACCTGGAGCGCTTCCACCCCCGGCCGCGGGACAGGTCGGCGGCGCGGGCCAGGTTCGGGCTCCCCGACCGGGACACGATCGTGTTCGTGGGCAGGCTGGACGCGGAGAAGCGGATCGACGACACGATCCGGGCCCTGGCGCGGATCGTGCCGGAGCGGGACGTCCAGCTGGCCCTGGCGGGGATCGGGGCGCGGGAGCAGGAGCTGCGCGCGCTGGCCGCCGAGCTGGGGGTGGCGGACCGGGTGTACTTCCTGGGGTTCGTCCCCGACGAGGACCTCCCGCTGGTGTACGCGGCGGGTGACGCGTTCGCGATCGCGGGCGTCGCCGAGCTGCAGAGCATCGCCACGCTGGAGGCGATGTCCACCGGTCTTCCTGTGGTCGCCGCCGACGCGATGGCGCTGCCGCACCTGGTGGAGGCAGGGCGCAACGGGTTCCTCTTCCGGCCGGGCGACCCCGTGCACCTGGCGGACCGGCTGCTCTCGGTCCTCGGCAGCGCGCGGACCCGCCGTTCCCTGGGAGCGGCCAGTCGCGAGATGGCCCTGCGCCACGACCACCACCGGTCGCTGGAGCGTTTCGAGTCGGCCTACGTGCGTCTCCAGGGGGCCGCACCGCTGCCGCTGCCGAGCGAGAGGGCGGTGGCCGCGCGCCCGATCGCGGTGTGATCAGAAAGAGTGCTATGGGCGATATTGGAATCTTGCGCCATTTGCCACTTTCCGTATTCTTTGCGTAGCGATCGGTGATGTTGGTGTGCTTCGGGAAACACCAGTCACTGTGTGGTTCCAAGGCATCAGTGGACAGACCGGCCGCGGCCGGATCGCCCGCGGCGGGAACGCCGCCGAGGGCCTCACCGATCGGCTCGGCACCGCCGAGCGTGAGGCGGGGTTCCATGAGCGCGACATGTCGTCGTTCGAGCGCGAACGGATCGACCTGGAGCACAGGGTGACCCGGATGGAAGCCGAGCTGGAGTCGCTGCGACAACGAAGACTGGAAGCCTACGCGCGATGGTGGAACGCCCGGGACGACCGTGACCGCGCACTCCACGTCTGCCGCAAACTGCGGCGCAGGATCGACCGGACGCGCGGTAGGGACAACGGCGAGTGAACCGGTGCGACACGGCCGCGCCGTCCGGCGGAACAACCGACCACGACCCGCTCGACGTGTGGTCCGGCCCAGGGGGCCGGGCCACACGTCGTCGTGCCCCCCGCGTCCCGCACCCCGCCCGCCCCTCCCGCGGCGGACGGACTACGGGGTGGTGATCTCCGCGAGCTCCCGGTCGACCTGCTGGGCCGCCTCCCGCAGGGCCGCCAGTGTCACCTGGACCGCGGGCCGCCGCAGCGAGGCCGGGCGCACCACCGCGTACACGTGCCGCTCGGGCGCCGACGCCGGAAGCCTCCGGTAGACCAGCCCCGCAGGGGCGCCCACCATCGCCAGCGCCGGAACGGCGGCGATCCCGATCCCCCGGGTCACCAGGCTCAGGATGGTGCCCAGGCCCTCGAACTCCCAGGTGGTGGCGGGAAGCCCGCCCACCTCCGCCAGGAGCCGGTCCGTCCCGTAGCGCGACCGCTCGGTCTGCGGCGCCACGATCCACGACTCGCCCAGCAGCCCGTCCAGAGCCACCGGCGCGCTCGGGGAGGCCAGCCGGTGCCCCTCGGGCACCGCCAGGACCAGCGGGTCGCGCAGCAGGTGGATGTGGCGCAGGCCGGCGTCCGGTCCGCGCCCGGGGTGCTGGCCGCTCCAGTCGTCGACCAGCGCGATGTCCACCTCCCGCGAGCGCACCTTCTGGGTCCCGGTCGACAGCAGGGTCTGGCGGAGCACGAGCTGCATCCCCTCGTGCCGCCGCAGCGGCGGCGCGAGCAGGGGGGCGAACGCCACGGCGGCGGTGGGGAAGGCCGTGACGGTCACCATGCCCAGGGCGACGTCCGACTGCTCGGCGAGGACCGACTCGGTGGCCTCGACCAGTGCCAGGATCTCCTCGGCCTGGGCCACCAGGAGCCGTCCGGCGTCGGTCAGCTCGGCGCCCCTCGGGGAGCGGTCCAGGAGCGCGACACCCGTCTCCTGTTCCAGTCTGGCGAGCTGCTGTGAGACCGCCGAGGGCGTGTAGCCGAGGGCGCTCGCGGTGGCCGCGATGGTGCCTCGGACACCGAACTCGCGGAGAACGTGCAGGCGGCGAAGGTCTAGCATAAGAACAGCTTATGCTCAGCATCGAAAAGACTCGCTTGTACTGATGACTGAACCGGGGCATGGTGAGGAGTGACAGACCGTCACCCGAGGTGCGGTCAAGCGCCGAACGATACGTCCGGAGATGAGTCGTCCATGACCGTCACTGTGTCCGCCACCCTTGCCGTCAACGAAGCCCTCGCCGAGAAGCGGCGCCAGGGAGTGTGCGTGCTGCCGCTCGGCTTCGGTGAGGCCGGGCTCCCGGTCCACCCGGTCATGCGCGACCAGCTCTCCGCGGGCAACGGCGCCAACGCCTACGGGCCCGTCGCCGGGTCGTCGGCCCTGCGCGAGGCCGCCGCGGGCTACTGGGAACGCCGCGGGCTGCCCACCGACCCCGGCATGGTCATCGCCGGTCCCGGCAGCAAGCCGCTCCTGTACAGCCTCCTGCTGGAGATCGGCGGCGACACCGCGATCGCAGCGCCCAGCTGGGTCAGCTATGCCGCACAGAGCCGCCTGGTCGGCCAGCAGCCGCTCCTGGTCCCCACGGCCACGGGCCAGGGCGGGGTACCCCAGCCCGACCTGCTGCACGCCGCGGTCACCGCCGCCCGCGAGCAGGGACGGACCGTCAACGCCGTCATCGTCACCCTGCCGGACAACCCCACAGGCACGGTGGCCGACGCCGACACCGTCCGCAGGCTCTCCGAGGTGGCGCGCGAGCTCGACCTCCTCGTCATCTCCGACGAGATCTACCGCGACCTGGTCCACCCGGCGGGCCCGGGGGAGGACCCCGTCGAGATCCACAGTCCCGCCGAGTACGCGCCCGAGCGCACCATCATCTCCACGGGCCTGAGCAAGAACCTCGCCCTGGGCGGCTGGCGCATCGGCGTCCTGCGCCTGCCCGACTCCGAGATCGGCCACCGGCTGCGCGGCGGTCTGCTCGGTGTGGCCAGCGAGATCTGGTCCAGTCCCGCGGCCCCCGTCCAGGAGGCCGCCGCACACGCCTTCACGGAGCCCGTCGAGCTCCTCGACCACATCGACCGCAGCCGCCGCCTGCACGGCATCGTCGCCCGCGCCGTCACCGAGGCGTTCGTGCGCGCCGGGGCGACCGTCGCCACCCCGCGCGCGGCGTTCTACCTCTACCCCGACTTCGAGCCGGCCCGCGAACGACTGGCCGCTCTGCACGGCGTGACCACCGGCCCCGAGCTGACCGGACTGCTCCTCGACCGCTTCGGCATGGGCGTCCTGCCCGCCGTCGAGTTCGGGGAGGGGGCCGAGGCCCTGCGCATGCGGGTCGCCACCAGCCTCCTCTACGGGGAGTCCGAGGAGCGGCGCTACGCGGCGCTCGCCGCCACGGACCCGCTGGCCCTGCCCTGGGTCCGCGCCCACCTGGACCGGCTCGACGAGGTCCTCGGCGCGCTGCTCGACCCGGCCCCCGGCACCGTCATCGCCCGGTCCCAGGCCACCGCCCGGGCCGCCGTCTAGACCATCCCTGCGTCCGCCCTGTTGAAGGGGGCGGGGCGGGCGCACACTCCTCCGGCCTCCCCCGGCCGCTCCTTCCGGGGGAGGCCGGAACCCTGTCCGGCGCCGGTCCGCACCCGCTCACGGGGGCGGGCCGGCGCCGACCGCGGGCACTCCGGTCCCCGGCGGGGCCGACCGGACGGACGGCGCGCCCTCCCCGTCCTTCGCCGGGGGGAGGCTGGTCCCGGCACCGGGAGCGCCGGATGAACCCCGGTCGGGTCCGGGGCGAACCGCTCCCGAAGCACGGGCGCGGGTCGGTCGAGCGGACGGTGACCCGACCGCGCGCCCGTGGCAGCCCGGTGACCCCCGGGTGGCTATGATCGCCTGACGTGACCGCCATCCCTCTCCAAGGAGTCGCCCTGTGACCCTCGTCGAATGGGCGGAAGCCGTCCGCCGCGAACTGGAACTGTCCGGCACGGACCCCCTGGGCAAGGAGGACGTCGACCGCATCCTCGACCTGGCCAAGGACGCCGCCCACTCCGTGGCCCGCCCCGCGGCCCCGCTCACGACCTACCTGCTCGGCGTCGCGGTGGGCCAGGGCGCCGACCCCGCCCGGGCCGCCGCCGTGCTCAGCAGGCTCGCCCTCGACCAGAGGGACGACTCCTGACCCCGGTCCTCCCGTGACTGCGGGAACCGGAGGCCGCCGCACAGCGGTGGCCCCCGGCGGAGGAGGGTGTCCGGCGGGGGCGTTCGCGTCCGCCCGCGCCGCAGAGGACGGCGCCTACTTCCACCAGGCGTGGAAGTGGTGGACGGGCCCCTGGCCGCCGCCCGCGTCGATCTCGTCCGCGTGCCGGAGCGCCTCGGTCAGGTAGGCCTTGGCGTCGCCGACGGCGGAGACCGCGTCCGGGCGCTGCGGCAGCAGGGCGGCGATCGAGGAGGACAGGGTGCACCCGGTGCCGTGCGTGTTGCGGGTGGGGACCCGCGGAGCACGGAACTCGACCGGGTCGGCGTCCCGTGAGACGAGGATGTCGACGCAGTCCCCGCCCGGCAGGTGCCCGCCCTTGATCAGGACCCTGCGCGGACCGAACTCCAGCAGTCGGAGGGCCTGGTCGCGCATCGCCGCGAGATCGGTGGCCTCGGGCTCGTCCAGCAGGTCGGCGGCCTCGGGAAGGTTCGGGGTGACCAGGTCGGCCCGCGGCAGCAGCCGGGTGCGCAGGGCGTCGACGGCGGAGGGCTCCAGTAGCCGGTCGCCGCTCTTGGCGACCATCACCGGGTCCACGACCACGTGGGGCAGGTCGTGGCGTCCGATCGCCTCGGCGACGGCCGCGGTGACCTCGGCGGTGCCGAGCATGCCGACCTTGACCGCGTGCACCGCGGCGTCCGAGAAGAGGGTGTCCATCTGGTGGGTGACGAACGCGGCGGGGATCGGGTGGACCCCGGTGACGCCGCGCGTGGACTGCGCGGTCAGGGCCGCGACCACGGTCATGCCGAAGGTGCCGTGCGCCGAGAAGGCCTTGAGGTCCGCCTGGATCCCGGCGCCCCCGCTGGGGTCGCTTCCGGCGATGGACACGATGTTGTACGCGCTCATGGGCGTTCCTTCGCTAGTACGAACTAGGGCAGGTTCGACGGGTGTGCTCTCAGCCGGTGATGGGACACCGGCACCCCGCGCCGTCGGGGCCGCCGCGTGGGCGGCCCCGCTCAGTGTGCGGTCGGCCTGTGCGGCCGACGTTTGTGTGGGGGACGTGCGGGCCCGAGGGGGCCCGTGCGACCGACCGCGCCGCTCAGGCGGTGGGGGCGTTGTCGGCGGACCGGGCCTTGAGGATCTTGCGGACGCGGACGACGACGAACCACAGGAACAGCAGGGCGATGATGACGAGCACGATGTTGCTGATCAGGCCGCTCCACTGCACCAGGATCGGCTTGATGGCCGGGCCGAAGGCGTAGCCGAGACCGATCCAGATCGAGTTCCAGACGGCGGAGCCGATCACGGTGTACACGGAGAACTTGAGGATGGGCATCCGCTCGATACCGGCGGGGACCGAGATGAAGCTGCGCACCAGGGGAACGCACCGGCCCAGGAGAACCGCGAGGCCGCCGAAGCGGGAGAAGAAGCGCTCGGCCTTGTAGAAGTCCTCGACCTCGAGCAGGGGGGTCTTCTCCACCAGCCACTTGGTGCGTTCCCGGCCCAGGAGGGCGCCGATCGCGTAGAAGCCCCAGGCGCCGACCAGGCAGCCGATCGTGGCCCACATGATGGCCAGCCACACGTTCATGTGCCCGTCGTAGGCGAGGAACCCCGCCCCCGGCAGGACCGCCTCACTCGGCATCGGGGGGAAGAAGGTCTCGATGAACAGGGCCACGCCGACGCCGGGCTCGCCCAGTGTCGTCATCAGGCTCAGGACCCAGCCGATGAACCCCTCGTACTCATGGGCGACGTCGCCTTCCATCGCCAGGTTCGAGGCCGTCCACAGATTCGCTGTCATGAGTAGTGGATTCCGTTCTTGCCGGTCAGAGGTGGGTCGAGACGTGGAGAACTTCGGCTTGCGTGCGCTTCCGGCGCTCCCAGACGATGGCAGCGGTCACGATCGCGAAGCCGACGACCATGAAGGCGACGGTCACGGGGACGTCGGTGGGGGTGAGGAGCTCACGGGACTCGGTCTGCCAGGGCCACAGCGCGCGCAGTGAGCCGGCCATGAGGCCGGTGAGTACGACGAGGGTCATGTGATGGAAGTTCTCCAGGAGGAACTGGAGCAACTTCACGAACAGGGACAGCCCGGTGAGCATGCCCAGGGCGAAGACGCTCAGATAGGCGATGTCGAAGTCGCCGACCGCGTTGATCGTCGGCTCGTACAGGCCCAGTGTGAGCAGGATGAACGAGCCGGACAGGCCGGGCAGCACCAGGGCGCAGACGGCCACGGCGGCCGCGAGGAAGACGATCACCGGGTGCGTGGGCAGGTTGGCGCCGGGCAGTCCCGTGAGCAGGAACGCGGCTACGGCGAACACCAGCGCCACGGCGTAGTGCCCTGCCTTCCAGGGCCTGCCGGCCCCGGTGTAGGGAATCCACAGGCAGGCGAGGACCAGGCCGAAGAACAGGGCGTAGGCGTACTGGGTGTAGGCGTCGACCAACGGTGCCAGCAGGACGGCGGCCAGGACCAGGAACACCGCCATGCCGACCAGCGCGGGGACCAGGACGCTCCAGTCCACCTGGCGGAACTGCTCCTGTGCGCGCTCCTTGCCGCGCCCGCGCGGGACGTCGGTGACGTACCTCTTGATTCCGCTGACCATGTGGCCCGCGCCGCCGATGAGGCTGTCATAGAGGCCGACGATGAGGGCGACGGTGCCGCCGCTGATGCCGGGAAGTGCTTCAGAGGCGCCCACGGCGCCGCCGCGCACCGCGTTGAAGATGTAGGAGCCTACGGAATTGGCCATCTGAGTAGTTGGGCGCGACCCGGGAAGCCCGGGAGGGGGCGCGCCATCCTCCGTCCTAAGGGTGTCACCGCGCACACGTGCGTGCGATGGGTGGGGGATGAGGCGAAAAAGGGGACCGTCCGAATCGGCCGGAGACTGCGGCCGACGGGATCTAAGGTACAAGGGGCTGAGGCCGCTGCGGGCGGACGCCGCAGACAGCGGGCGGTCCTCCGCACCCCGCCGCGAGCCGCCGCGAAGGTGCTGGCGGAACCCCTACGTGGACTTTGTCCCTGAATGTCGTTCTTTTTGGTCTCGTGGCGAATCAAGCAGATGGCATCCGAAAACTGCGTTTTTCGCAGGGGCGGCGTGCGGTCCTCCACAGGGGCGGTCACGACCCCCGCCCGCACGCCGGGAGACGTCGGGGACCGCGGGGGTCAGTACCGCAGCGGGCCCGGGGCGACGGTCCCCGCCGTCCCGCGCGGGGCCGAACCGTCCCGGGCGACCGACGCCGCCCACCGGTAGTCCTGCTTGCCGACGGCCGTGCGCCGCACCCGGTCCACGAAGTGGACGGTCCTCGGGACCTTGAACCCCGCCAGCCGGACACGGCAGTGCTCCAACAGCGACGCCTTCTCCAGCCGGGCGCCCGCGGCGAGGGAGACCAGTGCGGTCACCCGCTGGCCGAGCCGCTCGTCGGAGGCGGGCACCACGATCGCGTCCTCCACCGAGGGGTGCGCCTTCAGGGCGGCCTCCACCTCCTCCGGGTACACCTTCTCCCCGGCGGTGTTGATGACGGCGCTCCCCCGTCCCAGCAGGATGATCGAGCCGTCCTCGGTCCGGGTCCCGAAGTCGCCCGACAGGGCCCAGCGGCGCCCGTCGGCGTCGGTGGGGAAGGTGCGGGCGGTGGTGATCGGGTCGTTGTAGTAGCCCAGCGGGATGCGTCCGGTGCGCGCGATCCGGCCGACCTCGGGAGAGCCCGGCGGCAGCGGGCGCAGCGCCTGGTCCAGGACCGCGATGCTGCCGCCCATGGTGAAGCTGCGGGCGTCGGCGGCCCCCGCCAGCGACTCGGTCGTGTCCGCGGGGGAGCCCTCGGCGGCCGTCGCCGAACCGCACACGCCCGTCTCCGAACCCCCGTAGGAGTCCGCGAGGGCGACGTCCTCGCGCCAGGCGCGCCACAGGCCGCGCACCTGCGGGGTGAGCGGCGTGCCGCCGGAGCGGACCGCGGTCAGCTCCGGGCACAGGCCGGGCTCGGTGAGCAGGTGCCGGGCCAGCGGGCGGGCCATGGCGTCCCCCACCAGCTGGACCGTGTGCACGCCCTCGCGGTGCGCCATCTCCAGCACCCGGTCCGGGCGGAAGCTTCGATCGGTGGACAGCACCACCTGCTTGCCGCACAGCAGCATGCTCAGGGCGTTCCACTGCCCGGCGGCGTGCATCAGGGGGCCCAGGACCAGCATGCGCTGCGGGAAACAGCGGGCGGCGCGTTCGGCGACGTCGTCCAGGGTCCGGGCGCGGGGCGCCCCGGGCGAACGCCGCTCCAGGGCGGCGCGGAAGATGTCGGCCTGCCGCCACAGCACGCCCTTGGGATAGCCGGTGGTGCCCCCGGTGTAGAGCAGGTAGTGGTCCTCGCCGCTGGTCGGCGGCAGGACCGCGTCCTCCGGCGCGGCGGCCAGGGCCTCCTCGTAGTCGACCCCCTCGGCGCCGCGCGCGGAGCCGTCGGAGACGAGCACCACGTGGCGCAGCCGGGGCAGGTCGGGGCGCACGGCGGACACCGTCGAGGCCAGGGAGTCCTCGGCGATCAGCGCGACCGCGTGGGAGTCGGCCAGGACATGCCGCAGCTCACCCGCGACGTAGCGGTAGTTGACGTTGACGGGCACCGCGCCGGCGCGCAGGACCCCGAGGAAGGACTCCACCCACTCGGCGCGGTTGTACGCCAGGATCGCGACGTGTTCGCCGGGGCCCACCCCCGCGCCGACCAGGTGGCGGGCGAGGCGGACCGAGCGCTCGTGCAGAGTCCGGTACGTGAGGCGCCGGGGACCCGCGACCAGGGCTGTCCGGTCGGGGACCGCGTCGGTGACCGCGGCGAGCAGCGCGGCCAGGGAGAAGTGCGCGTCCGTGGACGCTGGGGACACGGCGGTGGGCACGTCCGACCTCCCTGACGTTGGTCGACGGGCCGTCCACGGCGGAGGGCTCGCGGCGGCACGGTGGCTTGTTGGTGCGACGGTACCCCTCCGGGAGCGGCCCGATCGCCGCCGGGGCTGTGGAGCGCGTCACCCAGGGTGTTATCCCAGGTCACCGTAGATGTAAGGCGCCCGCTCAGGGGGCTCGGAGGGTGTCGTCGCGCGCGGGTTTCGGGCCTGGGCCGCAACCTGTGATACGCCTCACCCCTTGTGGGTCCACCGGATCATCTGCTCAACTCTTTGGGGACCGCCCGCCGGAGGGCTCTACCGGGCCGTCCGGTGGGTATCTACTGTCTGACATCGGTCAATGGTGATCGGAGCGGCTAGATGGACACCACCCAGAATCTGGGACAGCAGGACTCTGCCGGAAACCCCGGCGGACAGGGACTCTCCAGCGCCGACCACATCGCGCTGGCTCAGGCGCGATCCGCGCACAACTACTCACCCCTTCCCGTCGTGATCGCCGAGGGCCGTGGCGCCTGGGTGACGGACGTGGAGGGAAAGAAGTACCTGGACTGCCTGGCCGGATACTCGGCCATGAACTTCGGCCACCACCACCCCGACCTGCTGGCGGCGGCGCACCGCCAGCTGGACCGGGTCACGCTCACGAGCCGCGCCTTCCACAACGACCAGTTCGGCCCCTGGGTCAGCGCCCTCGCCGACATGGTCGGCAAGGAGAAGGTCCTCCCGATGAACACCGGCGCGGAGGCGGTGGAGACCGGTATCAAGGTGGCCCGCAAGTGGGGCTACGAGGTCAAGGGCATCCCGGAGAACCAGGCCACCATCGTCGTGGCGGGAGCCAACTTCCACGGGCGCACCACCACGGTCATCTCCTTCTCCTCGGACCCGGAGGCCAAGACGGGCTTCGGCCCGTACACCCCCGGGTTCAGGTCGGTGCCGTACGGGGACGCTCGCGCGATCGAGGAGGCCGTCGACCACACCACGGCGGCGGTCCTCATCGAGCCGGTCCAGGGCGAGGCGGGCGTGATCGTGCCTCCCCCGGACTACCTGCCCCGGGTACGGGAGATCTGCGACGCCAACAGGGTGCTGTTCATCGCGGACGAGGTGCAGTCCGGCCTCGGCCGCACCGGCACCATCCGCGCCTGCGAGCACAGCGGCGTGGTGCCCGACGCCTACCTGTTCGGTAAAGCCCTGGGCGGCGGCATCCTGCCCGTGTCGGCGATGGTCGCCGACGAGAACGTGCTCGGCGTGATCCAGCCGGGCCAGCACGGCAGCACGTTCGGCGGCAACCCGATGGCCGGAGCGGTCGGGTCGACGGTCGTCCGCATGCTCACCGAGGGGCCCTACCTGGAGAACACGCGCCGCCTCGGCGAGGTGCTCCGGCGCCGCCTGAAGGAGTTCGTCGGCAACGGGGTGGTGTCCACGCGCAGCATCGGGCTGTGGGCGGGCATCGACGTCGACCCGGGGCTCGCCTCGGGCAAGGAGCTGTGCAAGCGCCTCGCGGAGCACGGGGTCCTGGTCAAGGACACCCACGGTTCCACGGTGCGCATGTCACCGCCCCTCGTGATCAGCGAGCAGGACCTCAACTGGGGTCTGGACCGGTTCGGTGAGGTCCTGGAGGAGCTCAGGGCCGAGCAGTAGAGGACCGCGAGGAGGGTGTCCCGCCGGGCCCGCGCCCGGGGGGACGCCCGGCCCCGCGCGCGACGGCGGACGTCCGGCCCGCCGGTTGCCGGTTCCGCGTCCGTCGCGGCCGGCGCGGAGCCCGTACGTGGTGCGGTCACGGATCTCCGCGGACACCGGGTGTCAGGGAGCGTCGGCCTCGTTGGCCGGCGACTCCGAGGGGTCCGGGACGCCGACGGGGTCCAGGGGACCGCCCAGCTCCGACATCAGCTGGTCCGGGTCGACGTCGTCGAGGGTCTCCCGGGACACGTACATCGTGCGTTCCGGTCCTTCCAGGATCTGGAGCCGTACGCGCTCGGCGATGGACATCTGGCCCATGGCCGTGGGGTGGAAGCTCGCCCGGTCCACGCGCAGCCCCTCGCCCAGCTGGCCGAGCACGATGCCGTTCAACCAGGACTCCTCCGCGCTCACCTCGTACCCGTTGAGGGCGGAGAAGGTGTTGACGTACTCGACGCTGCCGGTCCGGCGGCCGCCGTACACGTCCCCGTCCACCGCGTACACCCCGTCGCGGATGCGCTCGTTGAAGCGCTCGGCGACCGAGTTCAACCAGACCTGGTCGCTCACGGTCAGCGTGTAGTACATGCCCGGGGGCTCCTCGGGGAACAGCCGCGGGTATCCCAGCACGAGCACGCGGGCGTCGGGCGCGCGGTCGCGGATCTCGCCGAGCACCTCGGCCAGGGTCTCCTCGAACGCGTCCATCCGGCTCTCCAGGTCCTCCTCCTGCTCGACGCAGACGCTGCTCTCCAGCAGCGGCATCCGCACAATGCAGGTGCGCAGGACGGGGGTGAACCCCAGGTCGTTGCCGCCGATCCCGATGGTCACCAGGGACGTGTTCTCGGTGACCCGCTCGATCTGGGACTCGGGGGTGCCGACCTGGCTGAGCATGTCCTTGCCCTTGTGGCTGCTGCACGCGTAGAAGGCCAGGGAACCGGCGAAGTCGAACTCCTCGCCGATGACCCTGGGGTAGGCGTTCTCCGACCGCCAGCAACCGCCCGGTTCGGCGGTGTCCGGGTCGTAGTCGCCCGCGCCGTCACCCGACGAGTAGGAGTCGCCCAGGGCCACGTAGTTGCCCCACAGGGCGGCCTCCTCCGGCTCCATCCGGACCCGCCAGTCGGACTCCTCGTCCTCGGTGATCGGGGGGAGCTCCTCGCCGGGGCACACGCCGCCGGTGGCGTCGCACCACAGGCGCATGAGCCCCTCGCGGGTGGCGGGCACGGTCAGGGTGACGACCAGGGTGAGCACGAGGAGGAGGGAGAGCGCGACGGCGACACGGGCTCCGCGCCGCCGCCCGCGCGGGGCGCCGCTGTCCGGGGAGCCTTCGCCCGGGCCGCCCAGGAGTTCGGGGAGTTCGGGAGGGGAGCCGTCCGCAACGGTCCGGGGGTCGTCGCCGGGACCGCCGACCCCTGCGGCGGAGTCCCCGGAGGAGTCGCCGGACACGGGTTCCGGGGTCCCCGGGTCGTCACCACGTGCTGACACGGCCGATACCGCCTCCCCCTACCGGACGGCTCCTGATTCCTTCGCAAGACTACCGGGGACGGGTCGATCCGACGACGGAGAGGACGCGGTCGACGTCTGCGGCGCCCAGGGTGGCGCGGGCGGTCAACCGCAGCCGGGATCGGCCGTCCGGGACCGAGGGGGGACGGAAGCACCCCACGCGCACCCCCTTCGCGAGGCACGCCGCGCGCCATTCCAGGGCCGCCTCGGGCGAGGGCGCCCTCACCGACACCACGGCGGCGTCGGGTCTGCTCGCGTCGAGGCCCCGTTCGCGCAGACCCTCGGACAGCCGGCGGGCGCGGTCCCGGACCGCGTCCGCCCGTTCGGGCTCCCCGCGCAGCACGCGCAGGGCCGCGAGCGCCCCTCCCGCTGCCGCCGGGGCGAGACCGGTGTCGAAGACGAACGTGCGCGCGGTCTCGACCAGGTGCCGGATCACCCGTCGGGACCCGAGGACCGCGCCGCCCTGCGCACCGAGGGACTTGGACAGGGTCACCGACACCGCGACGTCGTCCGCGCCGCGCAGCCCGGCCGCGGTCAGCGCGCCCCGACCGCCCGGACCCACCACGCCCAGCCCGTGCGCGTCGTCCAGCAGGAGGGCCGCGCCGTGCCGCCGCGCCACGAGGGCGAGGGCTGCCGCGTCCGTGAGGTCGCCGTCCACCGAGAACACGGTGTCGCTCAGCACCAGTGCCCGGCCCCGCGCCGCGGCGAGCGCCTCCGCCGCGCGGTCGGCCTCGGCGTGGTCGAAGAGCGCCACACGCGCCCCGGCGGCCTTCGCCAACCGCGTCGCGTCGATGAGGGAGGCGTGGTTGTACCTGTCGCACACCAGCAGGGGTGCGCCGTCGTCGTCGGCGGCCCCCAGCGCGGTGACCATCGCCAGGTTCGCCGTGTAGCCGGAGGAGAACACCAGGGCGGACTCCGTGCCGTAGAAGGCGGCGAGTTCGCGCTCCAACTCCTGGTGGAGGTCGGTGTCGCCGGTGACCAGGCGCGATCCACCGGCGCCCGCGCCCCACGCGCGGGCCGCGTCGGCCGCCGCGCCCACCACGTCCGGGTGGCGGAGCAGCCCCAGGTAGTCGTTGCCCGCCAGGTCAAGGAGGTCGTCGTCCACCGCTCTGGGCACGGTGCGCCGGGTCAGTCCGGCGTCCGCGCGGCGCCGGGCCGCGCCGTCCAACCACGCGAAGGGGTGCGGTGCGGCTGCGGGTGAGAACGCCGAGGCCGCGCGAGCGGCGGCCGTGGCCGGCGGGGGGAGGCGCGTGGCGCGCAGGGTCCACGGGCGGCGGGACGGTGCGGTGGCGGTGGGGCTCTGCATACGCGCGGGCTCCTCGATGCGGTGGTCGGTGTCGGGCACACTCCGGTGGGGGCAGGGGGTGGAGGGGGACGAGCGGATCCGGTGCGGACCGTGCGGCTCGGGCGCGGGGACGCCGTCCCGGGGCGGCGCCGCCGCGGGCCCACCGTCGCGGCGGGTGCGGCTGCCCGCCCGACGGCGGACGCCTCCCCGGAGGGGACCGGCCCAGCGGCGGCCAATCCCGCTGGGGCGGTCCGGTCCTGGTGCCAGGGAGGCGTCTACGACTCTGCCGGTCCCGGGGTCGCCCGTCACCGGTGGAAGCCCACAAAGTTCCGCGCGGATTCCTGGTGGGACGGCAGGGGGGCCGTCCGCGGGCGCCGGGTGAACAATGGGGCACCATGACGCGCACAGACACAGGGGCGGTCCGCCCGGGGCACGGACCCGGCCGGGTCCGCGAGGCCGACACCGCGCACCTGTGGCACCCCTACTCGACGGTCCCCGCGGCCGAACGGCCGTACGTGGTCACCGGGGCGGAGGGGACCCGGCTGACCCTGTGGTCGGACGGCGGGTCCCACCGGGTGGTCGACGGGATGGCGTCCTGGTGGTCGGCGATCCACGGGTACCGGCACCCCGTGCTCGACGCGGCGGTGCGGGGACAGGTGGACGCCTTCAGCCACGTCATGTTCGGGGGGCTCACGCACGGTCCGGCGGCCGAGTTGGCGGAGGCGCTGGTGGAGATCACACCGGAGCCGCTGGAGCACGTCTTCCTCGCCGACTCCGGGTCGGTGTCGGTGGAGGTCGCCATGAAGATGTGCCTCCAGTACCACCGCTCCGCCGGGAGCCCGGAGCGGCGCCGCTTCCTCACCTGGAGGGGCGGGTACCACGGCGACACGTTCCACGCGATGAGCGTCTGCGACCCCGACGGGGGCATGCACGCCCTGTGGGGCGACCTCCTCCCCGCCCAGGTGCACGCGCCCGCGCCCCCCGGAGGGTTCGACACCCCTCCCGACCCGCACTACGTGGCGGGGTTCGAGCGCCTGGCCGCCGAGCACGCCGGGGAGCTGGCGGCGATCATCGTGGAGCCCGTGGTGCAGGGCGCCGGGGGGATGCGCTTCCACCACCCCGGCTACCTGCGGGAGCTGCGCAGGATCGCGGACGCGCACGGGCTGCTCCTGGTCTTCGACGAGATCGCGACGGGTTTCGGCCGCACGGGTGAGCTGTTCGCCGCCGACCACGCAGGGGTGGCCCCCGACGTGATGTGCCTGGGCAAGGCGCTGACCGGCGGGTACCTGACGCTCGCCGCCACCCTGTGCACCGGGCGCGTGGCCCGGGGGATCGCGGAGGGGGAGGTGCCGGTCCTCGCCCACGGGCCCACGTTCATGGGCAACCCGCTGGCCTGCGCGACGGCCGTGGCGTCGGTGGAACTGCTGACCGGGGGCGACTGGAAGGGCGACGTGGCGCGGATCGGGGCCGGCCTGCGCGCGGGCCTCGCCCCGCTGGAGGGGATGCCGGGGGTGCGGGAGGTACGGGTCCTCGGCGCGATCGGCGTGGTGGAGCTGGAGGCGCCCGTGCGGATGCGCGAGGCCACACGGGCGGCCGTGGAGGCGGGGGTGTGGCTCCGGCCCTTCCGCGAGCACGTGTACGCCATGCCGCCCTACACCTGCACGGCCGAGGACGTGGCCGTGATCGCCGAGGGGATGGTCGCCGCCGCGGGAGCCTCGGTGCGGGCGGACGGGGACGCCGGGCGCTGAGCGGGCGCGGCGCCCGAGGCACGGGTCACAGGCCGCTCGGGGAGGGGACGTGCTTGGAGCCCTCTTGACTGGGAAGGCTGCTCGTTCAGGAGAAACAGGGACGAGAGACGAGAGGACGGGAGGTCGCGTGGGCGATGACGGGGAGAGAGCGTGGTGGCGGTGACCGTCCTGATGGTGACCGGGACCGGTACCGAGGTCGGCAAGACCGTGGTCACGGCGGCGGTGGCCGCTCTGGCTCGGGCTGCGGGGCAGCGGGTGGCCGTGGTCAAGCCCGCCCAGACCGGGGTGGGGCCGACCGGACGCGGTGACGTGGACGTCGTCGCCGGACTGGTCCCCGGGGTGACCACGGTGGAGCTGGCCCGCTACCCGGACCCGCTCGCGCCCGCCACCGCCGCGGCCCGCTGCGGAGCTCCCGCCGTGCGGGCCGAGCACGTGGCCGACACGGTGTGGGGCCTGGTCGGCGAACACGACCTGGTGCTGGTGGAAGGAGCCGGCGGGCTCCTGGTGCGGCTGAACCCGGAGGGCGAGACCCTGGCCGACGCCGCCGTGCTGCTGTCCGCGCCCGTCCTGGTGGTGGCCCGGCCGGACCTGGGCACGTTGAACGCGACCGCGCTGACCGGTGAGGCGCTGCGCACGCGCGGGCTGCACCCGGTGGGCGTCGTGGTGGGGTCCTGGCCGCAACGTCCGGACCTGGCGATGCGCTGCAACCTCACCGACCTGCCGGACATGGGGGCTGGCCCGCTGGCGGGTGCGGTGCCGGAGGGCACCGGGAGCCTGGGGCCGGACGGGTTCGCCGAGGCGGCGAGCCGTTCGCTGGCCCCCGGGCTGGGCGGGACCTGGGCGGTCGACGCCATGCGCTGACCCCCCGCCGCCGGGAACGGGCCGGAGGTTCCGGCCGGCCGGGGCGGCCACGCCCCCCGGCCGCTCCTGCGCGGCGACCGGGTGACCGGGACACGAGCCGCGCTCCCCGTGGCCGGGCCGGCGGAGGCGGTCAGGCCGGTGCGGGGACGGGGGAGGCGAGCGAGAACGCGCGCCGCCCCGGACCGTGCTCGCGCAGGTGGTCCGCGCGGGCCGCGGCCTCCTCCGCGGTCACGGCGGAGCCGCCGACCGCCCACCACAGGACGCGCTCCACCTCGGGGAAGGCGCCGGTCCGCGCGCGGAAGCCCAGGAGGTCCCGGTGCGCCGCCTCGACGAACTCCCGCACGTCCGTCGGCGAGCGCCACAGCACGATGACGTGTATTCGGTCGCCTCCGTCGGAGAAGTGGACCTCCTCCGGGGCGCCGGCCCCCTCGGCGGCCCGCTGCCGCAGCGCGGCTGCGAGCGCTGCGAGGTGCCGGCGGTCGCCCCGGAGCGTGCGCGACTCGACCAGCACGGGCCGCCGTTCCCCGAGGCCCTGGCCCCGGGGCAGGGGACGGGCCGTGCGCGGGTGGGAGGCGGAGGTGCGGGGGCGCTGCGCGAGGATGTTCATGACGACTCCGATCGAGAAGTGGACCTCAATCCAAGGGTCCACTTTGGCTCTGGTGGCATCTTCTTCTTGGATGCCATTATGAAAGCCGGGGGGTCGTCCCCACAGATCCAATGGAGTGGCAAATGGACTCTTCTCGGAAGCCCGCCGAACTCGCGGACCTCCTCGGCACCTGGTCCCGGGGAGAGGGCCCCCTCTACCGGCGCCTCGCGGACACCCTGCGCGACCTCGTCGAACAGGGCACCCTGACGGCGAACGAACGCCTGCCCTCCGAGCGGGTCCTCGCCACCGCGCTCCGGGTCAGCCGCACGACCGTGGTGTCCGCCTACGACTCCCTGCGTTCGGAGGGCCTGCTCGACAGCAGGCAGGGCAGCGGCACCCGGATCAGCGGCAGGGTCGCCCCCGTCCGTCCGGACGGCTGGACCCGCAACGGCAGCGGCAACCCCATGTACCGCAACCTGTTCCAGCGCGAGGAGGGCCTCATCTCGGCCTCCTGCCTCAACACCCCGGCGCTGTCGGGGGTGGAGACCGCGATCCGCCGGGTCGTCGCCGAGGACCTGCCGTCACTCATGGCCGAGAGCACCTACTACCCCCGCGGGCTTCCCGCCCTGCGCCAGGCCATCGCCGACCACTACTGCCGTCTGGACCTGCCGACGACCCCGGACCAGATCGTGGTCACCACCGGAGCGCACCAGGCCGTCAACCTGGTCTCCCAGCTGTACCTGCGCGAGGGGTCGCCCGTGGTGGTCGAGGACCCCAGCTTCGCGGGCTGCCTGGACCTGATGGGGGACCGCGGGGCACGCTTCCTGCCCGTGCCGCTGGACGACCAGGGCATCGACGCGGTCGGCGTGCGCCGGGCGGTGGTCGAGCACGCGCCCCACCTGGTCTACGTCATGCCCTCGTACCACAACCCCACGGGCACGATGATGTCCGCGGCGCGCCGCCGGGAGCTGGGCGAGCTGTCCGCCCGCCACGGGGTGCCGATCCTGGAGGACGCCGCCTACACCGGGCTGCGCTCCCCGGACGAGCCCTCGCCGCTGGCCGCGTTCGCCCCGCGCGGAGCCGAGGTGATCAGCGTCGACTCCCTGTCCAAGGTCTCCTGGGCGGGGCTCAGGGTGGGCTGGCTGCGGGCCCCGGCCGAGATGGCACTGCGGCTCAGCCGCCGCAAGGTCCTCGCCGACCTGGCCAGCCCCTTGCTGGACCAGGCGGTGACCGTGCGCCTGCTGGAGGACTACGGGAACCTCGCGCGGGAGCGTTCCGCGCTGATGAGCGAAGCCATCGTCCACATGGAGGGTCTGCTCCGCTCCTCCCTGCCCGCCTGGGAGTGGCAGCGCCCCGACGGAGGCGCGGCCCTGTGGGTGCACCTCCCCGGCGTGGACTCCCGCGCCTACGCCCAGGTCGCGCTCTGCCACGACGTGGAGCTGGTCCCCGGCCCCACCATGTCGGCGTCCCCCGACGGGCGTCACGCCGAGTACTTCCGGCTCCCGGTCGCCTTCGACGCGGACACCCGCGAGGAGCTGGTCTGGCGGCTCGCGCGGGCCTGGCGCGAGTTCCACCGGCACGGGCCGGTGGCGGAGGACCCCGTCCGGCTCGTCGTCTGACCCGCCCGGGGGCCGGGCCCGGACGCACGCGAGGGCGGCACCACCGGGGTGGTGCCGCCCTTCGCGCTGCCCGGCCGGGGCCGTGGGCCGCCGGGGTGCCCGCTCCCGGGGCACCCCGGGCTTCCGGGGCTCCGGCGACCGGGTCGGTACCGGGGTCCGGGGAGCCCGGACCCGGAGGACACGACCTAGCCCAGCTGCACCTTGCGGGCGGCGTCGAAGCGGTCCTGGACGTCGGCCCAGTTGACCACGTTCCAGAACGCCTTGACGTACTCGGCCTTCACGTTCTTGTACTGGAGGTAGAAGGCGTGCTCCCACATGTCCAGCATCAGCAGCGGCTGGGTGCCGATGGCGATGTTCGCCTGCTGGTCGTACAGCTGCTCGATGATCAGCCGCCCGCCCAGGGGGTCCCAGGCCAGGATCGCCCAGCCGGAGCCCTGGAGGGCGGTGGCCGCGGCGCCGAAGTGCGCGCGGAAGGCGTCGAACGAACCGAACTGGTCGTCGATGGCCGCACCCAGCTCGCCCTCGGGCTTGTCGCCGCCCTCGGGGGACAGGTTCTTCCAGAAGACGCTGTGGTTGACGTGGCCGCCCAGGTGGAACGCCAGGTTCTTCTCGTGCAGGTTCACGGTGCCGTAGTCACCGGACTCGCGAACCTCCGCCAGCTTCTCCAGAGCGGTGTTGGCACCGGTGACGTAGGCAGCGTGGTGCTTGTCGTGGTGCAGCTCCATGATCTGGCCGGAGATCCACGGCTCCAGGGCCGCGTAGTCGTAGGGCAGTTCGGGAAGCGTGTATGGCGCAGACATCTCTGACGCACCTTTCCAGGAACGGGGCTCGTCGTGTTCACCAGCGATGGGATCGCCTAGGCAGCAAGCTATCAGCCAGGTGGCCGACCACCGGGTGTCAGGCTCTTTACACTCCGGCCGGGGAATAAACCGGGGCGCGCGGCCCCGGTCCGGCGCCACCGCGCCGCGGTCCGCCGGTGGTGCTCGCCGCGGATCCCCTACCGGCCTTCCCCACAGGACTCTCCCACAATCATCACTTTGGCGGCGAAATCGCCCGTTCGGGTCTGTACTGCCGAGGGGGAGCCTTTTCTCTTAGGGTTCCGGACATACGCCCGGGGCGCCGCCACGAGTGTCGTCGGACCGTTGGCCGCGCGTTGGCCGGCCATTCACCGGAGCGGTGTCCGAACCGGCGATGATTCATCGCCGAATTCGAGGGACCGAACCCGCTCCGCGTCTCGTTCGGTGGAAACCTTCCTATTCTTCGAGGCCGTTCACCACTCATGTCTGTCTTCGCGGCAGGGGCTCCTGCGCCCGCCACCCCGAACACGCTCTCCCGCGCCCCGTCCGACACGCGCCGGGGCGGAGGGTTCCGCCCCGAGATCGAGGGCCTGCGGGCCGTCGCGGTGCTCCTCGTGGCCGTCTACCACGTCTGGTTCGGCCGCGTCTCCGGCGGTGTGGACGTCTTCCTGTTCCTCACGGGCTTCCTCATCACGGGGTCGCTGGCCAGGGCGCTGGAACGCGACGGCCGTATCGGGACCGCCGCCTTCTGGACCAGGCTGGCGCGCCGGCTCACCCCCGCCGCCGCCGTCGTGCTCGCCGCGACCCTCGCCGCCACCTACCTGTGGCTGCCGCGCTCGCGGTGGACCGACGTCATCGCGCAGGTGAGGGCGGCGGCGCTGTACCACGAGAACTGGGCCCTGGCCGAGGCCTCGGTCGACTACCTCGCCCGCGAGGCCGCGGCCAGCCCGGTCCAGCACTTCTGGTCACTGTCCATCCAGGGGCAGTTCTACCTGCTCTGGCCCCTCCTGCTGGGACTCACCGCCCTGGTCGCGACCCGGGTCCGCGTGCGGCTCGGCCCGGCGCTCGTCACGGTCGTGGGCCTGGTCTTCGCGGTCTCCCTGACCTACTCGGTGTGGATCACGGGGACCAACCAGGCCTGGGCGTACTTCGACACCGGCGCCCGGCTGTGGGAGCCCGCCCTGGGCGGGCTGCTCGCGCTCGTCGTCCACCGGATCGACCTGCCGGAGCGACTGAGGACGGTCCTCGGGTGGGCAGGCCTGGCCGCGCTCGTCTCCTGCGGCATCCTGCTCCAGGTGTCCACGCTCTTCCCCGGCTACGTCGCCCTGTGGCCGACCGGAGCCGCGGTCATGGTCGTCCTGGCGGGTTCCGGCACCCGCTTCGGCGCCGACCGGCTGCTCACCTGGAAGCCCCTCGTCGCCCTGGGGGCGCTCTCCTACCCGTTCTACCTGTGGCACTGGCCGGTCCTCGTCTTCTACCTGGCGGCGACCGGCCGGTCCCTGGCCGACCCCCTCGGGGGAGTGCTGGTGCTCGCGCTGTCGCTGGTCCTGGCCCAGGTCACCTCCACGGTCGTGGAGGGCGGCGTCGAACGCCTCACCCGGGCGCCCGGGCGGCGTTCCCCGGCCTGGTCCCTGGGGGTGGCCGCCGCCCTGGTCGTCCCCGTGGTGGCCGCGACGACGCTGTGGTCGGCGCGGATCACGGAGGAGCAGCGGCACAGGGCGGAGGAGGTCGCCGAACCCGCCTACTACCCGGGCGCGATGCTGGCGTCCGACCCGTCCCTGGAGCGGATGCTCCAGGAGATGCCGGTGCGCCCCGACCCCGCCGACGCGAGGGAGGACCTGTCCGCCCACCACACCCGGGGCTGCCACGTCCCGCTGTCACAGAGCGAGGTCACGGTGTGCGAGGCCGGTCCTCCCGACGCCGAGCACACCCTGGCCCTGGTCGGGGCGTCCCGGGTCGCGCACTGGTACCCGTCGGTCCTGGAGGCGGCCACGGCCAACGGGTGGAGGCTCCTGTCCTTCACCAAGAGCGGCTGCCAGTTCAGCACGGACGCCCCCACCCGGGGCGGCGAGCCGTTCCCCGAGTGCGAGGCGTGGAACGCCGAGGCCATGGAGATCCTGGAACGGGAGCGGCCCGACGCCGTGTTCACCTCCTCCACGAGGGCCAGCCCGGCCGGGGAGAGGGTCCACGACGGGTTCGTGGAGCGCTGGCGGCAGCTGGACGCGCTGGACATCGAGGTGATCGGCGTGCGCGACCTGCCCCGCCGCGACAGCGCGGGGGCCGAGTGCGTGGAGAGCCGCCCCCTGGAGGAGTGCGTGTCCCCGGCCGAGTACAGCCAGGGCGCCACCGACCCGGCGTCGGTCGCGGACCTGCCCGACAACGTCACGCTGGTCGACCTCACCGAGTACGTGTGCCCCGGGGGGCGGTGCGACGCCGTCATCGGGAACGTCCTGGTGTTCTGGGATTACTCCCACATGACCGCCACCTACTCCGCGACCCTCGGCCCGGTGATGGACGAGGCGCTGCGCGGCGCCACCGGGTGGTGAACCGGCCCTCCCGCGACGGGGTCGGATACGCGGAAACGAGGAATCGGTGAGGAAAAGGTGAACAGCGGGGAAATTGACACTTCTGCGGGTTTCGATTCGACTCATGCGCCTCTCGTGATCGGCGTGAAGGGTTAGTCTCGACAGCGTTTGATCCGTTTGTCGCGACTCCCGTCGGAACAGCGTTCGCCACCGTCCGCTCCGCGTGGAGAGAACAGATCTCCCCTCTGTGTTTCCTCGGTTCACCTTTTCGGTGCCGGGCCGCCAACTCCCGTGGAGGTACCCGCCCATGCGGTCGCTTCGCAGCCGTCTCCGCCCGATCCTGGCCATCGGCGCGTCGGTCGGCGCCGCCGTCCTCGCCGTCCCCGTGGTCCTGGGGGTCCTCGGCCTGATCGGCTGGGTGGACGCGGCCGTCCTCGTCCTCCTCGGCGGGCTCGGGGGCGCGGTGTCCGTGCTGGCCCTCGCCCTCCTCCTGCTGCGCCGCACCGTGCACGGCCTGTCGGGCTCCGTGTCCGCGGCGATGGACACCCACAGCCGCAGGGTCGCGGAGACCCTGGGCCGCGACCGGCTGGAGGCCGCCCATGCGATGGACGGGGTCCGGGAGAGGCTCACACACCTGCGGGACCACTCCCTGCCCAAGCTGACGCGCGAGGTCACCCACGCGATCACCGTGCAGGGGCGCAACGACTACGAGCAGCAGGTCGCCTGGACCGAGCTCCGCGAACACCTCGACGCCCCCACCTTCATGCCGCCCCTGCGCGGCTGGGCCGCCTCGCCCGACGTCATGCGCCTCCTCGTCCGCGAGATCGACCGGCGCCGCCCCGCCCTCGTGGTCGAGTGCGGCAGCGGCTCCTCCAGTGTCTGGATCGGTCACGCGCTGCGGCGCGCCGGCGGCGGCAGGCTCGTCGCCGTCGAGCACGACGCCCGCTACGCGGAACTGAGCCGGGCCCTGGTGGCCTCGCACGGGCTGGAGGACGTGGTGGAGATCCGGACCGCGCCGCTCACCGCGTTCACGTCCGGGGACGGCGCGGACGGGGAGGGCGCGGACGCCCCCCGGTGGTACGACACCTCCGTCCTCGCCGACCTGGAGGGCATCGGCCTGCTGTTCGTCGACGGCCCGCCGGCGGCCACCGGCGCCCAGGCCCGCTACCCGGCCGTCCCCGTACTGCTGCCCCGCTGCACCGAGGACGCCGTGATCGTCCTGGACGACGCCTCGCGCACCGACGAGCGCGCCCTGGGGGACCGCTGGCTCGCCGAGAACCCCGCTCTGCGCCGCACGGAGGAGGCCGCGGAGAAGGGCGCGCACGTGTTCACCCGCGCCTGAGCCCCGCCGCCCCTCCCGGACACCCCTGCCCCACGTCCCCCGAACCGAGGCCGTCAGATGATCACCACCGCCCTCCGCGAGGCCCTGCGCGCCCGCGGGGACGAAACCGCCGTGCTGTGCCACACGGGCGCCGGTACCCCGGCCAGGCTGGCCGGACTGCCCACACGCCCCTCCGACGTCGTCCTCGACCTGGACGCCCACCCGCTGGGAACGGCGGTGGCCGTCCCCGGGGAGGAGCGGCCGGAGGTCGGACTCGTCGCGGTCGTCGCCGCCAGCACCACCGACCTGCACCGCGCGCTCACCGCGGCCGTCCACCTGCCCAGGGCCGTCCACGTCCTGGTCGCGCTGGTCGCCGTCCCCGGGCACCAGGACCCGCCGCTGCCCGCCTCCCCGGGCATGGGGCAGTGGCGCGACCTGGAGGAGGTGCGGGTGCGCCGGGCCGACCGGCAGGGGTGGCTGTGCGAGCTGTTCTTCCCCAACGGGGCGGACACCGCCCAGGTCCTCGACGCGGTCCTGCACGGGACACGGGGCCGCCGCCGCGGCCCCGCCGTCACCCCGCTGGCCGCGCTCTCCGGGCGGGAGGGCGCCCTGTGGAGGCCGGGCGACACCGGCGCGGCCGGGGTGCCCGCGACCGGCCCGGTCCCCCTGCGCCGCGTCACCCCCGTCGCCGACGTCGCGCTGCGGCTGGCCTCCGGAGGCGGGCACGCCTCCTGGGAGGACGACGCCGTTCCCTCTCTGGACCGCGCCACCACGGGCGCGGACGCCTGGGAGGACCTGGCCGGGGAGCACGGCCACGCCCGCCTGCGGGCGGTGCGCCCGGCAGCCGGGGCGGACCCGGTGTCCGCGGTCGCCCCCGTGGACGAGCTCACCGTCAACCCGGTCGGCTTCACCAAGGCCGAGAAGGGCCCCCTCGCGGACCTCACCGCCCGCGGCGACCGCGCGGTCGTCCGCGCGGGGGACAAGGACCTCGTCACCGTCGCACCGGACGGCACCGTCACCGACGTGGACCTGGGCCGGCTGCGCCACCTGCGCGGGGTCCGGGTGGACTGGTCGGGGCACACCGGGCCCTCGGCGGCGGTGCGCGCCGTCGCCTCCCTGGCGGCGGGCGGGGTCCCCCTGCTCAGCGGCCCGGTGCCCGCGTGGGCCGACGGACTCGGACGGCCCCTCGGCGACCTCCTGACGGCGGCCACCGACGCCGACCTCACCGACAGGCTCCGCCGGGAGGAGCACAGCGTCCGGCTGCGCCGCGCCGCACTGCGCACCCACGGGCAGCGCACCCGCTGGAGGTCGCTGGCCGTCGAGGCGGGTGTCCCCGTCCCGCCCGCGCCCCGGATCTCGGTCATCCTGTGCACACGCCGCCCCGAGATGGTCGGGTTCGCGCTCGCCCAGATCGCCCGGCAGCGCGACGTCGACCTGGAGGTGGTGCTCACCCTGCACGGCTTCCCGGCGCACCTGACCGGGGTGGCCGCGGCGATCGCCGAGGCGGTCGCGACCGGTCTGCGGATTGTCGTGCACGAGGCCGACGCCGACCAGGTGTTCGGCTCGGTGCTCAACGACTCCGCCGCCCGCGCGTCGGGCGACCTGCTCGCCAAGTGGGACGACGACGACTGGTACGGCCCCGACCACCTGGCGGACCTGGCCCTGGCCCGCGCCTACTCCGGCGCGGAGCTGGTCGGCACCGGTCAGGACTTCGTCTACCTCCAGGAGGTGGACGTCACCGTGTGGCGCAGCCGCGAGTCGGAGACGGCCACCAGGTTCATCGCCGGGGGCACCATCCTCACCGACCGGGTGGTGCTGGAGGAGACGGGCGGCTTCCGCCCGCTGCCCCGGGCGATCGACACCCAGCTCCTCCTCGCCGTCACCCGGGGCGGCGGCCGCATCCATCGCACCCACGGGCTGGGCTACGTGTTGCGCCGCACAGGCGGCGGACACACCTGGTCCGAGGACATGGCCTACTTCCTGCACAACTACGCCCGGCAGTGGGCCGGTTGGCGGCCCAGCTCCCTCCTCGAGGGCGAGCCCGCGGAGTTCGGCCGGTCCATCACCGAGTACACAGGGGGACAGCGTTGACCACCACAGAGACCGGACAGCACCTCACCGCGGGGGACCACGGGTCCGCGTCCGCGGCCATGCTGCCCCGCCAGGACACCGACTTCACACGGCAGCCACGCGTCCGGCGCAACGACCACGGGATCCTCCGGCCCCCCGCGTTGGGGGAGTGGACGCCGACCCTGTCGGTGTCGGTGGTGGTTCCCGCTCACGGCCATCCCGAGAAGCTGGCGATGGTGCTGGCGTCGTTGGCGGGGCAGAGCTACCCGGCGCACCTCATGGAGGTGGTCGTGGTGGACGACGGTTCGCCCGAGCCGCTGTCCCTCCCCCCGGTGCGTCCCGAGAACACGCGTCTGCTCACGTCGGCTCCGGGAGGGTGGGGGTCGGGGCACGCCTTCAACACCGGGGTCGCGGCGTCCTCCGGCCAGGTCCTCCTCAGGCTCGACGCGGACATGCTGGTGTACCGCGAGCACGTCGAGTCGCAGATGCGGTGGCACCACCTCCTCGACTACGGCGTCGCGATGGGCCACAAGCTGTTCGTGGACTTCGACCCGGAGGCGATGACCCCCGAGTTCGTCGCCGAGCAGGTGCGTGAGGGCCGTGCGGGCGACCTGTTCGACCGTGAGACCGCCGACCCCCACTGGGTCGAGCGCCTGATCACCAAGCACGACCGGCTGCGTACCGCCGACCGCCTCTCGTACAAGGTGTTCATCGGCGCCACGGGCTCGCTGCACCGCACCCTCTTCGAGGCGGCGGGCGGGATGGACGCCGACCTGATCCTGGGCGGCGACAGCGAGTTCGCCTACCGGGTCTCGCAGCAGGGCGCCGTGTTCGTCCCGGACCTGGACACCAGCAGCTGGCACCTGGGCCGCTCCCAGATGCAGACCCGCCGCGACGCGGGCACCCGGTACCGGCTGCCGTTCGTGGCCAACCGCGTCCCCGACTTCCACCTGCGGCGCAAGCGGCCGGACCGCCACTGGGAGGTGCCCTTCGCGGACGTCCTCCTGGACGTCGGCGCGCACACGCTGGAGGACGTCGACACCACCGTGTCGGCCCTGCTGGACGGCAGCACGCCGGACGTGCGGCTGTGGCTGCGCGGCCCGTGGGCGGAGCTGGACGAGGGGCGGCGCTCCCCGCTGGACGACGACCTCCTGGACCTGCGGCTGGTGCGGGAGACCTTCCGGGGCGACCCGAGGGTCCGGTTCACCGAGGCGGAGCCCGGGCACGACGCCCGGGTCCCCTTCCGGCTCCACGTCCCCGTGGGCGCGACCCCGACCTCCACGATGGTCGCCGACCTGGTGCGCACCGTCAACGACAAGAAGGCCGGACTGCTCAGCGCCCCCCTGCCCGGCGCCACGCGCGCGGGGGACGGGGTGCTGCGCCTGGAGCGCACGGCGGCCTTCGCCCGCGCCCGCCACCTGGAGCCCGGAGCGTCCGGGGGAGACCTGGACCGGGTGGTCGAGGACGTCCACACCACCCAC
The DNA here is from genome assembly GCF_036327455.1 of Nocardiopsis codii. Taxonomy (NCBI): domain Bacteria; kingdom Bacillati; phylum Actinomycetota; class Actinomycetes; order Streptosporangiales; family Nocardiopsidaceae; genus Nocardiopsis; species Nocardiopsis codii. The sequence goes on along the minus strand of NZ_JAUZMY010000001.1, from coordinate 155,102 downwards.
TGGATGCCGGGGGAGCCGTTCGTCGCCGCGGACGCGGTCGAGGAGGCCGAGACGGTCGACGCCGACGCACTGCGCCGCAAGCTCGCCGAGGCGCGCGCCGAGGTCGAACGCCAGACGGCCCGCGCCCGACGGGCCGAGCGCAAGCTGCGCTGGTTCAGGCCGGGGGCGGCGGGGAGAGTCGTGCGCAGGCTCGTGCGCTGACCCGCGGGCGGCCCACGGGACCGTGGGGATCGGGAGCCCAATCAGTCACGACACGCAGTCGTTAATGCACTCAGAGTGATCATATTGGTTACTCTGAGTCGCAGTGACCACCACGCGTCCGACGGGCTCCCGCCCCGCGCTCCCAACTCATCGAGGTCGCCCGATGATCACCACCGCCATCAGCCAGGCCCTGCGCACACGCGGTGACGAGCGCGCCGTGCTGTGCCGTATCGGGGCAGGGGGCACGGCCCTCGACGAACTCGACTCCCTCCGGCTGCGGTCGGACGATCTCCTCCTCGACCTGGGGGCCCACCCCGTGGGAGGTCCGGCCGACCCCGGCGGAGCGGTCGACGAGGACGGCTCCCGCTCCGCGGTCGGCCTCGTGGCCGTCGTCGCGGCCAGCCTCACCGACCTGCGCAGGGCCGTCACCCTCGCAGCGCACCTGCCCCGGGCCGTCCACCTCCTGGTGGCCGTGGAGCACATCCCCGGACACCACGGCGTCCTCGTCCCGTCCCCACCCGGGATCGAGGAGTGGAACGACCTGCACGAACTGCGGGTGCGCAAGGCCGAGAAGGGGGGATGGCTCTGCGAACTCTTCTTCCCCAGCGGTACCGAGGTCGCGCCGGCCCTGGCCGCGATCTTCCACGGCGGTCGCGGACGCCGGAGGGGGCCCGGTAGCGGGCTCCAGGCCGGACTCCACGGGCCGCAGGCGCACTTGTGGCGCCCGGGGGACCCTTCCGCCACACCCGTCGGCGCGGCGGGACCGGTGCCCCTGATCCGGGTGACGCCCGCCGCCGACCTGGTGCTGCGCACCCAGGACGGCGCCGCCCTCCCCCTGTGGGAGGACGTGGCGGTCCCCGCCCTGGACCGCTCCACCACCGGGGCGGGCTCCTGGGAGTCCCTGGTCGACGCCGGCGGCACGTCCGCCGCGCTCCGCGTCCGGGGCCCCGACCCCGTGACCGCCATCGCCCCGATCGACGAACGCCTCGTCAACCCCATGGGATTCAACAAGAAGACCAAGGGCCCGGTGGGCGACCTGACCGTCGACGGGGAGCACGCCGTCATCCGCACCGCCGACGCGGTCCTGGTGACCGTGCCCGCCGACGGCGGCATCACCGACGTCGACCTGGCCGGGATCCGGGAACTGCGCGTCGTCCGGGTGGACTGGTCCGGGCACGCCGGACCGGCGGCCGCGGTGCGCGCGGTCGCCTCCCTCGCCGCGGGCGGGGTCCCGCTGGTGAGCGGCCCCGTGCCCGCGTGGGCCGCCGGGCTCGGACAGCCCCTCACCGACCTCCTCACCTCCGTCGAGGAGGACGACATGATCGACGCCCTGGCGCGGGAGGAGCACAGCATCCGGCTGCGCCGCGCCGCGCTGCGCACCCACGGGCAGCGGACGCGTTGGCGCGCGCTGGCCGCGGAGGTGGGGATCCCGGTGGTCCCGGACCCGCTGGTCTCCGTGGTCCTGTGCACCCGCCGCCCCGACCTCGTCGGGTTCGCGCTCGCCCAGGTGGCGCGCCAGCGCCACGTCAGGTTCGAGCTGGTCCTCGCCCTGCACGGGTTCTCCGCGGACCTGCCGGCGGTGCGGGCGGCCGTCGACGGGTTCGCCGCCCTCGGCCACCCGGTCACCGTCCACGAGGCGGACGGGGACAGGATCTTCGGCGCGGTGATGAACGAAGCGGTGGACCGGGCGTCCGGCACCGTCATCGCCAAGTGGGACGACGACGACTGGTACGGCCCCGAGCACCTCGCCGACCTGATGCTGGCGCGGGCCTACTCCGGCGCCGACGTCGTGGGCATCAGCCAGAACTACACCTACCTCCAGGAACTCGACCTGACCGTGTGGCGCAGCTACCGGTCGGAGTTCCCCAACGCCCAGGTGGTCGGGAGCACGATCCTCACCGACCGCGTGGTGCTGGAGGACGTCGGGGGCTTCCGTCCGCTGCCCCGGGCGATCGACAGCCAGTTCCTGCTCTCCGTACGGCAGGGCGGCGGCCGGATCTACCGCACCCACGGGCTCGGGTACCTCCTGCGCCGCGCCGGAGCCGGGCACACGTGGGAGGTGGACCTGGGCTACTTCCTGCGCAACCACACCAAACAGTGGTCCGGCTGGCGGCCCAACTCCCTCATGGAGGGGGAGGCCGGTGCGCTCGGCCGGGCCGCCCCGCACACCGAGCACTCGGAGGGACACAGTTGACCACCTCAGACAGCGCCTCCAGCAGGGAGGTGCCCGCCGACGGCAGTGTCGGCGGGCCGGAGGGGGAGGTTCCGGAGCGGACCTCTTCTACACCCGCGGCGCAGCCCCGGCTGCACCGCAACGACTACTCGCCGCTCGGAGTCCCCGCGTTGGGGGAGTGGACGCCGACCCTGTCGGTGTCGGTGGTGGTTCCCGCCCACGGCCATCCCGAGAAGCTGGCGATGGTGCTGGCGTCGTTGGCGGGGCAGAGCTACCCGGCGCACCTCATGGAGGTGGTCGTGGTGGACGACGGTTCGCCCGAGCCGCTGGTGCTGCCCGCGGTGTGCCCGGACAACACGCGTCTGCTCACGTCGGCTCCGGGAGGGTGGGGGTCGGGGCACGCCTTCAACACCGGGGTCGCCGAGTCGACGGGAACGGTCGTGCTGCGCCTCGACTCGGACATGCTGGTGTACCGCGAGCACGTCGAGTCGCAGATGCGGTGGCACCACCTCCTCGACTACGCGGTGGTCCTGGGCCACAAGCTGTTCGTGGACTTCGACCCGGAGACCATGAACCCCGCGTACGTGGCCGAGCAGGTGCGCGCGGGCCGCGCGGACGTCCTGTTCGACCGGGAGACCGCCGACCCCCACTGGATCGAGGAGGTCGTGGAGCGCACCGACGGCCTGCGGGAGGCCGACCACGGGGCCTTCAAGGTGTTCGTCGGCGCCACGGGTTCGCTGCACCGCGCCCTCTTCGACGCGGCGGGCGGGATGGACGCCGACCTGGTCCTGGGCGGCGACAGCGAACTGGGGCACCGCCTGGCCCAGCAGGGCGCCGTGTTCGTCCCGGACCTGGACACCAGCAGCTGGCACCTGGGCCGCTCCCAGATGCAGCAGGAGAGGGAGAGGGGCATGCGGTACCGGGGCCCCTACGTCGCCAACCGCGTCCCGGACTTCCACCTGCGCAACAAGCGTCCCGACCGGCAGTGGGAGGTGCCCCGGGTCGACGTCGTCCTGGATGTCGCCGGGTCCACCCTGGAGGAGGTGGACGCCACCGCCTCCGGCCTGTTGCGGGGGAGTACGCCGGACGTACGGCTGTGGCTGCGCGGTCCGTGGGGGGAACTGGACGAGGGGCGGCGTCCCCTGCTGAGCGAGGAGCGCCTGGACCTGCGGCTGGTGCGGGAGACCTTCCGGGGCGACCCGAGGGTGCGGTTCACCGAGGAGGAGCCGGAGGACGACGCCCGGGTCCCCTTCCGGCTCCACGTCCCCGTGGGCGCGGAGCCGCGCGCCAACGCGGTCGCGAACCTGGTGGCGCTGCTGGACCGGCAGGGTGACGGCCTGTTCTGCGCGCCCCTGCCGGGCGCCACGCGCGCGGGGGACGGGGTGCTGCGCCTGGAGCGCACGGCGGCCTTCGCCCGCGCCCGCCACCTGGAGCCCGAGGCGTCGCCGAAGGAGCTCGACCAGCTGGTGGAGGAGCTGTTCGGCATCCAGTGGTCGTCCGCGCAGGCGTTCCTGGTGGCCCCCGAGGCCGAACCCGTGGTGGAGGAGCTGTCTGAGGACTCCCCGGAGTCGCTCCGCCACCAGCTGCACCAGGTCAAGGTCGAGGCGCAGCGGCTGCGGAGGCGGGCGGAACGGGCCGAGCGCAAGCTGCGCTGGTTCACCCCCGATCTGGGGCGCCGGATCCTGCGCAGGTTCGCCCGCTGAGGCCGGGCCCGTCGGACGCGCCCCGGACCCCGCGGTCCGGGGCGCGTCCGTGCGGGCTCCGGGCGTCGGGAACCGGGGTCAGGGCACCCAGAGGCCGAGCGACTCGGCGACGAGGGCCGGGCGCTCCGACCCCTCGATCTCCACGGTGTGCCGGGTGGAGACCAGGTAGCCCTTGGGCGTCTCCGTGACCGAGACGATCTCGACGCCGTCGCGGATGCGGGAGCCGGACGTGACCGGCTGGAGGAACCGCACCTTGTTGAGGCCGTAGTTGATGGACATGCTCGGTTTCTCGGTGACCGAGATGATCGACTGGGAGAAGTGGGCCAGCATCGACAGGGTCAGGAACCCGTGCGCGATGGTGGTGCCGAAGGGGCCCCCGGCCGCCTTCTCCTGGTCGACGTGGATCCACTGGTGGTCCTCGGTCGCGTCGGCGAAGAGGGAGATCCGGTCCTGGCCGATGGTCACCCAGTCGGTGTAGCCCAGGTGCTCTCCCTCGGCTGAGAGCACCTCGTCGATGTCGGCGAATACGCGCACCAAGCCTCCACGGTGGTCGGGTCCGGGGTCGGGGCCGGACGGTGCCGCAACTCTACCTAACAGCGTTCGGTTTTGGGAGTGCGGAGCCCGGAGCAGCATGCGGGCCGCCCGGAGGGCCGGTCGCACGGAGCATCCCGCACCGGACCGCCGGGGCCGCCCGCGGGCGCACCGGGTCAGCGCCGGCGGCCACGGGCCTCGCGGGCCCGCTCGGCACGGACCTCGCGCGGCCCGTCGGCGTCCACCACCAGGGTCCGGGCGGCGCGCTCGGCCACCGCGGCCCTGTCCACCCCGTGTCCCAGCCCGCTCTCGGCCAACGGGATCGGCACCACACCGTCGTGGGCCCGCACCGGCGGGACCACCAGGTCGCGGTTCCGGCTCCCGGCGCCGGGCATCTCCACCGGCAGGGTCACCCCCGCCAGGGACGCCAGCGCCACCACGGCCGCACGACCGACCCCCGTCGCCGCCGACGAGCCGCACCACACCTGCCAGCCCGCGTCCACGGCGAGGTCCACCGCCCGCCGGGCGGCCGTCAGCCCGCCCAGCCGCGTGAGGTCCACGTTCACCGCCCCGCCGGCCTCGGCGCGGACCGCGTCCGCCAGGTCCTCCACCGACGACAGCGGCCGGCCCAGCGCCACCGGGGTGCGCAGCTCCGCGGCCAGGCGCGCGTACGCGGCCAGGTCGTCCGGGGCGAACGGGTCCTCGACGGCCAGGAGGCCCAACCCGTCCAGGGAGCGCAGCGAGTCCAGGTCGGCGGACGACTCCGTGTAACGGCCGCCGCCGTCCACCTGGAGGACCAGGAACGGGAAACTCGTCTGCACGGCCCGGACCACGTCGGCGTCCCAGCCCGGCTCCACCTCCAGCCTGATGCGCCGGAAACCCGATCCGACCTGCCGGTTCACCTCGGTGACCACCGACTCCAGGGTCACCTGGCGGGCCAGGGTCACCCCCGCCGTGAGAGCGGTGCGGTCGCCGCCGAGGGCGTGCGACAGCGGAGTCCCGCGCTGGCGGCTCCACAGGTCCCAGCACGCGGTGTCCAGCGCACTCGCCACGGCGGAGTCACGGGGAAGGTCGGCCCAGGCGTCACCCGCCTCGGTGGGGCGCCTCCAGGAGTGCCGGAGCAGGGCGGGGGCGAACTCGGCGGTCAGCGCGTCCCACTGGGCCGGGGTGGCGGCGGGGAGTTCGCCCCACCCGCTGACGCCGTCGTCGTCGGCCACCCTGACCAGGACGGGGCCGTCGGAGTCGGTGTTCCGCCCGCCGGGCGCGGGCCGCAGCCGGATCAGCTCGAGTTCGACGATCCGGGTCGCGGTCGCCGAGCCGGTGTGTGCCACGCTGTCCCCACCTCGGTGTTCGTCCTCCCGCAGGTCGTCCGTCCCAGGTGGGCGGACGCGGGCCTTCCTCCCGACCGTACCCGCGCCCGACCTGCCCGACCACCCCGAGCGGAGCGGTCCTTCCCACTGACGGGACCGGCCGGGGGTCCTTTGCCCGTTTCGGACGTGCGGGGGCGACCGCCCGCCCCGGCACACCCGGGCCGTCCAGCGGCAGGGGGAGGTCCGACCGGGCACTCCGTGCGGGAGCCCGGGCGGTTCCGGGGTCACCGGGCTCCGGAGGACGGGACCGGGCTCCGGGCCGGACACGGCCCCCGCGACCGGCCCGGGGACCCGCGAGACCCGGCGGGCGCGGACCGGGACGCCGTGGCGCTGCCGGGACCCCGCCCGGCCGGCCCCTCGCCGGGGCGCCGCTGCTGGGCGCTCAGCCGAGGGCGAGGATCTCGTCCAGCATCCGGTGCTTGAGGTTGTGCGCCTCCGCGACCGGTGCGTACACCACCTCGCCGTCGAAGGTGTTGAGTCCCCCGGCGAGCGCCGCGTCCTCGCGCAGGGCCCTGCTCCACCCCTTGTCGGCCAGCGCTACCGCGTACCGCAGCGTGTCCTTGGTCAGCGCGTGCGTGGAGGTGTTGGGCACGGCGCCGGGCATGTTCGCCACGCAGTAGAACACGGTGTCGTGCACGCGGAACGTCGGGTCGTCGTGCGTGGTCGGCCGCGAGTCCTCGAAGCAGCCGCCCTGGTCGATCGCGATGTCCACCAGCACCGCTCCGGGGCGCATCCGCGAGACCAGCTCGTTGGACACCAGCTTGGGCGCCCTGGCGCCCGGCACCAGGACCGCGCCGATCACCATGTCGGACTCCAGGACCGACTGCTCCAGCTCGAACGCGTTGGAGGCCACGGTCCTGATCCGGCCCCGGTACAGCGCGTCGATCTGGCGAAGCCTGTTCACGTTGAGGTCCAGCACGGTCACGTCGGCGCCCATGCCCACCGCGATCTGGGCCGCGTTGAGGCCGGAGACGCCCGCGCCGATCACGGTCACCCGCGCCGGGCGCACACCCGGGACGCCGCCCATCAGGACACCGCGCCCGCCGCTGGGCCGCTGGAGCGTCACCGAGCCCATCTGGGGGGCCAGACGTCCCGCCACCTCGGACATCGGAGCCAGCAGGGGAAGCGTTCCGTCGGGCAGCTGCACGGTCTCGTAGGCGATGCCCGTCACCTTGCGCTCCAGCAGGGCTTCGGTGCACTCGCGGGACGCGGCCAGGTGCAGGTAGGTGAAGAGGGTCTGCCCCTCGCGCATCCGGTGGTACTCGTCCGCGACCGGCTCCTTGACCTTCAGGACGAGGTCGCCCGCCGCCCACACCTCGTCGGCGGTGTCCAGGATGCGGGCCCCCGCCGACGCGTACTCCTCGTCGGTGATGGAGGAGCCCAGGCCTGCGTCGTGTTCGACGACCACCTCGTGGCCCCGGCCGACCAGTTCGTGGACTCCCGCAGGAGTGATGGCCACCCGGTACTCGTGGTTCTTGATCTCACGGGGCACGCCGATGCGCACGGTTCCTCCACTGGTATCTCCGTTGATAGCCCCACTGTGAACTGCGAAGGCGTTTTCACGCTATCGCCAACATGCATGTCTCTCCGCGTTCTTGTTGTCAGTGTGTAAGGGCGATGTGTGGGGTGTGACACGAGTACGCGCACGTGCCGCCCAGGATCCGCTGAGGTGCTCCAGGGGTCAGGGTTCCCGGACGCCGCCGGTCGCCGCCTCGCGTCCCGCCACCCACACACGCCGTACCCGGCCGGTCAGCTCCCTACCCGCGTAGGGGCTCGGATCCGTCGGGGGGACCACCACCTTGCGGCCGTGGTCGAAGGCGACCAGGTCCGCGTCGAACCCCACCGCGATCCGGCCCTTGCCGTCCAGCCGCAGCAGCTCGGCGGGGGCCCGGGCCGTCCAGCGCGACAGGTCCGCCAGGCCCAGCCCGCGCCGGTACGCCGCCGTCCACAACGCCGACAGGCTCCACTCCAGCGTGTACAGGCCGTGCGCCGGGAGGTGGCCGGAGCCGACCGTGGAGATCGCCGAGCCCTTCGCCAGCAGTGCGCTCCACAGCGCCTGGCGGTTGGCGTCGGAGCGAAGCGGGGGACGGCAGGCGTGCGCGGGCGACTCCGGATCCAGCCCCTCGGACGGCAGGCAGAGGTAGTGCGGGCAGGTGTGGGCCGTCATCGCGACGCCGATCGACTCCGCGGCGGCGAGCAGGGCGGCGCAGTCCGCCGCCGTGAACGGGCACACGTGCGTGCGCGCCCCCACCACGCGCGCCGCCGCGATCACCCGCTCCATCCCGCGGCGCTCGGCCCGGGGCGGCCGCTGCTCCGGCGCCACAGGCGGTGTCCCCAGCGCGTCGGAGTCCTCGGCGTGCACGAGCAGTACGGCGTCCAGGGCGGCGAGCTCCGCCATCGACTTGCGCAGCCGGGCGTCGCTCAGCTCGGCCATGTCCGGGGCTCCCCCGTCCGACAGGGAGCAGTGGAACGCCACCACCCCCGCCGCCTGGAGGTCGGCCAGGTCCAGCGGGCTGGAGTCCCGGGTCACCCCGCCCAGGAAGCGCACCGACACCGCGGCGCCCAACGCCGCCCGCTGGTGGACCCGCAGCTCCTCCGCGCAGGTGATCGCGGGACGGGCGGGCGCCGGCGCGGCCACCACGCAGGTCACCCCGCCCCGCAGGGCGGCCCCGCCCACGAGGCGGTACGACTCGGCCAGCCCCCAGCCGGGCACGTGCACGCCGGTGCCGACGTCCACGGCCCCCGGTAGCAGGGCCACGTCACCGAGATCGGTCACCCTCCGCGCGGACAGGCACGCGTCGTAGTCCGCCACGGCCTCGACACGGCCGTCACGGACGGCCACGGAGGCGGCCACGACCGCCTCGGGGGTGACCACCCGTTTGGAGCGGACCACGCTGTCGAACTCGGTCATCGCCGTCTCCTTCGTACGCTCGCCACGGAGAGTGCTGCAGGACCGCGGGAGGGACCGCGGGGGGAGAGGGGCGTCGAACGCGAGGAGGAGGGAGACCGTCGTCTCGACTGGGTCACGAGCGTAGCGCGAAGGGCTCGGCGAGAAGGGGGGAATCCGACAACCGGCAGACCCGCGTGCAAAGGGGAACACACCCGGGCGTGACCTCCCACGGCCCGGCTGGTCCGTCCGGGCGGGGATGAGGTCCGGACCCACCCAAGTCCGACATCGTGTAGTAGACGGTTTAACCTTGGTCGAGGTGTTCCTCCGTGCACAGCCCCTGCCGGAGCCGACAGGGCGGCGGCGAGGCGGTCACGGCCCAGGGCGCTGACCAGCCAACCGAACGACATCGACGACGGAGTGCCGCGTGGCTCCACTCGCTCACAATGCGACATCCTCCTCCCAGGAGCACCATGACGACGCTCCGGGCACGGGGCGGGTCCCCCTGTTCGCCGTGGCGGCAGCGGCCCTCGGCCTCACCGGGCTGAGCCTCACCCTCGTCCTCGGCGGTGCCGCCTTCCCCGAGGTCATCCCGGGCCTCCCCGACGCCGGCGAGGCCGTGCGCTGGGGCATGCCCCTGGCCAAGGTCGCGATGGACGCCTCAGCCGTCGTCGCGATCGGCCTCCTCCTGCTCGCCTCCGTCCTGCTGCCCTCGCACAAGGGCAGGCTCACCGCGCAGGCGGCCACCTACGTGCGCGGGGCCACCTGGGCCGCCCTCGTCTGGGCCGTCGCCGCCGTGGCCACCCTCTACTTCCAGGCCTCCGAGTTCCTGGCCAGGACCATCGGCCAGGTCAGCGTCGACGAGGTGACCGCCTACGCCGGATCGGTCTCCGGCGGCATCGCGCTGATGTTCGTCGTCCTGCTCACGACCGGCATCGCCCTCTTCGGCCGCACGGCGACCACGGCGACCGGCGGCCTCTGGCTGCTCGTCCTCGCCCTGGTCGCCACCACGCCGCCCGCCCTGACCGGCCACTCGGCCTCCTCCGGCGCCCACGAGCTCGCCGTGACCGGGCTCGCCATGCACGTCATCTCCATCAGCGTGTGGGTGGGCGGCCTCGCCGCCGTCACGTACCACGCGGTGCGCAGGGACGCCCAGGAGCCGTCGGTCGCCGCCCACCGGTTCAGCCGCCTCGCCCTGTGGGCCTACGTCGGCGTCGCGATCAGCGGCGCCGCCAGCGCCCTGGCGCGGCTGTCCTCCCCGGCGGAGCTCGTCACCACGGAGTACGGGCTGATCATCCTGGTGAAGATCATCCTGTTCGGCGTCCTCGGGGCGTTCGGCTACATGCACCGCGAGTTCGCCCTGAAGGGGGTCGGGGACTCCGCGTTCCTGCGCCCCCTGTTCCTGCGCATCGCGCTGGTCGAGGTGCTCGTCATGGCCACCGTCATCGGGGTGTCCGTCGGACTGGGGCGCACCGCCCCGCCTCCTCCGCTGGAGGGCACCGTCGACCCGGCCGCCGCGATCCTCGGGTTCCCCGTCCCGCCGCCCATGAGCGTGCAGACCCTGCTCACCCTGTGGCGTCCGGACCTGTTCTTCATCATGTTCGTGGTCATCGCCGGCGGCCTGTACGCGGCCGCCGTGACCCGGCTGGTGCGCCGCGGGGACAAGTGGCCCGTCGGGCGCGCCGTCGCCTTCGGCGCCGGCCTGGTGTCGATCGTCGTCATCCAGCTCAGCGGTTTCGCGACCTACGCGATGGTGCTGTTCTCGACGCACATGATCCAGCACATGACCCTGTCGATGCTCACCCCGATCCTGCTGGTCCTCGGCGCGCCCGTCACGCTCGCGCTGCGCGCGCTCAAGCCCGCGGGTCGGCGCGGGGACCGGGGGCCGCGCGAGTGGCTGAACCTGTTCCTGAACAGCCGCTTCTCCAAGGTGGTCACGCACCCGGCGGTGGCGGCGCCGCTGTTCGTGTTCAGCCCCTACGCCCTGTACTTCACGCCGCTGTTCCCGACGCTCATGAACGACCACCTCGGCCACCTGTTCATGGGCGCGCACTTCCTCATCACCGGTTTCCTGTTCTACTGGATCATTGTTGGCGTGGACCCGGCGCCGAGGAAGATGCCCTACCTGCTGCGCATCCTCCTGCTGCTGCTCGCGATGGGCTTCCACGCCTTCTTCGGCATCGCGATCATGATGCAGTCGGCCCCCATGGCCATGGATTTCTACAGCCAGTTCGAGGTGCCGTGGCTGGACGGGCTGGCCGAGGACCAGTACGCGGGCGGTGGCGTCGCCTGGGCACTGGGGGAGATCCCCACCCTGCTGGTGATGCTCACCCTCGTGGTGCAGTGGTCCCGCGACGACGAGAAGCAGGAGCGCCGTCGGGAGAGGCACAGCCGCCGCGGGGGGTCCGACGACGCCGACATGGACGACTACAACGCCTACCTGGCCGAGCTGGACCGCCGCTCGCGCGGCCTGGGTCCCGCGGGAGCGGCGACGGCGACCGCCGCCGAGCCGAAGACGGCCGAGCCCGCGGGGACCGCCGACCGGGTGGACCGGGACGAGCAGGGCGAGCAGCCCGCCGAACCGGAGCGGACCGCGGAGGTCGCCGAGGCCGGGGACGACGACCCGGCCCCCGCGACCGGCGGCTGACCCCCGGGCAGCTGATCCAGCCCGGGACGGGGGCGCACCGGAAGGTGCGCCCCCGTCCCGTGTCCGGGAAGGGCGGTCGGACACGGGGGCGCGCCCCGGCACCGCCCGAAGGCGCCCCGGCGGCGGGCGCCCGCACCGGCCCCGGAACGGCGGGCGCCCCGCGCCGAGGGGCGCGGGGCACGGGTGCGGGGAGTGTCCGGGGTCAGACGACCAGGGCGGCGACGGCCGCGCCCAGCAGCCCCAGGGCCAGGCAGATGAGCAGACCCGCGGCCAGGACCGGCGGCGAGGGCCGCAGCGACGCGAGGGCGGAGTCCCCGGTGGCCGCGGCCTGGCGCCGCGCCACCACGGGTAGCATCGCCACGTTCACCGCGTACACGACGGCCACCACACAGGTGGCCGTGGCGAACGCCACCCAGAAACCGGAGCCCGAGGACAGGGTGTTGGCGGCGGTGAGCGTCGGCAGCGCCACCAGCAGCACCACCGAGGCGACCCCGAACCCCACCCGCACCCGGGGTGAGGCCCCGCGCGCGCTCCCTGAGACCACGAGGAGAAGACCGATGAGGGCCGCCATCATGATGGCGCCCACGATTCCGAACACAGCGATGTCGACCAGCGAATTCACGCTGGTCATTGTCGCACCGCCGCGCCGGTGCCCCGACCCGGGGTGGGTGCGGGGGCCTTCGCCCCGGGACGGCCTCCGTGCGCTCGCCGCCCCGGGGCGGGGCGGCGCCGCCCCGCCGGTCAGCCGGTGTGCTCCACCCGTGAGCCGGACGGACCCTTGACCACCTTCAACCGGGTGGTGACCCTGTGCCGCAGGTCGGCCACGTGGCTGACCACGCCCACGGCCCGGCCGCCGTCCCGCAACCGGTCCAGCACGTCCAGCACCTCCTCCAGGGTGTCCTCGTCGAGCGTGCCGAAGCCCTCGTCCACGAACAGGGTGTCGATGTCGGCGCCGCCCGCCTCCGCGGCGGCGACGTCCCCCAACCCCAGCGCCAGGGCCAGCGAACTGAAGAACGTCTCGCCGCCCGAGAGGGTCGCCGGGTCGCGCTCCACCCCGGTCCACGCGTCGACCACCCGCATGCCCAGGCCGCCCGCCGACCGCGCCCGACCGTCACCGGCGGCCTTGTCCACCGTGTAGCGGAGCTCGTACCGGCCGTCCGACATCGTGAGCAGCCTGTCGTTGGCCGCCGCCACCACCTGCTCCAGACGGGCCGCCAGCACGTACGCGGACAGGCGCACGTTGTCGGTGTTGTCCCCGGACGTGCCGGCGGCCAGGCCGCGCAGCCCCTCCGCCACCGCGTAGCGGCGCAGGAGCGGTTCGCTGCCCTCCATCCGGCTCCGCAGCTCCCCGCGCAGGGCGGTCAGGCGCCGGGCCCGCTCCTCCAGCATGCTCCGCCACGCGACCGCGCGGTCGGCCGCCGCGGAGGCCAGTTCGGCCTCGGCGGCCAACGCGGCCAGGTCCGGGGCCGGACCGTCGGCGGCGAGGAGTTCGGGGTCCGCCAGTGCGGCCTGGACCGCGGCCAGCTCGTCGTCGAAGGCGCGGGCGCGCTCGCGCAGCGCGCGCCTGCCCGGTTCGTCCACGGCGGACTCCCACACCTCGGCCTCGTCGGAGAAGCGGGCGTCGGCCCGGTAGCGCTCGGCCTCGGCGACGGCGGAGCGGTACTCCTCGGAGGCGCCGTCGCGGGCGGTCGCGGCCTCGGCGGCGGCGCGCAGCAGGTCGGCCTCCCCGCGCAGCCGGGCGATCCGCTCCTCCAGCCCCGGGTCGTCCCCGCGCGCCCCGTCCAGCACGGCGGTCAGCCGCCCGTGCTCCCGGACGGCGTTGTCCAGCTCGGTCGAGACCTCGGCCTCCGCCCTGGACAGCTCGCCCTCCCGGGTACGGGCACGCTCCAGCTCCGCGGTGAGAAGCTCCAGCGCCTCCTCCACCCGGCGCGACTCACCGGCGGCGGCACGGGCCTCGGCCAGGGCCCTGCCGCGGTCGTCGACCTCGGCCAGGGAGGACTCCGCCGTGCGGCCCTCGGCACGCTCGCGTGCCGCGGTCCGGCGCTCGCCCAGCGCCGCCACGGCGCTCTCCGCCTCGGAGCGGCGGACGGCGGCGGTGTCGGAGGCGGCCTGAGCCGCCCGCTCCTCCTCCGCGGAGACCAGCCCCTCGCCCGAGGGCAGCGCGGGGGACGGATGCTCCACCGACCCGCACACCGGGCACGGACCGTTCTCGACCAGGTCCGAGGCCAGTTCGGCGGCCATGTGGGTGATCCGCCGCTCACGCAGGACGAGGGCACGGTCGCGGGCGGCCTGCGCGGCGTCCACGGCGCGGTGGCGCCGCGCCTCGGCGTCCTCCAGTTCACGGCCGAGCCGGTCGTGCGCCAGGGCGGCCTCCCTGCGCCGTTCGGCGGCGGCCAGGGCCGTCTCGGCCCCCTCCACCTGGCTCGCCTGGTCGCGGACGCGCCGGAGCTCCTCCCTCAGGGACTCGGCCCGGGGAGGCAGGGCGAGGGCCCGGTCGCGCAGCCGGGCCGCCTCCTCGCGGGTGCCGTCCAGGCGCGTGGTGAGGGCGGTGACGGAGCGGCCCAGGACACGGCGGCGCTCGGCGTCGTCGCGGAGGAGGTCGAGGCGGGCCAGCTCGTCGCGGCGCTCCTGTTCGGCGGCGCGCAGCGCCCTCTGGGGACGGGCGGGACCGGCCTCGTCCGGGGTGTTCCGGTCGGCCGGCTCCGCGCTCGGGAGCGCCGCCGGGCCGATCCCGGGGAGCCCGGAGACCAGCGCCAGGTGGTCGGCGACCGCCAGTTCGGCCTTGTCCAGTTCGGTGCGGCGCACGTCACGGGCACGGAGGAACGGCAGCACCGACTCGGCGCGCTCGGCGGCGTCGAGCCGGACGTCGATCCCGGCCCGCCGGTCGGCGTGCCCGGCGAGTCCGGCGGCGCGGTCCCGGGCGGCGGCCAGCCGGTCCTGACGTGCGCGGGTCCGCTGCCCGTCGGCCAGGGCCCGCAGGGCGGACTCGCGGGCGCCGGTGAACTCCGCGGCCACGGGGACGGCGTCCGCCGCTGTGGCGCCGGTGACGGCGGCCAGCTCGGCCGCCCACGCGGACAGCTCCTCGGGCAGTTCCGGCGCGGCGGACCGGCCGACCTCGGCGATCCTCCCCGCGACCGAGCGCACCTCGTCGTCGGCGGACTCCACGTCCCGGCGCAGTCTGTTGGCGTGGCCCTTGAACCACTCCTCGACGTCGCGGAACACGCGGGTGTTGAAGATCCGCTCCAGGGAGTCGCGCCGTTCGTCCGACTTGGCGCGCAGGAACCGGGCGAAGTCTCCCTGGGGGAGCATCGCGACCTGGCAGAACTGGTCGAGGGTGAGCCCGACCAGGTCGCCGACGAACTGCCCGGCCTCGTCCGGGCGGGTGGTGACGTCCGTCCAGCGGCCGTCGGCGTGTTCGAGGACCAGGACCTTCGCGTTCTCCAGCTTGGTGCCGGTGCCGCGCTTCTTGGGCCGCTCCCACCGGGGGCTGCGCTCGATGCGGACGCGGCGGCCCCTGACCGTGAACTCCAGCGTGACCAGGGGGCGCCGGTCCGGCGGGGCGTGGTCGCTCCTGGGGGAGCGGTCCCTCCCGCGGGCCCCGGGGACGCTGCCGTACAGGGCGAAGCACACCGCGTCCAGCACGGAGGTCTTGCCCGCGCCGGTGGGGCCGTGGACGAGGAAGAGGCCTCCCGCGCCGAGCCGGTCGAAGTCGACCCTCTCGGTTCCCGCGAACGGGCCGAAGGCCTGGAGGGTGAGGGAGTGCAGGCGCATCAGCGCATCCCCTCCTGGAGACGGATCTGCTCGATCGCGGTGTTCACGAGGGCTTCCTCCTCGGGGGTGGCGGGGGTGCCCCGGGCCCACTCGACGAAGTCGGCGACCACCTCGCGCTCACTGCGGTCGGCGACGGAGGCGGCGACCGGCCGGGTGTCGGGGGCGCCGCCCTCGGGGGCGAAGTCCAGGACCAGGGTGTGCGGGAAGCGCTCGCGCAGCCGGTCCATCGGGTGGGCCGGGCGGCGCGGGTCGGTGAGGGTGACCTGGAGCCAGTGGTCGGTGTACCGCTCCCATTCGGGCAGGGTCAGCAGGTCCTCGATCCTCCCCCGGACGCGGGCCAGCGGCCGGGGGACGGGCGCCTCCGCGAACTCGGCCCCCGCCAGGCCGTCGGCGTCCAGGTCCACCACCCAGTAGCCCTTGACGTGGCGCTCCTCGGAGAAGGAGTAGGCGAGGGGGCTGCCCGGGTAGCGCACCGAGGGGGTGATGGTCTGGCGCCCGTGCAGGTGTCCGAGCGCGACGTAGTCGACCCCCGCGTAGACCGACGCGGGGACGTGGGACGCGCCTCCGACGGAGATGTCCCGTTCGCTGTCGGAGGCCTCGCCGCCGGTGACGAAGGCGTGCGAGAGCACCACCGAGCGGGTGCCGGGGCGCTCGGCCAGGTCGGCCCTGACGAGGTCCATGGCGTGTCCCACGGCTGCCGTGTGCCCGCGCTCGGGCAGGTTCCAGTGGTGGCGGGCGATCTCCGGCTCCAGGTACGGGATTCCGTAGAAGGCGACGGGGCCGTGCTCGTCGTCGATCAGGACGGGGGAGCCGACACCGTCCAGTGAACTGCGCAGGTGGACGCCGGAGGCGTCGATGAGGTCGGTGGCGAACGACATCCGCGCCATGGAGTCGTGGTTGCCGCTGATGAGGACGGCGCGGGCTCCGGTGGCGCGGACGCGGCTGAGCGCCCGGTCGAAGAGGCGGACGGCGTCGACGGGCGGGAGGGCGCGGTCGTAGAGGTCGCCGGCCACGACCACCACGTCGATCCGGCGTTCGCGGATGGTGCCGACGAGGTGGTCGAGGAAGGCGGACTGGGCGTCGATGAGGTTCTCCCGGTGGAAGGAGCGACCCAGGTGCCAGTCCGAGGTGTGCAGCAGGCGCATGGAACTGGACATTACCGAAGGTGCGCGTGATCCGTCGGGGAACGGGCGCCGCCCTGTGGACGGCCGGGGCGCGTCAGTTCCTGCGCGCCAGCGTGAGGCCGTCGCCGATGGGCAGCAGGACCTGGGTGACGCGGTCGTCGGACACCAGGCGGTCGTTGAAGTCGCGGATGCCCTGGACGTGCGCGGACGTGTCGTCGGAGTCCACGACGCGGCCGTGGGAGAGCGTGTTGTCGGCCAGGACCAGGCCGCCCGGGCGCAGCCGGGGGACCAGCTCCTCCCAGTAGTCCACGTACCCCTCCTTGTCGGCGTCGAGGAAGGCGAGGTCGAAGCGCGGCTCCTCGGACAGTGCGCGCAGGGACTCCAGCGCCGGTCCGAGCGTGAGCGTGATCTTGTCGGCGACCCCGGCGCGCTCCCAGTAGCGGCGGGCCACGGAGGTCCACTCGTCGCTGATGTCGAGGGCCAGCAGGGTGCCGTCGGCGGGCAGGCCCCGCGCGAAGCAGATCGAGGAGTAACCGGTGAAGGTGCCGACCTCCACGACGTGCCGGGCGCCGGAGATCCGGGTGAGCAGGGTGGTGAACGCCCCCTGCTCGGGGCCGATCTGCATGCCCTTGTGCGTCGGGAAGAGCTCTGCGGTCTCCTTCGCGAGGTCGGCGAGGACGTCGTCCACGGGCTCGCTGTGGGCGACGACGTAGGCGTGCAGTTCCGGGCTGAGGCCTTCTGTGGTTCGTGTCACGGTCGCCAGCCTAGGACAGGGGAGGCGCGCGGCCCAGTAGCCGGTCCGTGCCCGTGGACGCCCTCCCCGCGTCCGGCGGGCGGGGCCCACCCGCCGGACATCGGCGGTCACGCCGACCGGACGACCTCGCGGAGCTCGCCGGTCACGACGTCGTACACGAAGCCCCGCACCTGGTCGGTGTGCGGGATGAACGGGTCGACCTCGATGCGCCTGATCGACTGGAGCACGTCGGAGTCCAGGTCGGTGAAGGCCTCGGCGTCCCAGTCGGGCCTGATGCCGACCTCGTCCTCGATCTGCTTCTTGAAGCCGTCGTCGGTGAAACCCGTCATGCCGCAGTCGGTGTGGTGGACGAGGACGATCTCGCGCGTGCCGAGGAGCCGCTGGCTGATCGCCAGGCTCCGGCGCGCGTCGGAGGTCACCGCCCCGCCCCCGTTGCGGATCACGTGGGCGTCCCCCTCGGACAGGCCGAGGATGCTGTAGATGTCGAGCCGGGCGTCCATACAGGCGACGACGGCGAGGCGCAGCGCGGGGGGCGAGGCGTGGTCGCCCGGGGGGAGGCCCCGGGCGCGGGTGCGGGTGCGGGCGAGCAGTTGGTCGGTGGCGCTCATGGCAGACCTTCCGGGGCCGGGCACCGTGCGGGTGCCGAGGTGGACACGCAGCGTGTCGGCCAGGAGCCTAGTCCGCGAGCAACCGCGGGGAGCGGGAAACCAGAAAACCCGTTCCGAGGGAAGTTCCCACCTCGGAACGGGTGCGTGCCCGGATGCCGGGGCGCGGCGGACGCAGCCCCGGGCCCGGGGCTAGGCCGCGTTCCGCGGATCATTCCGGGCTCGCGTCCCCCGGGCTGCCTCTCGCTGCGCCGACTGCGCTTGGACAGCCAAACCCGGGCTGACCTGCGCTACTCGTCTTGCGAGAGATGGCCTGGAAGCCGCTCGCGTCGATCGGCGCAAGCGCCGAGTCAACCGAAAGCATCCACGGAACACGCCCTAGTACTCGGGGAGGATGGCGGGCCAGTCGAAGAGGTAGACCGAGCCCACGATGATGCCGACGGTCAGCAGCGGGGTCACGACCTTCTGCTCGACGGGGCCGTCGGTGACGAAGCCCTTGCCCTGGCCGATGCGCTTCTTCCAGAGGGGCCAGAAGATCGGCACGCCCATCTTGGTGACCATGTCGCCGAAGAAGTGCAGGATCACGCCGAAGGCCACGGCCAGGCCCAGCCAGGTGTAGTTGACGCCCGTGCTGAACAGCGCCAGCGTGATCCCCGCCGTCGCCAGCGCGTTGATGACACCGGACGCGACCCGGTTCTTGTCGAGGCCGAAACCCAGGCCCTGGAGCGCGATCCCGACGAGCAGGAACACGAAGACCTGGACCGCCATCTCGGACCACAGCGCCAGCAGCTGGACGATCACGCCCATGAGGATCGCGAAGAAGAACGAGTGCGTTCCCATGCGGTGCCCGCCGAAGAGGTACCCGAGCATGCCGCCCAGGACCTCGGTGACCTTGCCGTAGGTCTTGGTCACCGTCGCGCTCTTGTGGTCGAGGTCGGGCAGCAGAGCCGCACCCGCGCACACGAGAGAACCGGCGATGATCTCTCCTGGTCCCAGGTCGAAACTGAGCCCGAAGAATTCTGTGCCCTGGACGAGCGGAACGACCGCCATCCAACCGACCACGCCACTCAGTGCGTGCGAGTGCCCCATCATGGCGGGAACCGTAGCGGAGTATGCCAATCGCCGCGAATCAGGTGCGGTTGCGGACGGCACATTCATCACTTAACGCACATGAAACCCTGCGGTGCTAGAGCTCGGCCGCGAATGTATTTCGATGTCACGGCGCTCCTCGGAGGTCATTGACGTTAATCCACGTCGGTTGGTAAACAACCAACAACCCCCCGGTGGCGTGCACCCGAACCGGCACCGCAGACCCGGCGCCCGGACCCCGCGCCACCGACCCCACGAACCTGACAGGGGCAGACATGCACTCCCACCGCCCTCCCCCCGCCCCACCCCTGCGCCTCCTGCGACGTGTGACGACGGCCGGTACCGCCCTGCTCCTCGTCGGGGCCGCCGCGGCCGCGCCGGCCGCCGCCGAGACGGGCAACGAGACCGACACCCTCACCGTCGCCATCGCCCAGCAGGTCGACTCGTTCAACCCCTTCACCGCCCAGCTGGCCGTCACCACCAACATCCTCAACCACGTCTACGACTCGCTGGTCACGGTCGACGCCGCGACCAACGAGCCCGCGGCGGCCCTGGCGACGGAATGGGAGTCCAGCGACGACGGCCTCACCTGGACCTTCCGCCTGCGCGACGACGTCACCTTCAGCGACGGCGAACCCCTCACCGCCGACGACGTCGCGTGGACGTTCACCACCATCATGGAGAACGAGTCCGCCGCCATCGCCAACGGCAGCTACGTCTCGGGCTTCGACACGGTCACCGCCGAGGACGACCACACGGTGGTGATCGAGCTGGACGAGCCCCAGGCGACGATGACCTCGCTCAACGTGCCGATCGTGCCGCGCCACGTCTGGGAGCCCATCCTGGAGGAGGAGGGCGAGGACTTCGCCGACTACACCGGCGAGGACCTGCCCGCCGTCGGCAGCGGCCCCTTCGTCCTCACCGAGCACCAGCGGGGCGAGCACATCACCCTGGAGGCCAACCCCGACCACTGGCGCGGCGCCCCGGGGTTCGCCGACCTGGTCTTCCGCTACTACTCCGAGAAGGACGCCGCCGTCGAGGCGCTGCGCAGCGGGGAGGTCTCCCTCGTCTACGAGCTCACCGAGGCACAGGCCACCGCCCTGGACGGCGCCGACGACATCGCCGTCAACTTCGCCGACGGCAAGCGGTTCCAGGCCTTCACCATGAACCCCGGAGCCCGCACCCAGGACGGCGACGAGTTCGGTGACGGGCACCCGGCGCTGTCCGACCTCACCCTGCGCCAGGCCATCGTCAGAGCCATCGACAACCAGGAGATCGTCGACAAGGCGCACGGCGGCCGCGCCACGGCAGCCGGGGGCTACATCCCGGCCCGCTACGGCGACTACCACTGGTCGCCCGAGGGCGAGGAGGCCACGCTCTCCTTCGACCCCGAGGCCGCCAACGCGATGCTCGACGAGGCGGGGTACGAGCGGGGCGACGACGGTGTGCGCGTCTCGCCCGACGGCGACCGCCTCGAACTGCGCATGCACGTCCACCAGGACCGGCCGGACAACGTCAACGCCGGGCTGGTCATCGTCGAGCGCCTCGCCGACGTCGGCATCGAGGTCGAGAACCTGACCGTCGACCCGGGTGTGCTCAGCGACGCCCTCTACGCGGCCGAGTACGACCTCATCTTCACCGGGTGGACGGTCAACCCCGACCCCGACTACGTGTTCAGCATCCACACCTGCGACGCGCTCCCGGAGGAGCCGGGCAGCATGCAGGGCGACGCCTACTTCTGCGACGAGGAGTACGACGAGCTCTACCGGGCCCAGCTCGCCGAGTACGACCGCACCGCCCGCGCCGAGATCATCCACGACCTCCAGCGCGTGATCTACGAGGAGGCCGTCGTGAACGTCCTGGCCTACCCGGACATCCGGGAGGCGTACCGCACCGACCAGATCTCCGACATGCAGATCCAGCCCGACCCCGGAGGCAACATCTGGGGCCAGGACGGCTACTGGGCCTTCTGGTCCGCCCAGCCGGTCGCGGCGGGCGAGGGCGGCCCCTCCGGTCCGTCGACCGGCGTCTGGATCGGCATCGGGGCGGTCGTGCTCGTCCTGGTGGCCGCGGGCGGGTTCGTCCTGTTCCGCCGACGCGCCACCGCGGAGGACCGCGAGTGACCAGCGATCCCGCCACCACGGGAGCCCCGTCCGGGGCGGAGGCGCCCGGCGCCGCCGCCCCGGCGGCCCCCGCCGGGCCCGGCCGCGCGGTGAGGGCCGCACGGTACGTCGCCGGACGCCTGGCGACCGCCGTGTTCTCCCTCCTCGCCGTGGTCGTCGCCGGGTTCTTCCTCTTCCGGATCCTGCCCGGCGACCCGGTCCGCGCCATGACGGAGGGCCGGGAGGTCACCGCGGAGCAGCGCGAGGAGCTCCGCCGCCAGTTCGGGCTCGACCAGCCCCTCTGGCAGCAGTTCCTCGACTACCTGACGGGCCTGCTCCGCCTCGACCTCGGCACGTCCTTCCAGTTCCGGGAGCCGGTCACCGAGCTCATCCTCGAACGCCTCGGCCCCACGGTCCTGCTCGCCGGGACCGGCACGGTCATCGCCGCGCTCATCGGCCTCCTCCTCGGCGTCCGCGCCGGGTGGAGGCCCGGTGGGCGGTCAGACCGGGCCAACAGCGCCGTCGCCCTGTTCTTCTGGTCGGTGCCCACGTTCTGGCTGGGCCTGCTGCTCATCGTGGCGTTCGCCTCCGGGCGCGGGTTCATGCCCGGCCTGTTCCCCACCGGCGGCATGGTGGACCCGGCGGCGAGCGGCCCCGTGGAGACCGTGCTCAGCACCGTGTGGCACATGGTGCTGCCCGTCACCACCATGGTCGCCGTGATCTATGCCCAGTACCTGATGATCATGCGCTCCTCCCTCATGGACGAGCGGGGCGCCGACTACCTCACCACGGCGCGGGCCAAGGGTCTGAGGGACGCCCTCGTGCGCCGCAGGCACGCGGTCCCCAACGCCCTGCTGCCCACGGTGACCCTGATCTTCCTCAACCTCGGCCAGGTCGTGTCCGGGGTGATCCTCGTGGAGACGGTGTTCTCCTGGCCCGGACTCGGCCAGCTCTTCTACTCCGGCCTGCGCGTCCCCGACCTCGGCCTCGTCCAGGGCCTGTTCGTGGTCTTCGCGGCCTCGGTGATCCTCATGAACCTGCTCGCCGACCTGGTGTACCCGCTGCTCGACCCCAGGGTGCGCCCATGAGCGCGGCCACCGAAGCCCCCGGCCCCGGCGTGCCGGGCGGCGACGCGAACGGCAGGGGCCCCGCCCCCGCGTCGCCCCGGGCCCTGGCCCGCCGCCGGCGCGCGGAGGCGCTGCGCCGGTTCGCCCGCGACTACGCCCGCAACCGCGCCGGGCTGCTCGGCCTCGTCGCCCTGTCGGCCATCGTCCTCCTGGCGCTGTTCGCGCCTCTCCTGGTGGACCAGTCGGAGCTGACGGTCACCGGCGCCCCCGGGCAGGCGTACGAGCCGCCCAGCGGCGAGTTCCCCCTCGGCACGGACAACTTCGGCCGGTCCATCCTCGACCTCATCGTCTGGGGCTCGCGGGTCTCCCTCACCGTGGGCTTCCTGGCCACGGTCGTCTCCGTGGTCCTGGGCACCCTGGTCGGGATGACCGCCGGGCACTTCGGCGCGTCCGGCGGCACCGCCGGGCGGATCGTGTCGTCGGTGCTCATGCGGGTCACGGACTGGTTCCTGGTGCTGCCGACCCTGGTCCTGGCCGTCGCCCTGGCGGCCGTGCTGCCGCGCGGGACCGGCACCATCATCATCGCCATCGGCCTCACCGTCTGGCCCGCGACGGCCCGCCTGGTGCGCGCCCAGACCCTGGCGGTGGAAGCGCGCCCCTACGTGGAGCGCGCCCGAGCCCTGGGCGGCGGCCACGCCCACGTCATGGCCTGGCACGTGCTGCCCAACGTGATGCCGGTGGTGCTCGCCCAGACCACCCTGCTCGTGGCCACCTCGATCATCGCCGAGTCCACGCTGGCGTTCCTGGGCGTGGGGGACCCCACCACCATCTCCTGGGGCGGCATCCTGGAGGCCGCCCGCACCGCGGGGGCCATCAGCTCCGGGATCTGGTGGTACATGATCCCGCCCGGCCTGGCCATCGCGGTCGTCGCCCTGTCCTTCACCCTGTGCGGACGCGCTCTGGAGTCCGTCATCAACCCCCGACTCCGGGAGCAGCGTTGACCTCCCTCCTCGACGTCCGCGAACTGCACGTCACCTACCGCGCCGGGAACGGCGACGTCCCGGCCGTCCGGGGCGTCGACCTGTCCCTGGACCCCGGGGGCACCCTGGGCCTGGCGGGGGAGTCGGGCAGCGGCAAGTCCACCGTCGCCCTGGCCCTGCTGCGCCTGCTGCCCGACACGGCCCGCATCGACGGCCAGGTCCTGCTGGAGGGCGAGAACGTCCTCGACATGCGGTGGGGTCGGCTGCGCGCGGTCCGGTGGGTGGGCGCGGCCATCGTCTTCCAGGGCGCCATGCACTCCCTCAACCCGGTCCGGCGGATCGGGGAGCAGATCGCGGAGCCCATGGTGATCCACGGGACCGTCCCGGCGAACCGGATCCCGGAGCGCGTGGCCGAACTCCTCGGGCAGGTCGGCCTGCCGGCCTCCCGTACCCGCGACTACCCCCACCAGCTGTCCGGCGGGCAGCGCCAGCGGGTCATGATCGCGATGGCGCTGGCCTGCGAGCCTCGCCTGGTCATCGCGGACGAGGCCACCACCGCCCTGGACGTGATGATCCAGGCGCAGATCCTCGCCCTGCTCAAGCGGCTCGTCGCCGAGCAGGGCATCGGCATGCTCATGATCAGCCACGACCTGTCGGTCCTGGCGGCCACGTGCGACCGTGTGGCCGTCATGTACGCGGGCCGGATCGTGGAGCAGGGTCCCGCCCGCGAGGTCGTGCACGAACCCGCCCACCCCTACGCGAGCGCTCTCAGCGCGGCCTTCCCCCGCATCGGCGACCCGGCCTCGCGCCTGGCGCCCCGGGGGC
Source organism: Nocardiopsis codii (assembly GCF_036327455.1). Lineage (NCBI taxonomy): Bacteria > Bacillati > Actinomycetota > Actinomycetes > Streptosporangiales > Nocardiopsidaceae > Nocardiopsis > Nocardiopsis codii. The sequence continues at coordinate 131,273 of NZ_JAUZMY010000001.1, read as the reverse complement.
TGCCCGGTGACCCCCCCGACCCGTCGGACCCTCCCGCCGGCTGCGTCTTCCGGCCCCGGTGCGCGGTGGCCGAGACGGTGTGCGCCACGGTCGACCCGCCGCTGTGGCCGGTGGACCCGGACTCGGAGGGGGACTCCGCGCGTCACGCGGCGTGCGTGCACGTGGGCCCCGCGAGACCCCTGACGACGACCCGGGACGGGGGCACCCCGTGACCCCGTCCGCAGCCCCCAGCGAGGAGACGCGCCCGTGAGCACCACCGAGACCGATCCCCGCGACGCACCCCGCGCCTCCGGGGACGGCGGGGAGGCCGAACCGATCCTGAGCGCCCGTGGCGTGGAGGTCGCCTTCGACGCCGGTTTCGCTCCCGGCGGGGGGAAGGGCACCGCGCGCGCCGTCGACGGCGTCAACCTCGACGTCTCGGCGGGCGAGATCGTGGCGCTGGTGGGGGAGTCCGGCTGCGGCAAGACCACCCTGGCCCGGGTCCTGCTGGGCCTGGAACGGCCCACCGGGGGCGTCGTGCTGTTCGAGGGCAGGCCGATGCGCTACGGCTCCCGCGACCTGCGCTCGTACCGGCGCAGGGTCCAGCTGGTGCAACAGGACCCCACCGGGTCGCTGAACCCGCGCCGCACCGTCTACGAGTCCGTGGCCGAGGGGCTGCGCATCCACGAGGGCACCACGGCGGACGAGGCCGAACAGGTCGCCGGAGCGCTCTCCAGGGCGGGCCTGCGCCCGCCGGAGCGGTTCCTCTCCCGCTACCCGCACGAGCTGTCCGGCGGCCAGCGCCAGCGCGTGGTGATCGCCGGAGCCCTGGTCCTGGACCCCGAGGTGCTGGTGGCCGACGAGCCGGTGGCGTCCCTGGACGCGTCGGTGCGCGGCGAGATCCTGCGCCTCCTCCTGGACCTGCGCGACGAGCTCGGGCTGTCCGCCCTGGTGGCCACGCACGACCTGGGCCTGGCGTGGAACATCGCGGACCGTGTCGCGGTGATGTACCTGGGGCGGGTGGTGGAGCTGGGCACCGTGGAGGAGGTCCTGGCCGAGCCCGCCCACCCGTACACCCGCGCCCTGCTGTCGGTCCTGCCGGACGCGGGCGACGGGGAGCCGGTGGTCCTGGCGGGCGAGCCGCCGGACCCCAAGCAGGTGCCGACGGGGTGCCGGTTCCATCCGCGCTGCCCGGTGCTCGCCTCGGGCGAGGCCGCGCGGGCGGGTGTCGCGGACCTGTGCCGTACCGTCGACCCGACCGTCCTCGAGGGCGGCGCCGAGCGCCGGGTGGCGTGCCACTGGGCGGCTGCCGACGCGACCGGCCGGGTCCGTCCGGGGGGGCCGGGCTCGGGCTGAGCGCGCCTCGCGGGGCCGCGGACGCGCACCGCACCGCACGGCTCCGTCCGTCAGACACCGGTGTCCGGCCCCGGGGCGCCTCCGGCCCGGACACCACCGCGCGTGCGCACCCGGCCGTCCGCGGACGGCCGGGGCCGCCGCGCCACGGAGCGGGCGCGTCCGCCCGGGGGCCGGCCGGTACACGGCGACCGACACCTCCCGCGGCTCCGCCGGACCCGCACAGGCGCCGCGTCCCACGCGCTCCTCCACCGGCTGCGGCCTCCGGCACGGCGGGCGGTGGGACCGGCCCGGACGCGTGCCCGGCCCGCGCGGGACCGCACGGCGGCCTGCCGACCGCCCCGGGCCCCCTGTGCGCCGCGCCCACCTCCTCGGCCGGCCACCCCCTCGACAACCTCCGGACGCCCGCGCGGCGGATCGGGCCCGGCGAACAGTCCGTCCCCGTGGACACCACCCTCACCGCAGCCCCGCCCGACGGGGCCCGCTGTGAGCGCGGGGCACCGGTAGGCGGGCGGGAGCCGGGCGAGGGGTTGGGCGTCGGACCCGACGGGACGGACGGAAGATCATCGGGACCCGGGTGGGAGGAGTCCGCCAAATTGTGACGGTCGTCACATGCGATGCGGGCGGTTTCGCCGTGCCCGCCGCCAACGTCGAAGCGACCAGGCGTGTCGCCGCCGCCAACCGGGAGGGAAGCGTGCGTGTACCGACACGTCCCGCGATTTCTGGTGATCACAGACGTTCAGTGCGCCGGAGCCCTGGGCAGGACCCTGGGGTGTCACACCCCCGAGGGGTGTCGTTCCGAGGGAGCCGCGTATGGCGCACCACATGACCACGGAAGACGTTCACGAGTACATCAACGGGGTCTGTTTCAAGACCGGCCCACCCGGCAAGGTCGGTACCGAGACCGAGTGGCTGGTCACCGACTCCGCGCATCCGACCGCACACGTCACCGTCGACCGCCTCGCGGCGCTGCTGGAGGCCAGCGGCCCGCCGCCCGCGGGAAGCACGGTCACCTTCGAGCCCGGCGGACAGATCGAGCTCAGCTCGCCCGCCCTGCCCGGCCCGGCCCTGGCGCACGAGGCCCTCGCCGCCGACCTGGACCACATCGCCAAGGCCCTCGCGGGGGGCGGACTCCACCTGGTCGAGACCGCACTCGACCCGGTACGGCCGCCCGTACGCCAGCTCCGGCTGCCCCGCTACACCGCCATGGAGCGGTTCTTCGCCAACCACCGCCATCCCAGCGGCCACACCATGATGTGCAGCACCGCCTCCGTCCAGGTGTGCCTGGACACCGGGTCCGACCCCGCCGACAGCCGCGCCCGCTGGGAACTCGTCCACAGGCTCGGGCCCGTCCTCGTCGCCGCGTTCGCGAACTCCGCCGTGTGGCGCGGACGCTCCACCGGGTGGAAGTCCACCCGCTGGGCGATCTGGGCGGCCACCGACGCCACCCGCACCCGCCCCGTCCTCGACCACGACAGCCACCCCGATCCGGCCACCGCGTGGGCCGCGTACGCCCTCGCCGCGAACGTCATGGCGGTCCCCGAGATCCCCGGCGGCGGCGGAACCTGGATCGCGGACCCCGGCGTCACCCTCGCCGAGTGGATCGGAGGACAGGGAGCCCGCCCCGCCACCCTCGCCGACCTGGAGTTCCACCTCAGCACCCTGTTCCCGCCCGTCCGGCCGCGCGGCTGGTGGGAACTGCGCATGATCGACGCCGTCCCGGTCCGCTGGTGGCCGGTCCCCATGGCGCTCGCCGCAGCCCTCGTCGACGACCCCCGCGCCCGTGCCGTGGCCGAGGAGGCCACGGAGAAGCTCTGCGGCGGTCCCTTCCCCGACCGGTACCTGTGGATGCGCTCCGCCCAGCACGGCCTCGGTGACCCCGCCGTCGCCGAGTGCGCGCGCGTCTGCTTCGACGCGGCCGTCGAAGCCCTGCCCCGCATGGGCGCCGCCGGACTCGCCTCCCTCGTCGACGACTACGCCGACCGCCACACGCGGCGCGGGCTGTGCCCCGCCGACACGCGGCCGAGCGTCCCCGCCCCGCGCCCCGAGAGCGCCGGCGCACGTGCGGGACGGACAGGGACCCACCGAGACAGCGGAGGACCACGGTGAACCAGGAACAGGAGCGCGCCAAGGAGCGCATCGCAGCCGAGCTCGACCGGAGTCGGCGCCGCAGCAACGGGCTCACGATCGACGCCCTCGACGAGGAGGGCCTGCTCGCCCAGCACTCACCGCTCATGTCCCCGCTCGTCTGGGACCTGGCGCACATCGGCAACTACGAGGAGCAGTGGCTGCTGAGGGCGGCCGGGGGCCGCGAGGCACTGCGCCCCGACATCGACGGCCTCTACGACGCCTTCGAGAACCCGCGCGCCGACCGGGTCACCCTGCCGCTCCTGCGGCCGCAGGAGGCCCGCGAGTACAATGACCGGGTGCGGAAGGAGGTCCTCGACTCCCTCGAGTCCGTCGACCTCGGAGTCCCCGAGCCGCGCGAGGCCCCCGACGGCCGGCGGTCCCTGCTCGACGCGGGGTTCGTCTTCCACATGGTGATCCAGCACGAGCACCAGCACGACGAGACCATGCTCGCCACCCACCAGCTCCGCACGGGGGAGCCCGTCCTCCTGGAGGACGTCGGGACCGTCGCGGCCCTGCGCCCGCCCGTCGAGGAGGAGGTGTTCGTCCCCGAGGGCGGGTTCACGATGGGCACCGACGACGACCCCTGGGCCTACGACAACGAGGGGCCCTCCCACGAGGTCGTCCTCGGGCCCTACTGGATCGACACCGCCCCCGTCACCAACGCCGCCTACCAGAGGTTCATCGAGGACGGCGGGTACCAGAGCCGCCGCTGGTGGACCCGAGAGGGCTGGGAGTGGCGGGAGCGGGCCTCGGTCAGGGCCCCGGCCTTCTGGAGCCCGGAGGGCGACGGGTGGTCCCGCCGCCGGTTCGGCCGCCAGGAGATGGTGCCGTCCGACGAGCCGGTGCAGCACGTCAACTTCCACGAGGCCGCCGCGTACGCCGCGTGGGCGGGCAAGCGCCTGCCCACCGAGGCCGAGTGGGAGAAGGCCGCCCGCTTCGACCCCGGGACCGGCCGGTCCCGCCGGTACCCGTGGGGCGACGACGAACCCGACTCCCGCCACGCCAACCTGGGGCAGCGCAAGCTCGGGCCGTCCCCGGCCGGGCGCCACCCCGACGGCGCCTCCCCGCTGGGCGTCCAGCAGCTGATCGGTGACGTGTGGGAGTGGACCTCCACCACCTTCACGGGGTACCCGGGGTTCCGGACCTTCCCGTACCGCGAGTACTCGGAGGTGTTCTTCGACCAGGGCTACAAGGTGTTGCGGGGCGGCTCCTGGGCCACCCACCCCACCGCCGTCCGCTCCACCTTCCGCAACTGGGACCACGCGATCCGCAGGCAGATCTTCAGCGGGTTCCGCTGCGCACGCGACGGGGAATCCGCCTGATGTGCCGACACCTCGCCTACCTGGGGCCGCCGCGCACCCTGCACGAGCTGCTGTACGCGGCGCCCCACTCGCTGCACGTCCAGTCCTGGGCGCCTCGCATGCAGCGCCACGGCACCGTCAACGCCGACGGCTTCGGCGTCGGCTGGTACCCGCCGCGCGGGACCGCGGGCGCCTCGGCGCCCGCGGTCCCGGCGGCGGTGCCGGGACCGGCGGCCGAAACCCCGGAGCCGCTGCGCTACCGGAGGGCCATGCCGATCTGGGGCGACTCCTCCTTCGCCGACGCCGCGCGCGCCATCACCTCCGGGTGCGTGGTGGCCGCGGTCCGCGACGCCACCGTCGGGTTCGGGTCCGAGGAGTCGGGCGCGCAGCCCTTCCGGGCCGACCGGCTGCTGTTCAGCCACAACGGCGCGGTCAAGGACGACGAGGCGCTCGCCGCGGCCTTCACCCCGCCCCCCGGTGTGCTGGACGCCCGCGCCCCGGTGGACTCAGCGCCCCTGTTCGCGCACACCGTGCGGCTGTGGCGGGCCTCCGGCGACCTCGCGGGGACCCTGGCAGGGGTGGTCCGCCACGCCCGCGAGCACTCCGACGGACGCTACAACCTGTTGGCCAGCGACGGGGAGAGCATCGTCGGCACCGCCGCAGGGGACACCCTGTACGCCCTCCGCGAGCCCGGGGGAGGGGTCTTCCTGGCGTCGGAGCCCTTCGACGGCGCGCGCGGCTGGCGGGAGGTCCCCGACGGCTCCGTGGTCGTCGCGACCGGGGAGCGCACCGAGATCCACCCGATCGTCTGACGGGCCGAGCGACACCCGCGGCACCAGCACGCCCACGGGTACCCACCAAGGGACACAGGAGGCACCATGTTCCGGATCGACCGAAACCTGACCGCCGACGACCTCGACAAGGCCCTGCGCAGCGACGTCGCCGCAGGGCTGACCGCGGTGCCGAAGCAGCTCCCGCCCAAGTGGTTCTACGACGAACGCGGCAGCGCCATGTTCGAGGACATCACCGGGCTGCCCGAGTACTACCCCACCCGCGCCGAGCGCGGCATCCTCGAACTCCGGGCCGGTGACATCGCCGACGCCGCCGACGCCGAGACGCTGATCGAGCTCGGTTCCGGATCGGGCGTCAAGACCCGCCTCCTGCTCGACGCCATGCTCGGCCACGGCCGCCTCACCCGCTTCGTCCCCGTGGACGTCAGCGGCGACTTCCTCGCCGCCTCCGCGCGCGGCGTCGTCGACGACTACCCCGGACTCGACGTCCACGGCGTCGTCGGCGACTTCGAGGAGCACCTCGGGCTCCTGCCGGTCGGCGAGAACGGCGGACGCCGCCTCCTCGCCGTACTCGGCTCCACCATCGGCAACCAGGAGCCCGGGCCGCGCTCGGCCTTCCTCCGCGACATCCGCGCCGTGCTCGACACCGGGGACTCGCTCCTGCTCGGCGCCGACCTGGTCAAGGACCCGGCCCGCCTGGTCGCCGCCTACGACGACGCCCAGGGGGTCACCGCCGCCTTCAACCGCAACGTCCTCAGCGTCATCAACCACCAGCTCGGCGCCGACTTCGACCCCGGCGCCTTCGACCACCTCGCCCGCTGGAACGCGGAGGAGGAGTGGATCGAGATGCGGCTGCGCGCGCGCTCCGCCCAGCACGTCCGGGTCGCCGACCTGGACCTGGAGGTCGACTTCGCGCCGGGGGAGGAGATGCGCACCGAGGTCTCCGCCAAGTTCCGCCGCGAGGGGCTGTCCGCCGAGCTCGACGCCGCCGGGTTCGAGCCGACCCACTGGTGGACCGACCCCGCCGGGGACTTCGCGCTCACCCTCGCCGCCGCGCGCTGACGCGGCCCGAGGCCGGTCGGACCCCGCCCGCCCCGCCCCGGGGAGGGGTCACGGCGGCGTGAACGCGCCCGGCGAGGGCCCACCAGGTACGTGACCGCCATGGCGAAGGAGCCGCCGCCCGCTCCGCCGGCCGACCGCGGGACCCCCTGCCATCGCCGATCGTCGCAGGCGGCACGGCGCCGGGCGGGGTGCACCACGCAGGGGGCGCCCGGGTCTCCGGTACGCTCGTGCCGTGTTCAAGGTAGGAGTTTTCGGCGCCGATGGGCGCATGGGGTCAGAGGTCGTCCGCGCGGTTCAGGCCGCCGACGACATGGAACTCGTCGCGGGCGTGGACAGCGCCGACGACCGCGGTGCGGTGCTGGGAGCCGACTACGTCGTCGACTTCACCCACCCCGACGTGGTGATGGACAACCTGGAGTGGCTCATCGGCCACGGGATCCACGCCGTCGTCGGCACCAGCGGCTTCGACGAGGCCAAACTGGAGCGGGTGCGCGCCTGGCAGGCCGCCAAGCCCGGGGCGAAGGTGCTGATCGCCCCGAACTTCGGCGTCGCCGCCGTGCTGATGATGCACTTCGCGCGCAAGGCCGCACCGTACTTCGAGTCCACCGAGATCATCGAGCTGCACCACCCGAACAAGGCGGACGCCCCCAGCGGCACCGCCTACCGGACCGCCGAGCTCGTCGCCGAGGCGCGCCGGGAGGCCGGGACCGCGCCGATGCCCGACGCCACGACCGCGGAGATCCCCGGTGCCCGCGGGGCCGACGTCGACGGGGTCCGCGTGCACGCCCTGCGCATCACCGGGCTCATCGCCCACCAGGAGGTCGTGTTCGGCACCGACGGGGAGACCCTGAAGATCCGGCACGACTCGATGAACCGCACCTCGTTCATGCCCGGCGTGCTCCTGGGGATCCGCGGCGTCGCTGACCTCGCGGACCCCCTCACCGTGGGCCTGGACGCACTCCTGGACCTCGACTAGGGACGTACGCCCCACGACGGGGGAGGCGCCCCTGGCGGGCGCCTCCCCCGTCGTCTGCCGTGCCCGGCGGGCCGCCGCGCGCGGGCAGCCGCGGACCGCCCCGGGCGCCGACAGGACCCGCTCAGGCGCCCCTGCGGCAGGTGAGGAACACCTGGGTCTCGGGGTGGGCCCCGGGGGCCTCCGGCTCGTAGGAGACCACCCGCTCGTCCTCGACGACCAGGCCCGCCTCCCGCACCACCCGGCGCAGTTCCTCACGCGGATAGCCCGACACGCGGATGTCCGAGCCCAGGAAGGGGATGGGCGCGTCGTCCAGGTCCGTCTCCACCATGGCCAGGCACAGCAGGCCCTCAGGGACCAGGGACGCGCGGATCCGGCTCAGCGCCTCGGGGATGCGCGACTTGGGCAGGCACAGCAGGGAGAAGAACGCCACGATGGCGTCGTAGGACGAGTCGACCGGCTTCAGGTCGAGGATGTCGGCCTGGACGAACGTCGCCTGGGGCACGTTCCGGCGGGCGATCTCGATCATCCGCCCGGAGATCTCGTAGCCCGTGACCCGCACGCCCGCGGAGGCGAACTGGCGGGCGGTGGGCAGACCTGTGCCCGACCCCAGGTCGAGCACGTGGGCTCCGGGCGGCAGCAGGTCCAGCAGCCGCCGGACCCGTTCCTCCTGTCCCTCCTTGCGTGGGAAGGCCTCGTCGTAGCGCTCTCCGATCGTGTCGAACGCGGCGGCCTGGCCGGCCGAGCGCTCTGCCCACGCTTGCGGGTCGGGGGCGATCTCGAGGGGGTCGGGGGCGGTGTTCTCGCTGGGCACGGTGTCGTGTTCTCCCTGCCGTGGCTTGACGCGTGTCTGGGGGCCGGCCCGCATCCTAGCCCCACGGGGCGCGCCGGGGAGCTCGAACCGTGTCGCCGCAGTTCGGACGGAGTGTTCCGGATCCGGGGGACCCGCCCGCGGGCCCGGCCCGGGCCCGCGGCTAGCCCAGGACGAGGGCGGCCGACAGCAGGACGCCGAACGCCATCTGGAGCCTGCCGGTCTCGCCCAGGCCCAGGACCAGGTCGCGTCCCGCCTGTCCGCCCAGCACGCGCCGCAGCGGCGGCACCGCCAGGGGCGCCGACAGCAGCACCAGCGGCGTCCACCAGAACACGGGGGTCAGCACCAGCGCGACCGCGTAGGAGGCGACGACCGCGCCCGCGAACAGCCGCCGTGTGCCCGTCTCGCCCAGCCGCACCGCGAGGGTGACCTTCCCGGTCTCCCGGTCCGTCGGGATGTCCCGCAGGTTGTTGATCACCAGCACGGAGCAGGACAGCAGGCCGACCGGCACCGACGCCACCCAGGCCTGCCACGGGGCGGAGCCCAGCTGCACGAACACGGTGCCCACCACGGCCACCAGGCCGAAGAACACGAACACCGACACCTCGCCCAGACCCCGGTACCCGTACGGTGCGCGACCGCCGGTGTAGTACCAGGCCGCGGCGATCGCCAGGGCCCCCACCAGCAGCAGCCACCACGACGACGTCGCCACCAGCACCAGGCCGACCGCGCCCGCGAAGGCGAAGCTCCCCAGGGCCGCCGCGAGCACCTGCCGCGGCTCGGCCAGGCCCGAAGCGGTCAACCGGGTGGGGCCGGTCCGCTCCTCGGTGTCGGTGCCCTTCACGCCGTCGCTGTAGTCGTTGGCGAAGTTGACCCCGACCTGCAGGGCCATGGACACCACCAGGGCCAGCAGCGCCTTCCACCAGACGAACCCGTCCAGGGCCAGGGCCAGAGCCGTGCCGACCGCCACCGGCACGATCGAATTCGGAAGCGTACGGGGACGCAGCCCCGAGACCCATTCACTGACCGTGGCCACGCGGCGGTCCTCCACCCTCGACGACACTGCGCGGTACCTGGTGCACAGCGCAGACAACCACCCAACGGTAGTCCCTGTCCGGAGCTGGGCCCAACCGGCGGCGACCCCCGCGTGCGTGCCCGAACCGCGGGACGGGCGGACGCCGGGGCCTACCGCGAGATGGCCGCGTGCAGCCGGACCATCGGCAGCGGCGTCCCCAGGTCGATCTCACGGCGGGCGCCGTCCGCGCGCCACCCCGACGCCTCGAAGAACGCGCGCAGGGCGTTGTCGGCCTCCGGCACCCACACGTGCACCGTGCCGAAACCGTCGTCGACGAGGTGGTCCACGCACGCGTTCACGAGGCGGCTGCCGTGCCCCTCCCTCGCGCGCTCCGGGTCCACGTGCAGGGCGAACACCTCCGCGTCCGTGGCGGGCCACAGGTCCGGGTCGCCCGCCGGGCCGAACGCCGCGAACCCCGTCACGGTCCGCACCCCGTCCACCTCGTCGGTGGCCACCACCAGTCGGTGCCGGGAGGTCGGCGGCGACTCCAGGGCGGCCGTCCACTGCTCGTGGAACTGCTTCCGGGCGTCGGCGCCGCCGAGTTCGGCGACCACGGCGTCGGGCAGCAGCGTCCCGTACACCGCCCGCCACGACGCCACCTGGACCTCCACGACGGTGTCCACGTCGGTGGCACGGGCGGGGCGGACGAACTGGGCACTGGACACGGCGGAGCCTCCTGGGGGAGCGGGCCGCGGCAAGATCACCGATGCCGGAGTTTCCGGACCTTGCCTCGGCATGGGAACATCTACGTTGTGAGCCTCATTATCAGAGTTATCGTGAACGCGCTCGCCCTTTGGGCGGCTGTCTTCCTGATCGACGGGATCGACGTCACGGCCCAGACCACCGCTGGTCAGATCGGCGTCTACCTCGCGGTCGGCGCCATCTTCGGTGTGGTCAACGCGATCATCAAACCGATCGTCAAGGCCGTCGGGTGCCTGTTCTACGCGCTGACCCTCGGGCTGATCGGCCTGGTGGTGAACGCGCTGCTGCTCATGCTCACGAACTGGATCGCGAGCCTGTTCACCCTCCCGTTCCACATCGAGGGGTTCTGGCCCGCGTTCTGGGGTGCGATCGTCGTCACCCTCGTCAGCTGGCTTCTGAGCATGTTCCTTCCGGACGGACAGGACGACTGAGCCCAGGGCGGCAACAGCCCGAACAACCCCCTTCCGCGGCCCTGACCTGCGCGCGGATCCCGGGCCCGGCCGGATGGCGCGGGCCCGGGACGGGTAGGTTCACATAGCCGGCCCGTCAACCTCGACCCACGAGGACGGCGGCCGCGCAGGGCACGACCCCGGGCCCGACCCAAGACGGGGCACCAAAGGAACTTTCCCGCGACCGGAGCGCGTACCGCCGGTCGCGGTGGCGGACACGCAGCGCCGCACACCCGTGCACGCGACATGTGCACGGGACACATCCAGCTGTTGACGCACACCGAGAGGAGGAGGGGCACCCCCGGACCCACCGCCCACCGGCGGCGATCCGGAAGCCTTTCACACACGATGGTGGACACCAAGAACCGCCCGTTCGGCAAGATGCTGACCGCGATGGTCACGCCCATGCTCGACGACGGCGAACTCGACTACGAGGGCGCGGCCAGACTGGCCACGTACCTCGTCGACGAGCAGAACAACGACGGCCTCATCATCAGCGGTACCACGGGTGAGTCGCCGACGACCAGCGACGACGAGAAGGACCGCCTTCTGCGGGCGGTCGTGGAGGCGGTCGGTGACCGCGCCAGGGTCATCGCCGGGGTCGGCACCAACGACACCCGCCACAGCGTCAGGCTCGCCAAGGCCGCGGAGAAGGCGGGCGCGCACGGTCTGCTGACCGTCACGCCCTACTACAACAAGCCGCCCCAGGAAGGCCTGATCAGGCACTTCACCGAGATCGCGGACACCACCGACCTGCCGGTCATGCTCTACGACATTCCGCACCGCACCGGCACGCCGATCGCCTCCGAGACCCTCGTCCGCCTGGCCGAGCACCCCCGCATCGTCGCGAACAAGGACGCCAAGGACAACATCGGCGCCAGCTCCTGGGTGATGGAGCGGACCGACCTGGCCTTCTACTGCGGCACCGACATCCTCAACCTGCCGCTGCTGTCCGTGGGCGCGGCCGGGTTCGTCAGCGTCGTCGGCCACATCGTCGGCGCCGACCTGCGCGAGATGATCGACGCCTTCGAGAAGGGCGAGGTCGGACAGGCCCTGGCCATCCACCGCCGCCTCACCCCGGTCTACACCGGCATGTTCCGCACGCAGGGCGTCATCACCACCAAGGCCATCCTGAACCAGTTCGGGCTGCCGTCCGGTCCCGTGCGCACCCCGCTCACCGACGCGTCGGTCGAGCTCCAGGCACTGCTGCGCGAAGACCTTGCCGCCGCCGGCGTCAAGGGCCCCATCGGTCTGGCCCCGCACCAGGCCGTCCCCGCCAGCGCCGTGCGCGTCGAGCGCCTCACGGAGGGATCTGTATGAGCCACCCGCACCCCGAACTGACCTCGCCCCCGCCCCTGGGCAAGGGTGCTCTGCGCGTCGTCGCCCTGGGCGGCCTCGGTGAGATCGGCCGCAACATGACGGTCTTCGAGTACGGCGGCCGCCTGCTCATCGTCGACTGCGGCGTGCTCTTCCCCGAGGAGGAGCAGCCCGGCGTCGACCTGATCCTGCCGGACTTCGACTACATCCGGGACCGGCTCGACGACATCGAGGCGGTCGTGCTCACCCACGGGCACGAGGACCACATCGGCGGTATCCCGTTCCTGCTGCGCGAGCGGGCCGACATCCCGATCGTCGGCTCCCGCCTGACCCTGGCGCTGATCACCGCCAAGCTCGGCGAGCACCGCATCAAGCCGGAGACCATCCAGGTGGAGGAGGGCGAGCGGCACGAGTTCGGCTCGTTCAACCTGGAGTTCTTCGCGGTCAACCACTCCATCCCGGACGCGCTGGCCGTCGGTATCCGCACCCCCGGCGGGTCGGTGCTGCACACCGGCGACTTCAAGATGGACCAGCTGCCGCTGGACGGCCGCCTCACCGACCTGGCCGGGTTCGCCCGGTTCGGCGACGAGGGCGTGGACCTGCTGCTGTCGGACTCCACCAACGCCGAGCAGCCCGGGTTCATCGTCAACGAGCGCAACCTGTCCGAGGCCATCGACAAGGTGTTCCGGCAGGCCGAGAAGCGCATCGTGGTGGCGTGCTTCGCCTCCCACGTGCACCGCGTCCAGCAGGTCATCGACGCCGCTTCGGCGCACGGCCGCAAGATCGCGTTCGTGGGCCGCTCGATGGTCCGCAACATGAACATCGCGCGCGACCTGGGCTACCTGAGCATCCCGGGCGACACGATCATCGACGTGAAGCAGCTCGACAAGATGCGGCCCGACGAGGCCGTGCTGATCTGCACGGGCTCGCAGGGCGAGCCCATGTCGGCGCTGAGCCGGATGGCCAACCGCGACCACCAGATCCGCATCGAGCAGGACGACACCGTCCTGCTCGCGTCCTCGCTGATCCCCGGCAACGAGAACTCGGTCAACCGGGTGATCAACGGTCTGACCCGCTGGGGCGCCAAGGTCGTCCACAAGGGCAACGCCCTCGTGCACGTGTCGGGGCACGCGTCCGCCGGTGAGCTGCTGTACGTGCTCAACATGGTGCGTCCGCGCAACTTCATGCCGGTGCACGGCGAGTGGCGGCACATGCGCGCCCACGCCGACCTGGCCAAGCTCACGGGCGTCCCCTCCGACCGGATCATCATCGCCGAGGACGGCGTGGTCGTGGACCTGCACAAGCACCGGGCCAAGATCGTGGGCGCGGTCCAGGCCGGCTACGTGTACGTCGACGGCTCCTCGGTCGGCGACGTCACCGACGCCTCGCTCAAGGACCGCCGCATCCTCGGCGAGGAGGGGTTCATCTCCGTCGTCGTCGCGGTGGACTCCGGCACCGGCAAGATCCTCGGAGAGCCCGAGATCCACACCCGGGGCGCGGGCATCGGCGCCGCCGCCTTCGACGACGTCATCGACAAGATCCAGGACTCCCTGGACAAGGCGGCGCGGGACGGGGTCAACGACCCGCACCAGCTGCGGCAGCTCATCCGCCGCAACACGGGCCGCTGGGTCAACGACACCTACCGGCGTCGTCCCATGATCATCCCTGTCCTGGTCGAGGTCTGACCCCATCGGTCCGGGGCCGCCCCGGACCACAGCACCAGAACGGCCCGAGCCGCGCTCCAGCGCGCTCGGGCCGTTCTGGTGGCGGGGCCCGCCCGCCGCCGCCGGCGAGCACGCGCGCCCGGCCACGCCCTCCCGGCGTGCTCTACCGCCCGGGCGATTCGGGCGACACGCCGTGCCGGTACGGGCCAACGGCGTGGACGCCCCAGTAGGCTGCCCGCCGTGGCGGGCCGTTCTGCCCGATCGCCCGACCGACCCCGTCCCCCGTGGAGGTGACCCCGATGCCCACGCGCGCCTCCTCCGGTGGTTCCGGACGCAAGAAGCCCGCCGCCCGCAAACCCGCCCCCAAGAAGCGCATGCCCGACGGGCCCATCGCCTTCGCCTTCACCATGTTCGGGCAGTTCCTGCTCGTGCTGTGGAAGCTGATCGCGCACACGGTCGGCGGCGCGGCGCGCGCGGTCGGCCGCAGCGCGCGCGACCTCGACCCCGACCTGCGCCGCGACGGGATCGGCCTGATCCTGCTGGCCTCGGGGGTCCTCGTCGCCGCCGCCGTGTGGTGGCGCAGCGAGGGGCCGCTGCTGGAGTACACCCGTATGGTCGTGGTCGGCGGCTTCGGCACGTTCTCGCCGATCCTGCCGCTGCTGTTCCTGCCCGTCGCCGTCAAGCTCATGCGCACCCCCGGGTCGGGCCGGGAGGGCGACGGCGGGCGGCTGTTCATCGGCTCCGCCTCGATCATGCTGGGCCTGCTCGGGCTGATCCACATCGCGAACGGCCTCCCGGAACCCTCCGACGGACTGGAGGCGCTCCAGGACTCGGGCGGACTCATCGGCTTCGTCGCCGCGGGCCCCCTCAGCGCCGTCGTCACCCCGTGGCTGACCGGTGTGCTGCTCGTCCTCGTCCTGGTCTTCGGCATCCTGGTCGTCACCGCCACACCCATCAGGCGCATCCCCGAACGCCTCCAGACGCTGTTCGGCGCGCTCATGGAGCGCGACACCGGACCCGACTCCGGCATCGGCCTGCTGGGCGCGGACCCCGCACCCGCCCAGGCCAAGCCGCGCAAGCGCAAGCCGAGGAAGGCCCCGGAGGCAGAGGCCGAGACGGTCGCGGGCGACCACGAGCGCCCCTACGACAGCCCGGTGCTGCCCGCCGAACCCCTCTCGCCCGCGCTCACCGACGAGGAGGAGGCCGGGGCCGCCGGAGCCGCCGGGGCCGCGAGGAAGAAGCCCGGCCGCAGGAAGGCCGACGTCCCCGACCCCACGCCGGCCCCCGCCGTCACGGAGCAGATGACCATCCCCTCCCGGGTGGTCGAGGGCGACTACGAACTCCCCTCACCGGTCATGCTCAAGCCGGGCAGCCCGGTCAAGCCGCGCACCAAGGCCAACGACGACGTGGTGGCCGCGCTGTCGGGGGTGCTGACCCAGTTCGGCATCGACGCCGAGGTCACCGGGTTCACCCGCGGCCCGACCGTCACCCGGTACGAGATCGAGCTGGGCCCGGCGGTCAAGGTCGAGAAGGTCACCGCCCTGGCCAAGAACATCTCCCTGGCGGTCAAGAGCGCCGACGTCCGGATCCAGTCGCCGATCCCCGGCAAGTCCGCGATCGGCATCGAGATCCCCAACACCGACAAGGACATCGTGAGCCTGGGCGACGTCCTGGGCTCCTCGGCCGCGACCTCCGACGACCACCCCATGCTGGTGGGCCTGGGCAAGGACGTCGAGGGCTCCAACGTGGTCGCGAACCTGGCGAAGATGCCGCACGTGCTGGTCGCCGGTGCGACCGGCGCCGGTAAGTCCACCTGCATCAACGGGCTGATCACCTCGCTGATGATGCGTGCCACGCCCGACGAGGTGCGGATGATCCTGGTCGACCCCAAGCGGGTCGAACTGACCATGTACGAGGGCATCCCGCACCTCATCACGCCCATCATCACCAACCCCAAGCGGGCCGCCGAGGCACTGCAGTGGGTGGTGGGGGAGATGGACCGCCGCTACGACGACCTGGCGGCCTCGGGCTACCGGCACGTGGACGACTTCAACGCCGCCGTGCGCACCGGGGAGGTGACCGCCCCCCTCGGCAGCGAGCGGGTGTACGAGCCCTACCCCTACCTGCTGGTCATCGTCGACGAGCTCGCCGACCTGATGATGGTCGCCCCCCGCGACGTCGAGGACGCGGTCGTGCGCATCACCCAGCTGGCCCGCGCGGCGGGAATCCACCTGGTGCTCGCCACCCAGCGCCCCAGCGTCGACGTCGTCACCGGCCTGATCAAGGCCAACGTGCCCTCCCGCCTCGCCTTCGCGACGTCCAGCCTCGCCGACAGCCGCGTCATCCTCGACCAGCCCGGCGCCGAGAAGCTGGTCGGCAAGGGCGACTCGCTCTTCCTCCCGATGGGCGCGGGCAAGGCCATCCGCCTCCAGAACGCCTGGGTGTCGGAGAAGGAGATCCGGGCGATCGTCGAGCACTGCAAGAAGCAGTCCGAGCCCAGCTACCGTGAGGACGTCGCGGCCCCCGAGGGCAAGAAGAAGGAGATCGACGAGGACATCGGCGACGATCTCGACGTCCTCCTCCAGGCCGTCGAACTGGTGGTCACCACCCAGTTCGGGTCGACGTCCATGCTCCAGCGCAAGCTGCGCGTCGGCTTCGCCAAGGCGGGCCGCCTGATGGACCTGATGGAGAGCCGCGACGTGGTCGGCCCCAGCGAGGGCTCCAAGGCCCGCGACGTCCTCGTCACGCCGGACGAGCTCCCCGGAGTCCTGACGGAGATCCGCGGGGGCTGAGGCGCCGACCGGGCCGCGACACGCGCCCGCGGTCCCGGAGACCCGACAGGGCGAGAAATCGGTGGCATTCTGTGTGCCAGTGACCGATTTGGCGTGTTCTTGAGGGCTTCATGGGGCGTGGTGACCTGCATCGGAGAGCCACGGACGGCAGAGTGGGACACGTCAGTCACACACAGTTGCCGGGAGAGTGCTCATGGCGACGATCGGTCACACTCTGGCCGCCGCCCGAATCGCAGCGGGGTACACGGTCGCGGATCTCAGCGCCCGTACACGCATCCGGGACTCCGTCCTCGAGGGCATCGAGGAGGAGGACTTCGTCCCCTGCGGTGGGGACTTCTACGCACGCGGCCACATCCGCGGCCTCAGCAGGGCGCTCGGCCTGGACCCGGCGCCGCTGCTGGCCGAGTACGACCGCGAGCACGCGTCCTCGGACGCGCCCGCGTTCGTGCCCCTACCGCGCCACCCGGCGGCCTCGCCCGCCGCTGTCAGGGCAGCGGTGGCGGCCTCCAGGAACGGCACGGTCGTGGTCGGCGACGAGGAGCCGATGGCCGGACCGGTCCGGCGCTTCGGCGACGACGCCGCCGACCCCGGATCCAACTCCGAGCAGTGGGGCCACTTCGAGCGCACCCAGAACCTGGGCCGCGGACTGCGGCGGGGCCGGACCCGCAAGGAGAAGGCGAAGGAGATCGAGCCGGAGGAGGCGGTCGCCGTCCCCGAGCCGCGGTCGCCGGAGCGACGGCGGGGGACCAGGGGCATCCCCCGGGTCAGGGACGAACACGGCACCGGCCCCGGGGACACCCGGACCGTGCCGCGCCCGACCGTCACGGAAACGCGCCCCGGGCGGGGCGAGGCGGTCCGCCGCCACTGGCCCTGGGCGGTGGTCGGCATCATCATCCTCCTGGGCGTCGTCGTCGGCGTCCGCACCTGGCAGGACTGGGAGGGCGACAACCCGCTGCGCACCGCCTTCGAGTCCAACGGCGGCGGCGGGACCGTGGACTCCGCGGTACTGCCCGAAGAGGGCGTGGAGGGCGCGGGCGAAGCGGCGGCGGCCCCCGCGGCGAAGCAGGCCGTGGAGGAGCCCGCCGAGTTCACCCTCGGACTGGTGTCCGCCCAGCGCAGCTGGATCAAGCTCACCGGTGCCGACGGCGACGACCTGTTCACCGGCTTCCTCCTGGAGGACGAGGAGCAGGAGTTCACGGCGGAGGAGGGCGTCATGCTGTGGGTCGGCAACGCCGGAGCGGTCCAGGTCTCGATCGACGGCAAGGACATCGGACCCGCCGGGGAGAGCGGTGAGGTCAAGGAGGTCGCCATCGGCCCGGACGGCTTCGACCAGTGATGACACTGCCCGCGGCCTGGGGGAAGTCGGGCCGGGGTACGGGCGGGTGAGCCGGTCAAGGTAATGTGGGGGGCTGCGGGCGGCGCCGACCGGCGCCGTGCCGTGCGCGCGGTCCGAGCGGTCCGCCCCGGCCCCCGCATCACACTCGAAGCTCTCCCACACGCTTGGAAGCCATGTCATCGCGCCGTACTGTCTCTCTCGTCACCCTGGGGTGTGCGCGTAACGAGGTCGACTCCGAAGAGCTGGCCGGGCGTCTGTCCGCGGGCGGCTGGGACCTCGTCGACGGCGACACCAAGGCCGACGTCACCGTGGTCAACACCTGCGGTTTCATCGACGCCGCCAAACAGGACTCCATCGAGACCCTCCTCGAAGCGGCCGAGAACGGCGGCAAGGTCGTCGCCGCGGGGTGCATGGCGGAACGGTACGGCTCGGAGCTGGCCGACGCCCTCCCCGAGGCCCAGGTCATCGGGTTCGACGACTACTCGGCCATCACCGACCGGCTCGACGACGTCGTGGCCGGCCGCACCCTGGTCCCGCACGACCCCCGCGACCGGCGCACGCTCCTGCCCATCAGCCCCGCCGACCGGAACGCCGCCCAGGTGCACGTCCCCGGCCACGCGGGCTTCGCCGAGGCGCCCGGGGCCGACGGCACCGAGCTGCCCTACCGCGCGGCGGTCCCGCGCCGCCGCCTCTCCGGCGGGCCGGTCGCCAACCTCAAGATCGCCTCCGGCTGCGACCGCCGCTGCACCTTCTGCGCCATCCCGACCTTCCGCGGCGCCTACATCTCCCGGCACCCCGACGAGATCGTGCGCGAGGCCGAGTGGCTGGCGGGCGAGGGCGTGCGCGAGGTCTTCCTGGTCAGTGAGAACTCCACGTCCTACGGCAAGGACCTGGGCGACGTGCGCGCGCTGGAGAAGCTGCTGCCCCGCCTGGCCGCCGTCGAGGGCCTGGAACGCGTCCGGGTCAGCTACCTCCAGCCCGCCGAGGTCCGGCCCGGCCTGGTGGACGTCCTCACCGGCACCCCCGGCGTCGTCCCCTACTTCGACCTGTCCTTCCAGCACGCCAGCGGCACCCTGCTGCGCCGCATGCGCCGCTTCGGCGACCGCGAGCGCTTCCTGGAGCTCCTCGACACCGTGCGCAAGCGGACCCCCGAGGCCGGGGCGCGCTCCAACTTCATCGTGGGCTTCCCCGGTGAGACCGAGGCCGAGTTCGAGGACCTCGTCTCCTTCCTCTCCGAGGCCCGCCTCGACGCCATCGGCATCTTCGGGTACTCGGACGAGGACGGCACCGAGGCCCTCTCCCACGAGGGCAAGCTCCCCGCCGAGGTCGTCCAGGAACGCGTGGACCGGCTCAACCGGCTCTCCGAGGAGCTGATGGTCCAGCGCGCCGAGGAGCGGATCGGCTCCGAGGTGACCGTCCTGGTGGAGACCGTCCTGGAGGACGGCGCCTACGAGGGCCGCTCCGAGCACCAGGCCCCCGAGGTGGACGGCAGCACCATCCTGTACGGCGAGGGCCTCGCCGTCGGCGACCTGGTGCGCGCCACGGTCATCCAGTCGGCCGGTGCCGACCTCGTGGCCGAGCAGGACGAGACCGGTCCGGACGGGGAAGCCGGAGACAGATGAGCAGCCACGACGCGGCGACGCCCGCCCCCCACGTTCCGCTGTGGAACATCGCGAACATCCTCACCATGAGCCGACTGGTCATGGTCCCGGTCTTCGTGTGGTTCATGTTCCTGGACGGCTCCTGGTGGCGGTTCGCCGCCTTCGCCGTCTTCGTGCTCGCCGCCATCACCGACCGCATCGACGGCGAGCTCGCCCGGCGCCACAACCTGGTCACCGACTTCGGCAAGATCGCCGACCCCATCGCGGACAAGGCGCTCACCGGGGCCGCGCTCGTCGTGCTGTCCCTCCAGGGCGACCTGTGGTGGTGGGTGACCATCGCCATCCTGGTCCGCGAGTGGGGTGTCACCGCCCTGCGCTTCGCGGTCCTGCGCTACGTCGTCATGCCGGCGAGCAAGGGCGGCAAGCTCAAGACGGTCCTCCAGATCGTCGCGATCAGCGTCTACCTGTTCCCGCTCCACGTCCTGCCGTTCAGCGACGTCTTCACGTGGTTCGCGCACATCGTCATGGGCGCGGCCCTGTTCGTGACCCTGTGGACCGGCGGGGCCTACGTGCTCGACGCCGTGCGCGCGGTCCGCGCCAGGAGGGAAGCCGAGGCATGAGCCCGGAGGAGGACCGCGTGGGTCTGGACTCGGAGGGGCTGGAGTTCCCCGTCGAGGCGATGACCGCGGCCGGGGCCGTCCACCGGGCCCTGTGGGAACGGGGTGAGACCTGTGCCACCGCCGAGTCCCTGACCGGCGGCCTCATCGGCGCCCACCTGACCGCCGTCCCCGGCTCCTCCCGCACCTACCGCGGCGGCGTGGTGACCTACGCCACCGACACCAAGACCGGCGTGTTGGGCGTCCCCGAGGACCTCCTGGCCGAGCACGGCGCGGTGCACCCCGAGGTGGCGGCCCACATGGCGCGCGGGGTCAGGCGCCTGCTGGGGGCCGACCACGGCGTCGCGGTGACCGGCGTCGCCGGGCCCGAACCGCAGGACGGACAGCCCGTCGGCACCGTCCATGTGGCGGTCGCCACCAGGGACGAGCGGACTACTGTCCACCAGTTCCGTTTCACCGGGGATCGTTCGGGTATCCGATACCGCACGGTCGAGGGTGCGCTGTTGCTCCTGGACTCGGCTGTTCGCGGGAGCACGGCGGGAAACGCACGAACCTGAATCTTTCGGACCCTTCCCTTCTCCTGTCACTCGGGAACAAAACCACCCCCGGGTGAGGTTCCCCCTCCAGCGAACAGGACGGCAAGAGGTGCCCGAATCGGGCGTGGGGCAGGTACGGTGTTGTATATGAAGGTCGCTACCGGTGGGAGGGAGCGCGAATGATGGTCCTGCTTCGTCACCTACTGGGTGACGTGCTCAGGCGGCTGCGGCAGCGCCAGGGCCGCACCCTCCGCGAGGTGTCGGCCGATGCGCGTGTATCCCTCGGATACCTGTCCGAGGTCGAGAGGGGGCAGAAGGAAGCCTCTTCCGAGCTGCTCTCGTCGATCTGCGGGGCCCTGGGGGTCCCGCTTTCGCAGGTAATGCGGGAGGTGTCCGACCAGCTCGCCCTCGCCGAGCTCCAGGAGGCCGCCCTGCTGGGCGACGCGGTCACGACCGACCCCGTCCCCGCCCAGGACCTCGGCATCGAGCCGGTACCGGATCGTGTTCCCCAGGTCGCCGACATGGTCGGGGTCTGACCCCGGCCAGGAACAGTCCGTACAGCCGCATCCTGACGACGTGAAGGAGCCGACCACCCTCGGGTGGTCGGCTCCTTCACGTCGGGGACGGGAGGACGTCCTCCGTGGCCGCCGCGGTCAGCGGTGGGTGTGGTTCACCCAGGCCTCGGGGTCCTCCGCCAGCGTCCGCACCGCATCGGGCAGCTCGTTCGTCACCAGGTGCTGGAGGTTGACCCCCTCCAGGATGGCGCGTTCGCTGGCGCGCAGGGCGATCCACACCTGTTGCAGGCTGCGGGCCGCTCCGTCGTAGTCCACGTGCTCGGGGCGTTCCCCGCGCACGTTGGCGAGCGGTCCATCGACCGCTCGGATGATGTCGGCGAGAGAGATCTCCGCCGCTGGTCTGGCCAGCCAGTAACCGCCGACAGGTCCGCGTTGGCTGCGCACCAGCCCGGCACGGCGTAGCTGGGTGAGGATGTTCTCTAGGAATTTGCCGGGGATGGCCTGAGCGCGTGCTAGCTGCTCGGCCGTCACCGGCCCCTCGCTGGCGACAGCGAGTTCCGCTGCCGCGCGAAGCGCGTAATCGACCCGGGCTGAAAGGCGCATGCTGTGATTATGCCGTGGTTAGAAGGGCGAATGGGGCACCGGGCGTCGACGGGTGTGCCGACGGACCGGGATGCTACAGGCCAAGGGTACTTCTCCTACCGGGTTTCGGGGACATCGGTGATGTTCCTCTCCGGTGCGGAGCGTCCGGCAACGGTGCGAACGGCTCCGGCCCGGTTCCACCGTACGGCGGAACCGGGCCGGACGGGGTGGGCGACCGGGTTCGGCGCCCCTCCCGGGGACCGGGGGATCAGCTCCTGCCGGGGGAGGGGGCGGCCACGGCGCCCCCCAGCAGTTCGGCCGCGCTCAGACCGTTGACGTGCGCGGCCCCGTACGTGCTCACGTAGGCGCCGCAGTCGGGCCGCCAGATGGGCAGGCCCATCTCCACGACCACGGCCCCGGGGCGGGCGTCGAGCAGGCGGCTCACGAGCGCCCGGGCCTCCGGGTACCGGTGCGCGTCCCTGACCACGACCACCAGGTCGCGGCCCCGGGCCCCGGCGACGAGCCGGTCGGCGTGGGCCGGGTCGGGGGCGACGCGCTCGGAGCCGGGGAACCAGGGGCCCAGGCCCCAGGGAACCTCGCCCACGGCCATGCCGGCGGGCGCGTCCACCTCGACCACGAAGGGGTCGTTCAGGGGCGGCAGGTCCCCGTCCACGCGAACGGCGCGCCGGGCCCCGGCCAGGCCCACGGGTCCGCCGGAGGGAGCAGCCACCCGCCGTGCGGCCGACTCGCGGATCCAGGAGCGCAGGCGCGCGTTGCGCTCCGCGGCCTCCTCCAGGCGCTGCCCCGGGAGGCGGCCCTCGCGGACCGCACCGACGAGTGCGGCGCGGATCAGCTCGACCTGGTCCGCGTACACCCGGCGGCCGAGGCACAGCAGGTCCACGCCGGCCGCCACCGCGCGCACGCTCGCCTCCGCGATCCCGATCCGGCCGCTGACGCCCTCCATCTCCATCGCGTCGCTGACCACGGCGCCCCGGAAGCCCAGCTCGTCGCGGAGCAGGTCGTTGAGGATGTGCGGCGCCAGCGTCGCCGGGCCCTCGCCGCCCAGCCCGGGCAGCTCGATGTGCGCGGTCAGGATCGACTGCACCCCCGCCTCCACCGCGGCCCGGAACGGCAGCAGCTCACGGCGGCGCAGCAGGTCGGCGTCGGCCTCGACGCGGGGCAGCGTGTGGTGGGAGTCCTGCGAGGTGGCGCCGTGGCCCGGGAAGTGCTTGGCGCACGCGGCCACGCCGGAGGACTGGAGCCCGATCACGGCGGCAGCCGCGTGGCGGGCGACCAGTTCGGGGTCGGAACCGAAGGAGCGGGTGCCGATCACGGGGTTGTCGTCGGCGACGTTGACGTCCACCGACGGCGCCAGGTCGAGGTTGAAGCCCAGTTCGGCGAGGCGGTCGCCCATCGAGCGGTGTGTGTCGCGGGTCAGGTCCGGGTCGTCCACCGCTCCCAGGGCGGCGTTGCCCGGGTAGTCGCTGCCGCGCGCCTGGCCGATGCGGGTGACGTCGCCGCCCTCCTCGTCCAGCGAGATCAGCGGGGTGTCCGCGGCCTCGGACAGGGCCGCGTTGAGCGCGGTCACCTGTTCGGGGGTGTCCAGGTTGTTGTGGAACAGGCAGACGCCGGAGATGCCGTCCGCCAGACCCTCCAGGACCCAGCGAGGGGCGTGGTAGGACTCGAAGGGCACCAGCAGCGCGGCGTTGGCCAGACGCGCCAGGGTCGGGTCGTGCGGCATGACGAGCTCCGTTCGGTGAGCATAGGGGTGCCCGGGGGGTCACCACTGGAGCCGGGGGCTCCCCGTTGGGGTGGTGGAGGGCGACGTGCGGGCAGACGGGTGGCGGGACACGGGCACGGATCGGTGTGGCGGGGCGTGCCCGGTGCGGGCCCACGGCGTTCGTCGCGGACCCGCTCGGGGCGGCGGCCGGGTCAGCCCTTGACGGCTCCCATGGTCAGACCGGAGACCATGCGCCGCTGGACGAACAGGAAGAAGATCATCACGGGGATGGTCAGCAGGGTGGAGGCCGCCATGATCGGTCCCCACTCGGTGCCGAACCGGCCGAAGTAGTACGACAGGGTCAGCGGCAGCGTGTAGTTGTCCGTGCTGCGGCCCAGGAACGTCAGGGCGACGATGAACTCGTTCCAGGCGGTGATGAACGCGAAGATGCTCGCCGCGACCAGGCCCGGCGCGACCAGCGGCATCAGGATGCGCCAGAAGATCGTCCACCCGCTGGCGCCGTCGATGGCCGCGGCCTCCTCCAGCTCCTTGGGCACCGCCGCGACGAACCCGCGCAGCATCATGATGGTGATCGGCAGGGACACGGCCGTGTAGACGATGAGCAGGCCGGACAGGTTGCCGAGCAGCTGCACGCCGCTGGCCTCGGACAGCTGGCGGAAGTTGAGGAAGATCGAGATGATCATCGCTTCCATCGGCACCATCTGGATGACCATCAGCAGGATGATGAACGCGGTGCGCAGCTTGAACCTGAAGCGGGCGACGGCCACCGCCGCGAGCAGCGACAGGAACGCTCCCATGCCCACGGCGAAGAGGGTGACGAGGAGGCTGTTGCCGAGGAACTGCCAGAAGTTCACACCCGGGATGAGCTGGCCGTTGATGACCCGGTCGAAGTGGGCCAGGGTGGGCGCGCTCGGGAACAGGGTCTGGTCGCGGGTGAAGATCTCGCCCACCGGCTTGAAGGCCGTGACGACCATCCAGTACACCGGGAAGACCGAGAAGAGGAAGACCGCGAGTCCGGCCAGGTACAGCGGCAGGGAGCGCAGGCGGCGCAGCGGGCTGCGGCGGTAGGCGCGCGTGCCGCCCCGGCCGGCGCCCGATCCGGAGCCCCCGGCGGAGGCGGTGGCGGTGCCCGCGCGGGCGGCGGTGCCGGTGGTGTTGTCGATCGCGGTCATCGGGTCTCCCCCTGGCGGATCATGATGCGCAGGTAGTACGCGGTGACTCCGAGGATCATCACGGTCATGACCACCGCGATCGCCGATCCCATGCCGTAGTTGGCCGGGCTGGCGGTGAAGCCCTGCTGGTAGATGTAGTACGAGAGCAGGTAGACGTCCTTGTTCTGGAAGCTGTTCGCCAGGATGTACAGCTGGGTGAACACCCGCAGGTCCCAGATGATCTGGAGGACCAGCAGCAGGGCGAACAGCGGCCGCAGCATCGGGAACGTGACGTTCCAGAAGGCCTTCCAGGCGCTCGCGCCGTCCATCCTCGCGGCCTCGTACAGCTCGTTCGGGATGCTCTTGAGCCCGGCGAGGACGGAGACGGCCACGAACGGGAAGGACTGCCAGACGATCACCATGATCAGGACGGAGAACAGCGACCCCGGTTCGAGGAACCAGTTGTACTCCAGCCACCCGTCGCCGACCAGCCAGTTCGGCAGTCTGTCCAGGAGGACGTTGACCAGTCCGCGCTCGGGCAGGAACAGCCAGCGGAAGACCAGCGAGGCGCTCAGCGCGGGAGTGGCCCAGGCGAGCATCATGCCGATGGACACGAACCCGGCGAACCACTTGGGCAGCTTGTGCAGCATCAGGCCCACGAGGGTGCCCAGCACCATCGTGATGCCGACCATCAGCGCGCAGACCACGACCGTGTTGCGCAGGATCGTCCAGAACGCGGGGTCGGTCAGCAGCTGCTGGTAGTGGGCGAAGCCGTTCCACTCCGGACCGGGCTGGTTCGGCAGGAGGTTGCGCGTGGTGAAGCTGGTGAGCGAGTACCACACCATCTGCACGATCGGCCAGAGCAGCACGACCGCGAGGAGGATCAGTGCCGGGGTGATGAGCAGGTACGGGGTGGGAATTCTGCGGCGGCGCGGCGCGGGCTCGGCGGAGGCCGGGGCGAAGGCCTCCGCGTCCGCGCGGGCGTCCGCTGGTTCGACGGTTTGTGCCATGGTCTTCTCAATCGAGGCGTGGGCCGACCGCGCACGGCTCTACACAGTGGGGTGGAGAGGACTACTCGACCGGCTGGTTGAGGATCGAGGCCAGCTCCTCGTTGGCGGCGCCCAGGACCTCCTCGGCGTCACCGCCGCGGACGATGTCCAGGACGGCGCCGGGCAGGATCTTGCTGTCCTGGTCGGCCGCGGTCCAGCGCGGGGTGGTCGGGAAGAACCGGGTGTTCTGCATCTGGGTGGCCGCCGCCGCGCGCTCCGGGTCCTCCTGGTACTCGGGCGTCTCCAGGAGTGCCGGGTAGGCCGGGAAGAAGCCGGCGACGTCGGCGTAGGCCTTGCCGCCCTCCTCGTCACCGAGGACGGTGAGGAGGTCGAAGGCCTCGGCGGGGTGCTCGGTGGTGGTGAACACCGTCAGGGCGGAACCGCCCGCGAAGACCGGGGCGATGCCGTCGGCGCCGGGGATCGGGGCCGAGGCGATGTTGTCCATGACCGCCGGGTCCTCGGCCTGCTCCTCCATGGAGCCCAGGGCCCAGCCGCCGTCGATGTACATGCCCAGCTCGCTGTTGGCCATGTCGGCCAGGGCGACGAGCTCGTTCTCACCGACGTAGCCCTGCGGGGAGATGCCGTCGGTGGTCAGGCTCGCGTAGAACTCGACGGCCTCGACGGTGGCGGGGTCGGTCAGGTTGCCCTGCCACTCGTCGCCGTTCATCGTCGCGATCTCGCCGCCGTTGCTCCAGATGAAGCTGGCGATGCCGTTGGTGAAGTCGGTCGGCGCCGCGAAGCCGGGGACGTCGTACTCGTCCTGGATGGCCTCGGAGACCTCGACGAGCTCGTCCCAGGTGGCGGGGGGCTCGTGTCCGAGCTCGCGCAGCCAGTCGGCGCGGTAGTAGAGGGTGCGGACGCCCGAGAACCACGGGACGCCGTACTGGACGCCCTCGTAGGTGCCGTACTCGAGGGCGTTCTCGTCGATGCCCGCCGCGGCGTCCCAGCCGCCGACCTGCTCGCTGATGTCGAGGAGGGCGCCCTGCGCGGCCCAGCCGGCGACCTGGTCGTTGCCGACCTCCAGGACGTCGGGGGCGTCACCGCCGGCGAGGGCGTTGGTGATGGACTCCTGCGCGTCGGGCCAGGGGATGAACTCGACGTTGACCTCGACACCGGGGTGGGTCTCCTGGAAGCGGGCCTCGGCGTCGTCGAAGTACTCGACGAGGGGGTCCTGGGAGGTGCCCATGACCCAGACGGTCAGGCTCTCTGCCTCACCGCCGCCCGAGTCGTCGGAACCACTGCCGCAAGCGGCTGCCAGAAGGACCACGGCCGTGGCCGCTGCGATCTTGGGGAACCTCATGTGTACCTCATCTCCCTTCGCACCACGCGCCGGGGTACGACGCCTGTGCTCGAGCCGGGCTGGGATGATGGAACGATCACCCGCCGACTCGACGTCTCTGTGGGGGTTGTGCTGGGACAGCACGTTGGCCTCCCGGCGCGGGTACCGGAGGGCCCGAAGTTAACGCGGACCTGCCAGGACGTGACCTCCTGTGAGGTTGTGAGCTAAATTAACAGGAAACTTTCCTAATAAAAACAGGGTGAGGTGTCACGGTTATGTCTCAACGTCCGGGGACTCCCCGGCTGCTACGCCAGCTCAACGATCGCGCGGCACTGGAGCTACTGCTGTCCGCGGGACCGCTGACCAGGACGCAGTTGGGGACGCGTACCGGCCTGTCCAAGGTGACCGCCTCCCAGCTGCTCGCGCGGCTGGAGGAGCGGGACCTGGTACGCGTCGTGGGCAGTCAGGCGGGGGGACGGGGCCCCAACGCCGCCCTGTACGCGGTGGTACCGGAGAGCGCCTACGTGGCGGCCCTGGACGTGAGCGCGCACCGCGTGACCGCGACGATCGCCGACATCACCGGCCGCGTGATGAGCGAGGTCACCGTCGACCCCAGTGCCTCCGACGACCCGGTCTCCCTCGTCCACACCGCCGTCATGCGGCTGGCGGACACCGCCGGAGTGCCCCTCGACAAGGTGCGGGCGTGCGTCATCGGCACCCCCGGCGTCGTCGACCCCCGCACCGGCGACATCCGCTTCTCCTTCGACCTGATCTCCTGGCACGAGGGCATCCTGGAGGCCCTCCGGGCCGACCTCAAGCGCTCGGTCATGATCGAGAACGACGTCAACCTGGCGGCCCTGGCCGAACACGCCGAGGGGGCCGCCGTGGGGGTCGCCGAGTTCGTGCTCATCTGGCTCAGCGCCGCGGGCGGCGTGGGCATGTCCACCATGATCGACGGCCGCATCCACCGGGGCCGCTCCGGCGGCGCGGGCGAGATCGGCTACCTGCCGGTCCCCGGCGCCCCGATGCCGGTCGACGTCGGGCTGTCGGGCGGCTACGAGTCCCTGCGGGACGGTGCCTCCCGTGAGCTCCCCCACGGGTTCCAGGCGCTGGTCAAGGCGGGACAGGTGGTCCGGCTCGCGGCGGAGTGCGGGATCGACGGCACCGACGTCGTGGACGTGGTGGAGAAGGCGTCGGAAGCCGGGTCGCCCGAGGGCGACGCGTTCCTGGACGCCTTCGCCGAACGCCTGGCGCGCGGTGTGGCGGCGGTCAGCGTCATCCTCGACCCGGGGCTCGTGGTCCTGGGCGGCGACGTCGCCCGGGTGGGCGGGGCCAAGCTGGCCGAGAGGGTCCAGGCGGCCACCGCCCGCATAGCCCCCAACGCCACCGAGGTCGGGCTGGGCCTGGTCGAGGGCAGCCCGGTGGTGCGCGGCGCGCTCCTGCACGCCCTCGAACACGCTCGCGACGAGGTGTTCTCCTCCACCGTCTGACCTGTGGCGTACCGTCGGCCGCCGTGTCCCGCCCCTCCTCACCCGTCGGGGCACGGCGGCCGACGGTGCGCCCGGGGTTGTTCGGTCCCGAGGCCCGGGGCCGGCGGGCGCCCGGCGCGGACGGACCCGGGACGGCCGGGGCCGGTGTCAGAGCACGGGCTCGAACGTGTCCAGCACCGCGTCGACGAGGTCCTCGTACGCGGGCAGGTCCGCCGCGGGGATGTCGGCCTGCACGAAGTACCCGCGGCCCTCGATGACGGTGTACTGCCAGACGACCCACCGGTCGGGCTCGTCCCACCGGGTGTTGGTGTAGGTCAGCTCCAGACGGCTCGTGTCCCACCCGAGTGGAGCCGACGTGTCCTGCTTCAGAGCGATTCTGCGCACGTCGGAGATGCCCGCCCCGTCGAGGAGGCCCGCCTCCCACTCCTCCTGCTGTTCCATGGAGGTGAGCCCGCCGTCGGTCTCGTGCGCGTTGAAACAGAACGTGTGCTCACCGCCCGGCGCCGTGATCCTCTGGAAGGAGAGGACTTCCGACTCCCCGGGCTCGGGCAGGGGCGCGGGTCCCGCGACCGTCCACCCCTCGGGGTACCTGAGGGACACGTGTTCATCGGTGAAGTCGACGAGGGCGGGGCCCTCCGCCGTCGCGGCCGGAGCCGGCACCTCCTGGGCGAGGGGGGACCCGCTGCCGAACGCGAGCAGGGAGCCGGCGACCGCGGTGACGGCCACCAGGCTGAGGCCGATCATCAGCAGGCCCTGTGTCCGGCTGCCCGGGGGGTGGGGCGGGCGGACCCGTTCCGGGACGGCTGACGGGGATCCGTCCGCGGTGGTTCCGTGGGGGGAGGGAACTGCGTCGGGACTCGGCACGGGGCCTCCGGTGCGGGGGGACACGGGATCGTGAGTCTACGGCGTGTTCCGCGGACACCCGCGGCGGACTCGGCGCCCGCGCCGGCCTGCGAGGGACGGGACCGATCCGCGGAGCCGCGGACCAGGGCGGGAAACCCCTGTCAGGTGGTGGGGGAGAGACGGCGCTCCATCACCACGCGTGGCAGGACACCGATCCCCGCACGCTCCTCCGCGTTCCACACGCCCTCCAGCGCGGGGCCCCAGGCGGCACGGGGCAGGACCGAGAACCCCCGGGCCGCGTACCACGGGCCGTTCCACGGCAGGTCGCGGAACGTGGTGAGGGTGAGGCGCGTGTGGCCGGAGGCCGCAGCCTCGGCGCACACCGCCTCCAGGAGGGCGGACCCCGCGCCGCGCCGCCCGTGGGCGGGGTGGACGGCCAGCTGCTCCAGGTGGGGGTCCTCGCCGACGGTCACGGTCGCGGCCAGGCCGACGACCGGACCTCCCCGCGGTCCGCACGCCACCAGGACCCGCTCCGCGTGCGCGAGCACCTCCCGCGGGTCGTCCGGCGGGAGCACCACACCAGCGTCGGCGAACACCGTGTCCGCGGCCAGGGACACCTCCACCACGCGCGGTTCGTCCTCCGGCCGCATCGGCCGGATCTCCGGGTCCACCAACGTCCTCCTCCGCCTTGCGCCGGTCCGGGGCGCTCCTCGCCCGGCCGAAGGCCATTCTGGTCCCGCCCCCACCGCCCGGCAACGGGTTTCCGACGGTCAGGGCCGCAGGCGCAGCCCCTTGGGGGTGACGTGGAACCCGGCCGACACCAGGGCGGCGTCCACCGGGGTTCCGAACACCTCCGCGCCGTCCGCGCGCTCCACGGTCAGAGCGCCCACGGCCCCCTCCCGCACCACCGCGGCCAGCGCCCGGGCGGCCCGCTCCAAGAGGTCCGGGGGAGACCCGAACGTGAGCACGGAACGCCCTCCCCGCCCCGCGTAGAGGGTCAGCCTGCCCCCGTCGACCACCACCACGGCGCCCGGGTTCCGTCCGGGCCGCGACGCGAGCACCATCTCCTCGGACCCCCGCGGCCACGGCAGGTCCGTGCCGAACGGGTTGGCCGGGTCGGTCGCCGCCAGCACCACCGGGGCGAGCGGGCCGCCGGGCGCGTCCCCGGACAGCGCCCGCAACCGGTCCACCGCCCCCGCCAGCGCGAACTGGGCCCCGCCCAACCCCTCCACGAAGTAGCCGCGGCGCGCTCGCCCGGACTCCTCCATGGACCGCAGCACCCGGTACTCCTCCTGGGAGACGTTGCGCCCCTGCCATCCCCTGACCAGCAGGCCGGCCCGCTCCAGCCGGGCCTCCACCCGCGCGAGCGCGCGCCGTGTGGGGTCCGGCTCGCGTTCGGGCAGCACCCACCAGCGGCCCGCCACCGAGGGCGGACCCGACCGGGTCGGCAGCACCGGACGCCGGATCCGCCCCGCGCGCGAGGGAGCCCTGCGCGGGGCGGCGCCCGCCCCCAGCCGGGCGCGCAGCGGTGCGAGCGTGTCGTTGGTGACCAGGCCGTCCCACACCAGCTCCCACAGCGCCTCCACCAGGTCCCGGTCGGTGACGGCCGAGGCACCCGTGACGCGGGCCGTCCTGTCTGCCACGTCCCGGAAGAACAGCGCTCCGCCCTCCCGCAGCACACCCAGCACGGTGTGCGGCAGGGTCCCCTCGTCCGGCGGCAGGGGATCGGGCAGCAGCACAGCGGCCTCGTCCGCGGGGACCAGTGTCAGCCACCCGTCCTCGCCCGGCAGGGTCCCGACCCCGGCCCAGACCACCTCGCCCGCCTGGGTCAGCTCGTCCAGGCGGTTCGGCGCGTACCCCTCGACCCTGGCGGGCAGCACCAGCGACTCCAGGGAGGAGGCCGCCACGGGCGCGCCCCGCAACGACTCCACCGCCTCGAACACCGCGTCCGGACCTCGCCACCGCTCCGAGGGCGTCGCCCGCTGCCACAGCGGTGCGAACCGGGCCAGGACGGCCGGGTCCACCGGCTCCACCTCCCGGCGCAGGCGCGCGATCGACCCGCGCCTCAGCCTCCGGAGCACGTCGGCGTCGCACCACTCGGTGGCCGACCCGCCCGCCGTGCCGCCTCCGCCGTCCCCGACGGAGCCCCGCGGCGCCGTTCCGACCGGCCTGAACCCGCCCTGCGACACGCGGCCCTCACGCGACAGGACCCGCAGCACACCCAGCACCTCGTCCTCGGACAGGCCCAGCCGGGCCGCGGCCTCGGCGGAGGTGAACGGACCGTGCGTGCGCGCGTACCGCGACACCAGATCGCGCCCGGGGGCCGACACCGGTTCCAGCAGGGCCGCGGGCACCCCCGGCGGCGGCTCGGCGCCCAGGGCGTCGCGCAGCCGCGCCACGTCCTCCACGGCGCACCAGCTCGGGGCCCCCGGCGGGGCCCCGGGGAGGCGCATCCGCACGATCCGGCCCTCGTCCTCCAGCCCTTCCAGCCACTCCGCCGCGACACCCCGGAGCGCCGCCTCCTCCGTGGTCAGAGGGCCCACCTCGCGCAGCAGGTCCGCCGCTCCCTCGGCGTCCCGCACCGGGGCGGCCGTCCTCTGCAACAGGGCGCCGACCTGCTCCACCACGTCCGGGTCCAGGAGTTCGCGCAGGTCCGCGTGGCCCAGCAGGTCGGCCAGCAGGGACGGGTCCAGGGTGAGCGCCTGCGCGCGCACCTCGGCGGCCGGTGCGTCCCCCTCGTACAGGAACGCCGCCGTGTACTCCATCAGCAGCGACTGCGCGAACGGCGACGCGCGCTCCGTGCGCACCTCCACCACGCGCGTCCGCCGGGCGCGGAGGTCACCGAGCACCTCCACCAGCGCCGGCACGTCGAACACGTCCTGGAGGCACTCGCGCACCGTCTCCAACACGATCGGGAACGACCCGTACCGCCCCGCCACCGACAGCAGATGCGAGGCCCGCAGCCGCTGCTGCCACAGCGGCATCCGCCGGTCCGGGCGCTGGCGGGGCAGCAGCAGGGCCCGCGCCGCGCACTCACGGAACCGTGCGGCGAACAGCGCCGAACCGGTCAGCTCGTCGGTGACGACCGCCTCCACGGTCTCGGGGTCCAGGGCCACCAGGTCGGCCAGCCCGCCCGCGCGGTCGAGGTCGTCGGTGTCGGGCAGACGCAGCACGATCCCGTCGTCGCCGTGGACCACCTGGGCGTCCGCCCCGAACCGCTCCCGCACCCGGGCGGCGATCGCCAGCGCCCACGGCGCGTGGACCCGCGCGCCCAGCGGTGAGTGGACCACCGCGCGCCAGTCGCCGACCTGGTCGCGGAAGCGCTCGACCACGATCGTCCGCTCGTCCGGCACCTGGCCGGTGGCCCACCGCTGGTCGGCGACGTAGGCCACCAGGTTGCGGGCCGCCCACCGGTCCAGCCCCGCCTCCTCGGCCAGGGCCAGCGCCTCCTCCGGCTCGGAGTCGGCGAGTTCCCTGGTCATGGCGCCGATCGCGCGGCCGAGCTCCACCGGGCGCCCCTGGGCGTCGGCCTTCCAGAACGGCATCCGGCCCGGTCTGCCGGGCGCCGGGGAGACCAGGACCCGGTCGGCGGTGATCGCCTCGATCCGCCACGACGTGGAGCCCAGCACGAACACGTCGCCCACGCGCGACTCGTAGACCATCTCCTCGTCCAGCTCGCCGACCCTGGTGGGCGCCCGCCCGCCCCGGTCGCCGTCCGGCCCCGCGGCCAGGTGCACGCCGTACAGGCCGCGGTCCGGGATGGTGCCGCCGCTGATCACGGCCAGCCGCTGCGCCCCCGGCCGGGAACGCAGGACGTCCGCCTCCCGGTCCCACACCACGCGCGGGCGCAGCTCGGCGAACTCGTCCGAGGGGTAGCGGCCCGACAGCATGTCCAGGACCGACTCCAGCACGGAGTCGGCCAGGCCGGCGAACGGAGCCGCCCGCCGCACCAGCGCGGCGAGCCCGTCCACCGTCCAGTCGTCCATCGCCACCATCGCCACGATGTGCTGCGACAGCACGTCCAGCGGATTGACCGGCATCTCCAGGCGCTCGATGCCGCCCGCGCGCATGCGTTCGGCCACCACGGTCGTGGCCAGCAGGTCGCCGCGGAACTGGGGCAGGAACACCCCGCGCGAGGTCTCGCCGACCTGGTGCCCGGCCCGGCCGACCCTCTGCAGGCCGCTGGCCACCGACGGCGGCGACGCCACCTGGACCACGAGGTCGACCGCGCCCATGTCCACGCCCAGCTCCAGGCTGGAGGTGGCCACCACGCAGCGCAGGCGGCCCGCCTTGAGGTCGTCCTCGATCAGCGCCCGCTCCGACTTGGACATCGAACCGTGGTGGGCGCGCGCCACCACGGCGTCCGCGCCCCGGCTCTGCCCGGACTGGCCCATGACCTGGGCGGCCGACTCCTCCGGCGGCAGCTCCCGCCCGTGCCGCTCGGCGTGCAGGTCGTTGACGCGGGCGCACAGCTTCTCCGCCGTGCGGCGCCCGTTGGTGAACACGATCGTGGAGCGGTGGGACTCGACGAGGTCCAGGACCCGGCGTTCGACGTGCGGCCAGATGGACCCTCCCCGCCGGGTCCCGCCGCCGCGCGGGTCCGGTTCGGGGCGGTCGGGGAACGCGCTCCGGTCGACCGCCGCGGGCGCACCCCCGGTGACCGGCTCGATCTCCGCGCCCGTCTCCTCGGCGCCGGTCTCCTCGGGGGCGTCGGGCGGGAGGACCGCACGTTCGGGGGCGTCGGGTTCCTCCATGTCGGGGACGGGCACCACCACGCGCAGGTCCAGACCGGGGGCGTCGGGCGGGGACACGATCGCGGCGCCGCCGAGGAACTCGGCGACGAGCTCGGGCGGGCGCACGGTGGCCGACAGGCCGATCCGCTGCGCGGGCCGCTCCAGCAGGGCCTCCAGCCGTTCCAGGCTGAGCGCCAGGTGGGCGCCGCGCTTGGTGCCCGCGAGGGCGTGCACCTCGTCCACGATCACCGTCTCCACCCCGGACAGCCCTTCGCGGGCGCGCGAGGTGAGCACCAGGAACAGCGACTCGGGCGTCGTGATGAGGATGTCCGGCGGGCGGGTGGCGAGCCTGCGCCGCTCGTCGGCGGGGGTGTCCCCGGTGCGCACGCCCACGGTGACCCGGGACAGCTCCTGTCCGGCGGCGCCGGCGGCCGCGGCGATCCCCGCCAGGGGGACGCGCAGGTTGCGCTCCACGTCGGCGGCGAGCGCCTTGAGCGGGGACACGTAGAGCACGCGGCACCGCCGGGACCGGTCCTCGGGAGCGGGGGCCGTGAGCAACCGGTCCAGCGACCACAGGAACGCGGACAGGGTCTTGCCCGACCCCGTCGGGGCCACGACGAGCGTGTTGCGCCCCTCCGAGACGGACTCCCAGGCGCCCGACTGCGCGGTGGTGGGGCCGGCGGGAAAGGCCTGGTCGAACCAGGTCCGCGTGGCCGGTCCGAAGCGTTCGAGGGGATGGGGCGCACGACTCATCCCGTCAGTGTGCCCGCCGCGGGCGACAGAACCGCGGAAGGTGCGCGGCGGGCGCGCCGATCCCCGATACTGGGCCCGATGAGACTCACTGCTTTCTGGAACAACATGAACCGGCAGTTCGGCGAGGCGTACGCGCAGAGCCTGGCCAAGGACTACGTCATCGAGGGGCTCGGCTCCAGGACGGTCCAGCAGGCGCTCGCCGACGGGGCGAGCCCGAAGGAGGTGTGGCGGGCGGTGTGTGACGCGTTCGACCTTCCGTTCTCGGTGCGGTGACGATGCGGGCCGCCGACGCGCCGCAGCCCCGGTTCGTACGCGAGTCACACACGAAATCGAACAGAGGTTCGGGTAGTGTGGGTTGTCCACAGGCGAACGTCGGACGTCGCGATTGTCGTATCGACCGCGTAGCGTCGTGCGCATCATGAAGAAGAAGGCATCCACCCAACAACAGGGGTATCCCGTGGCATCTGGAGACCGAGACAAAGCTCTCGACACAGCGCTCGCGCAGATCGAGCGGCAGTTCGGCAAGGGCTCCATCATGCGCCTGGGCGACGATGATCGCCCGCCGATCGAGTCGATCCCCACCGGGGCGATCGCCCTCGACGTGGCGCTCGGCATCGGCGGTCTGCCCCGGGGGCGGATCATCGAGGTCTACGGCCCCGAGTCGAGCGGTAAGACCACCGTCGCCCTGCACGCGGTGGCCAGCGCGCAGAGGATGGGCGGCATCGCCGCCTTCGTCGACGCCGAGCACGCGCTCGACCCCGAGTACGCCAAGAAGATCGGCGTCGACACCGACAACCTCCTGCTCTCCCAGCCGGACACCGGTGAGCAGGCCCTGGAGATCGTCGACATGCTGGTGCGCTCCGGCGCGGTCTCCATCGTCGTGATCGACTCGGTGGCCGCCCTGGTCCCCCGGGCCGAGATCGAGGGCGAGATGGGCGACAGCCACGTCGGCCTCCAGGCCCGCCTGATGTCGCAGGCGCTGCGCAAGATGGCCGGTGTCCTGCACCAGACGGGCACCACCGCGATCTTCATCAACCAGCTGCGCGAGAAGATCGGCGTCATGTTCGGCTCCCCGGAGACGACCACCGGCGGCAAGGCGCTCAAGTTCTACGCGTCGGTCCGCCTGGACGTGCGCCGAATCGAGACGCTCAAGGACGGCACGGACGCGGTCGGCAACCGCACCCGCGTCAAGGTGGTCAAGAACAAGATCGCGCCGCCCTTCAAGCAGGCCGAGTTCGACATCATCTACGGTGTCGGCGTCTCCCGCGAGGGCAGCCTCATCGACCTGGGCGTGGAGCACGGCATCGTGCGCAAGTCCGGCGCCTGGTACACGTACGAGGGCACCCAGCTGGGACAGGGCAAGGAGAACGCGCGCACGTTCATGCGCGAGAACGCCGACCTGGCCAACGAGATCGAGAAGAAGATCAAGGAGAAGCTGGGCGTCCCCGTGAAGGGCGACGACAGCGCCTCCGGCCCCGCGGCCGAGTCCGCCAAGGAGTCCGCGGACGCCTCGGCCAAGGCCCCCGCCAAGCGGGCCCCGGCCAAGACCGCCAAGGCGCCCGCGCCGGATGCGTGACCGGAGCAGGTCCAGGGGGCGGCGCCAGTCCGACGACGGACGCCCCGAGGACACCTCCGAAGACACCTCCCCGGGCGGGACGAACCCGCCCGGGGACGATCCCGAGGCACGGGCCCGCGCCCTGTGCCTGCGGATGCTCACCCACTCCCCGCGCACCCGCGCCCAGCTCGAACGGGCGCTGCACCGGCGGGAGTTCCCCGAGGAGGTCGTCGACGCCGTCCTGGGCGCGTTCGGCGACGCCGGGCTGATCGACGACGTGGCCTTCTCCCACGCCTGGGTGTCCTCCCGCCACCACGGCAGGAGGCTGTCCCGGCGCGCCCTCGCGCAGGAGCTGCGCACCAGGGGCGTGGAGGAGGACACCGTCAAGGGGGCGGTCGCCGAACTGAGCGACGAGGACGAGGAGGAGGCCGCCCGCGACCTGGCCCGCCGCCGCCTCGCCACGACCCGCGGCAAGGACCGTGAGGTCCGCATCAGACGCGCCCTGGGCGTCCTCGCCCGCAAGGGCTACGCCTCGGGGCTCTCCTACCGGATCGTCCGGGAGGAGCTCGAACGCGAGGGCGTCGAAGCCGACCTGTACGACCCCGACCTCTGACCGGTCGGCGCCGGACCGGACGGCCGCCGTCCCCGTCCGCGCCACCACGCACCAGGAGAGCCCCGTGCACGAGGAAGCCGTCCCGATCCTGCGCGTCGCCGACGCGGAGGCGGCCGCGGCCTGGTACCGGCGCCTGGGCTTCACCCCCGAGTGGGTGCACCGGTTCGAACCCGGTCTCCCGGCCTTCGTCGAGGTCGCCCGCGGTCCGGTCCGGCTGTTCCTGTCCGAGCACGAGGGCGACGCCCGCCCCGACACCCTGGTCTACCTGCGGGTGCGGGACGTCGACGCCGTCGCCGCCGAGTTCGGTGTCCCGGTGGAGGACGCGCCGTGGGCACGGGAGACCCGGCTGCGCGACCCCGACGGCAACCGTCTGAGGGTGGGAACCCCGAAGGACTGACCCCCGCCCCGCGCACCCCGCCCGGAGACGGGGGACGCGGGCCGGAGCCGGTCCGAGGGCGCCGGCAGCCTCACTCGGAGGCGACGGGCCCGGCCGTTTCCGCGGGATGCGCCGCCTGTTCCCCCGCGCCGTCCCGGCCGGCGGTGTCCGCGGACTCGGGCGGGGCGTCGGCGCCCCCGGCCGTCGGGTCCGCGTCGGGCTGCGGCTCCACCGCCGCGTCGGCCCCCGAGGGTTCGGCGTCCTCGGGCTCCGGTACGGGGCGCGGCTCCGGCGGGGCGGTCACCAGTTCCAGCGGTGCGACGTCCGCTGTGAACCCGAACACCCGCGCGTAGAAGGCCAGCTCGGCCTCCAGGGCCCGGACACGGACGTCCTCCGCCGTGAACCCGTGCGCCTCGCCCTCGAACTCCAGCAGTGCGTACGGGGTCGCGTTGCGCCCCAGCGCCGTCGCCATCGAGAAGGCCTGGTCCGGGGTGACCACGGGGTCGTCGAGCCCCTGCAGCAGCAGGACCGGCGCGCCGATCTCCCCGGCACGGTTGACCGGCGACCGCTCCCGGTACCGTTCCACGAACCCGGGGAGCGTACCGACCAGGGAGTCGAGGAAGCGGGACTCGAAGTCGTGGGTGCTCTCCGAGAACCCCAGGAGGTCGGTGACCCCGAACAGCGACACCCCGCACGCGAAGGTGTCCCCGGTCAGCGCCATCAGCGCCGTGTACCCGCCCGCGCTCGGCCCCCGGATCGCCAGCCGCTCCGGGTCGGCGATCCCCTGCTCCACCAGGGCCCGCGCGGCGGCGGCGCAGTCCTCCACGTCCACCACGCCCCACTCCTTGTG
Organism: Nocardiopsis codii; assembly: GCF_036327455.1. NCBI lineage: Bacteria > Bacillati > Actinomycetota > Actinomycetes > Streptosporangiales > Nocardiopsidaceae > Nocardiopsis > Nocardiopsis codii. Next base: position 93,254 of record NZ_JAUZMY010000001.1, on the reverse strand, counting down.
CAGGCGCTTGCGGTACGAGCGCCCGTACCCGGTGGATCCTCCGTAGTTGACGTCCACCACACCGATCCCGCGGCTGGTGAAGTACGCCTTGGCCAGGTCGAACTCCAACGTGCTCACCGACACCGGACCGCCGTGCGCCCACACCACGTACGGCGCGGGCCCCTCGGCGCCGGCGCCGGGGTGGGTCGGCGGGTACACGTTGGCGTACACGGGCGCCCCGTAGCGCCCGGGCAGCCGCTCCTGCCTCGGGACGGGGAGGTAGGCGGGGTCGGGCGCCTCGTCGGAGCCCCGGCGCAGCACCTCCACCAGGCCGGAGACCGGGTCGAGCCGGACCAGACACGGGGGTTCGGTCGGGGACGAGGCGACCGCCACCACCGCGTGCCCGTCCGTGTCCAGCATCCCCCAGGTCGTCAGGTCGGTCCCGACCGGCGTCAGGTCGAGGGTGTCGGGGTCGTACACGCTCGGTGTCAGGTCGGCGTGCCCGTGCAGCGCCACGACCTTCCCGGACTCCAGCACGCAGAACGACCGGTTGCCCAGCCGCCCCGGCGACGCGTGGAACTCCTCCTCCGCGGGGTACAGCGCGATCGGCTGACCGGTCGTGCCCGCCTGGTACAGGTTCCACCAGCCGGGCCAGTCCGACGCCACGTACAGGGAAGTGTCGTCCGCCCAGGCCGGGGACACCACGGACTCGTCCACGCCGCCCTTGATCGTGTACTCGGCGGACAGGCCCGACTCGCCCAGCGCGCCCACGCGCAGCTCGCTGCCGTCCCAGGGCATACGCGGGTGGTTCCAGCGCACGTACGCCAGGTGGCCGCCGCCGGGTGAAGGGGTGGGGGAGGCGTAGAAGTCCGCACCGGACACCAGTTCACGCACCGCGGACGGATCCTGGGCGCCCCTCCCGGACAGCGGCACCGAGACGATCGACCGGCGCACCCCGTCCGCCGTGTGCTCCTCGCGCACGCACAGCACGCTGCGCCCGTCCGGGCTCAGCGCGGGGTCGGCGTAGCGCAGCGCAGCGTGCGCCTCGGGCTCCGGGGTGAGGGGGACGGGCTCCCTCGTTCCGCGTTCCAGCAGGTAGAGGCGCTGGTCGGAGGACTGGGAGAACACGACGCCCACACGGGCGATGGCCTTGTCGTCACGCCGGGGGACGGGCAGGAAAGCACGCCCCCCGTACTCGTGGACCCTCGTGCCCGCGCTCCAGGGCGCGGACAGCAGGTCGGTCACCGTTCCGTCGGCGTCACGCCGCATGAGGGTGGTCCGCGCCTCCTCCGGGCGGCCCTCCTCCCACCAGACCGCGCCGCCCACGACGGAGGGGAACGCCATCCGGCGCACTCCTCGGGCGACGTCGCCGGCGCTGATGGGCGATGGCCAGGAGCCGTAGGGGCTCGACAGTTCAGACATGTCCCGCTCAGGATGGGTCGTGGGTTCGATCAGATGACATGTCGACCTTAGTCCTCACAGGGGTTCCTGTGCAGTCCCGCCGGGCGCCGTGTCCGGAGTGGGAAAGACGACGGCCCCGCACACGCCGCGGGGGCGTGCACGGGGCCGTCGGCGGCCTGGGGCGGGGGATCAGTCCCGCCGGTCCTCCGGGCCTTCGTCGTCCTTGCCGGAGCCCTCGCCCGGCGCGGCCGGGCTGTCGGGTCCGGGTCCGGCGTCCGTGCTCGGACCGGTCTCCGGGGCGGTGGCCTCGGGGGACACCTCGCCGGCGGTCGGAGCGGGAGCCGGGCCGGTCGCGGTCGCCACCGCCACGGGCGCGCCACCGGCGGCCGTGGGCTTGGCGGAAGGCCTGCCGCGACGCGAGTTGCGACGCTCCAGCCAGATCGCGAACCGGCTCAGGGAGAGGTTGATGACGATGTAGATGATCGCGCAGATGATCGCCGCGGGGATCACGTTGCTCTCCCGCGTCGCCACCAGCGTGAAGCTGCGCAGCAGTTCCGGGAAGGCGACGATGTAGCCCAGCGCGGAGTCCTTGAGCAGGACCACCAGCTGGGCGACGATCGCCGGCATCATCGAGGTGATCGCCTGCGGGATGAGGATGAGCCACATGTTCTGGCTCTTCGTCATACCGATGGCCTGCGCGGCCTCGGACTGCCCCTTGGGGACGGCGAGCACACCCGCGCGGAACACCTCCGCCAGCACCGAACCGTTGTACAGGGTCAGACCCGCGACGACGGCGACCAGCGCCGTCACCTGGAACGTGCCGGTGGGGATGTCGAACACCTGGTACGCCACGATGGGCAGCGCCATCGTGAAGAAGATCAGCATCAGCAGCGGGATACCGCGGAAGAACTCCACGATCGCCCCGGACGGGATGCGGATCCACCAGTGGTCCGACATGCGGCCGATGCCGAACACCAGACCGAACGCGATGGCCAGCACAGCGGCGGTCAGCGCGGCGGTCAGGGTGTTCTGCAGACCCGGGATGACGTAGTCGGTCCAGGTGTCGGGCCGCAGGAACGGCTCCCACTTGGCGGCCGTCCACTGCCCGGACGGGTTGACCGCCCAGGTCGCCGGGTCGAACAGACCCGTCTCCCGCTCCGTGAGGGTGCGGTTGAAGCCCAGGTACAGGATCGCCAGGCCGATCGCGAACAGGATCAGCGTGCCGACCGTGTAGACCACGTTGCGCGCACGGGCCTTGGGACCGGGGGCGTCGAAGAGAACACTCTGCGCGCTCATCGGACCACCGCCAGGCGCTTGGAGAGCCAACCGAAGAGGTAGCCCGTCGGCAGGGTCAGGATCAGGAAGCCGATCGCGAAGCCGACGAAGGTCGGCAGGACCGGCGCGATGCCCTGGTCGAACATGAGCTTCATCTCCCTGGACGCCTCCTGAACGCCCAGCCCCGCTACGGAGGCGACGGTCGTGTTCTTGGTCAGCGCGATGAGCACACTGCCCAGCGGGCCGACGACGGTGCGCAGAGCCTGCGGAATGACGATCAGCCGCAGGTTCTGGGTGAAGGTCAGACCCAGGGAGCGGGCCGCCTCCACCTGTCCGAGGGGGATGGTGTTGATGCCCGAGCGCAGTGACTCGGAGACGAAGCAGGCGGTGTAGGCGGAGAGCCCGATGACCGCCCACCAGAACACGTCCCACGCCACTGTGCCGGACAGGCTCAGCCCGAGGGCGCTGTTGAGGCCCAGCCCGCAGAACAGGAGAACCAGGGTCAGGGGGGTGTTCCTGACGCCCTCCACGTAGGCCGTGGAAAGGGCACGCAGCAGCGGCACGGGGGAGACCCGCATCGCGGTGAGCAGGATGCCCAGAACGAAGGAGAAGAGAGCGCTGAGGAGGGTGAGCCGGACGGTCCATGAGAAACCGTCGACAACCCTGTCGATATTGCTGAGAAAGGCTTCCATGGGTCCCAGCTGGTCAAGGGCCGCGCGGCGGGTCTGGAATCCGGCCCCGCCGCGGGCACGCGGTCAGTACAGGGGTGGACTTAGGCGCAGTCCTCGATCGCGGGGACTTCCTCTTCGAAGGCGAAGTCGGTGGCGCCGAAGGCGGTCTCCAGGGCGTCGGTCGCGGCGCCCTCCTCCCACATCTGCGTGATGGCGGCGTTGACCTCCTCGCAGCGCTCGGTGGAGCCGGCGGGCAGGCCCACACCGTACTTCTCCTCGCCGAACGGGTTGTTGACCATCCGGTAGGTGTCGGGGTTCTGCGCCGCGAAGCCCGCGAGGATGGTGTTGTCCGTGGTCACCGCGTCGACGGTGCCGTTGCCGAGGAGTTCGAGGCACTCGGAGTAGTTGCCGGCCTCGCGCAGCTCGGCGTCGATCCCCATGTCGTCGACGATGTTGTTGGCCGACCGGGAGCCGGAGGCCGAACACAGCACCTGGCCGTCCAGGTCCTCGGGACCCTCGATGTCGGTGTTGTCGGCGGCCACCAGGATGTCCTGCTGGGCGACGTAGTACGGACCCGCGAAGTCGACGACCTGGCGGCGCTCGTCGGTGATCGAGTAGGTGGCGATCACCATGTCGACGGTGCCCTGCTGGAGGAAGGACTCGCGGTTGGCGGAGGCAGCCTCCTCCCAGTTGATCTGCTCGGGGGAGTAGCCGAGCTCGCCGGCGATGTAGGTGGCGACGTCGACGTCGAAGCCGACGGGGGTGTCGCCCTCCAGGAGGCCGAGGCCCGGCTGGTCGTACTTGACGCCGATGGTGATGGTGTCGCCACCGCCCTCGCCGTCGCCGCTGTCGTCGCCGCCGCCGCCGACGTCGGCGGTACCGCAGGCGGTGAGGGCGAAGGACAGAGCCGCGGCGCCGCCGAGGATGCTACTGATACGTCCGACTCGCATGTCGGGACCTCTTCCTTGGGTTCGTGAGGAGAAAAGGGGAGGAAAGGGGGGATGCCTAGTGGGACAGGATCTTGGACAGGAAGTCCTGGGCCCGCTCGGACCGGGGGTTCGTGAAGAACTCGTCCGGCGTGTTCTCCTCGACGATCTGACCGTCGGCCATGAAGACCACACGGTTGGCGGCGCGACGGGCGAAGCCCATCTCGTGGGTGACGACGACCATGGTCATACCCTCGGTCGCGAGGTCGGTCATGACGTCCAGGACCTCCTGGACCATCTCCGGGTCGAGCGCGGAGGTGGGCTCGTCGAAGAGGAGCACCTTGGGGTTCATCGCCAGGGCACGGGCGATGGCCACACGCTGCTGCTGCCCGCCGGAGAGCTGGGCGGGGTACTTGTTCGCCTGGTTGCCGATCCGGACCCGGTCCAGCAGCTCCATGCCGCGCTTGTCGGCGTCGGCCTTCGACTTGCGCAGGACCTTGGTGGGGCCCAGCGTCACGTTCTGCAACACGGTCTTGTGTGCGAACAGGTTGAAGGACTGGAACACCATGCCGACGTCGCTGCGGAGCTTGGCGAGGCCGCGCCCCTCCGCAGGGAGGGGCTGTCCGTCCAGGGTGATCACCCCGGAGTCGATGGTCTCCAGACGGTTGATCGCCCGGCATAGAGTCGACTTTCCGGACCCGGACGGTCCGATGACGACTACCACCTCGCCGGAGTTGACCGTCAGGTTGATGTCTTGGAGCACGTGAAGGTCGCCGAAGTGCTTGTTGACGTTCTCCAGCACGACGAGAGGAGTTGATGTCATGTGGGGGAACTTAGTGGGTTCGACGAGCACTGTCACCCTGAAAACGCCACGCGAATTGGCGGTGGCGTACTTGTTACAGACTCACGACTGGAAACGTTACCAGTGAACGTTGTTCGGTTTGTTTTCGCCACTCTGAGTACTGGCCCCGTGGCATCTCCGATGCGCGGCGCCGACTATCGGTCACCCCGGAATCCGCTTCCGTTCCCGGGCGATACCGAACGCCCTCGGAGGCGCGCGCTACGGTGCGTGTCCGGGAGCGGACGGCCGGAGGCGCCGCGAGGGCTCCGGGCGGTGCACCGCACCGGATAGCCTGGTCCCGTGAGCCAGAGTCGTACCTACCAAGTGCGGACCTACGGCTGCCAGATGAACGTCCACGACTCCGAGCGCCTCTCCGGTCTGCTGGAGGACGCTGGGTACGCGCGCGCAGCCGAGGACACCGCCGCAGACATCGTCGTCTTCAACACCTGTGCGGTCCGGGAGAACGCAGACAACCGCCTCTACGGCAACCTCGGGCACCTGCGCCCGGTCAAGGACGCCAACCCCGGGATGCAGATCGCCGTCGGCGGCTGCCTGGCCCAGAAGGACCGCGGCGAGATCGTGCGCCGCGCCCCCTGGGTCGACGTCGTGTTCGGCACCCACAACATCGGTTCGCTGCCCACGCTGCTGGAGCGCGCACGCGTCCAGCGCGAGGCCCAGGTCGAGATCGCCGAGTCCCTGGAGCACTTCCCCTCCACACTCCCCAGCCGCCGCGAGTCCGCGTACGCCGCGTGGGTGTCGATCTCCGTGGGGTGCAACAACACGTGCACCTTCTGCATCGTGCCCGCCCTGCGCGGCAAGGAGCAGGACCGCCGTCCGGGAGACGTGCTCGCCGAGGTGCGCGCCCTCGTCGACGAGGGCGTCAGCGAGATCACCCTGCTCGGCCAGAACGTCAACGCCTACGGCAGCGGCTTCGGCGACCGCCAGGCCTTCTCCAAGCTGCTGCGCGCCTGCGGCGAGGTCGAGGGGCTGGAGCGCGTGCGCTTCACCTCCCCGCACCCGCGCGACTTCACCGACGACGTCATCGAGGCCATGGCCGAGACCCCCAACGTCATGCCGCAGCTGCACATGCCGCTGCAGTCGGGGTCCAGCAAGGTCCTCAAGGACATGCGCCGCTCCTACCGCCAGGAGCGCTTCCTCGGCATCGTGGAGAAGGTGCGCGCCGCCATGCCGCACGCCGCGATCACCACGGACATCATCGTGGGCTTCCCCGGGGAGACGGAGGAGGACTTCCAGGAGACCCTCCACGTGGTCCGCGAGGCACGCTTCTCCATGGCGTACACCTTCCAGTACTCCAAGCGCCCCGGGACCCCGGCCGCCACCATGGACGGCCAGGTCCCGCCGGAGGTCGTCAAGGACCGCTACCAGCGGCTCGTCGACCTCCAGGACCAGGTCTCCTGGGAGGAGAACAAGAAGCTGGTCGGCCGCGAGGTCGACCTGCTGGTGTCCGAGGGCGAGGGCAAGAAGGACGGCGAGCACCGGCGCCTGTCCGGCCGCGCCCCCGACAACCGCCTGGTCCACTTCGCGGTCGGCGGGGGCGAGGAGCCGCGTCCCGGGGACGTGGTGACCGTCGAGGTCACCTACGCGGCACCGCACCACCTGGTGTCCGACTCGGGGATCCGCGGACTGCGCCGCACCCGCTCGGGCGACGCCTGGGCGGCCCGGAACGGTCGACCGGTCGAGGCCGCCAAGCCCGAGGTCCTGCTGGGGATGCCCCGGATCGGCGTCCCCGAGGAGCAGCCCGCCGCCGCCGGCGGGTGCTGCGACGCCTGAGGGCGTCCGGTCGGGGAACCGGTCCCCGGACGCGGTAACGAACACGACGGCCCCCGGCGCGATGAGCGCCGGGGGCCGTCACCGTTCCCGGAGCCCATCGCGGCGGAGGCCCCGGCCGAGGAGGGGCCGCCGGACCGCCGGGCCCGGGGCGTGGCGCCGCCCGGGGCCCGGCGGCCGGGCTCAGAGACGGACCGGCAGGCTGTCCATCCGCAGGGTGCCGGGCACGCGTCCCGGCCGCGGCTCGCGTCCGGGGACCAGGGACAGGTTCGGATGGGCCGCGATCAGCGAACCGACGCCCACCTCCCCCTCCTGGCGGGCCAGTGCGGCCCCCAGGCAGTAGTGGAGGCCGTGGCCGAAGCCCACGTGGGCCTCCCCCGGCCTGCCGTGGTGGCGCGTGATGTCGAACCGGCCGGGGTCCGCGTGGACCGACGGGTCGCGGTTGGCGCCGCCGATGACCGCGATGGCGCGCTGTCCGGCCGCGACGAGGCCGGCCCGCAGTTCGACGTCCTCGACGGCGTACCTGGCCTTGGCGATCACCGCGGTGCCGCCGTAGCGGAGCATCTCGTGCACGGCCGAGGGCAGCAGCCCCGGGTCCTCGCGGAGCATCCCCCACTGGGCCGGGTGGTCGAGCAGGGCGCGGACGCCGTTGCCGAGCAGGTGCGCGGTCGTCTCGTGACCGGCGATGACCAGTGTGAACACCAGTGTGATGAGCTCGCTCTCACTGAGGCGTCCGCCGTCCTCGTCGCGGGCCCGGACCAGGGCGCCGAGCAGGTCGTCGGTCGGCTCGGTCCTCCGCGCGGCCAGCATCCCCCTGATGTGCTCGACCATCTCGCCGAGAGCGCTGTTCATGAGGTCGGGGCGGGCGGGGTCGAACCCTGACAGCCGGTCGCTCCACGACCGCCACACGTCGCGTTCCTCCGCCGGGACCCCGACCAGGTCGCAGATCACCGCGATGGGCAGCGGATAGGCGAAGTGCGGCATGAGGTCCACGACCCCGTCCGCGTCGGCCAGGTCGGGGAGCCGGGAGAGCAGGTCGTCGGTGATCCGCTGGACCCTGGGCCGCATCTCGTTGACCCGGCGCACGGTGAACGTCCGCGAGACGAGCTTGCGCAGCCGGGTGTGGTCCTCGGCGTCCTTGTCGAGGAGGGACTCGGTCAGGTAGGTGACCAGGTCCGGCCGGATGCCCAGACTGCTGAGGACGTCGGAGCGCGTCGCCGTGGCCTCCCCCCTGACGTTGGCGGGGTCGAGGACGAACCGGCGGTCGCCGAGGATGGTGCGCACGTCCTCGTCCTCCACGAAGAGGACGGCTTCCATGGTGTCGACGAACAGGGCCGGGGCCGACCCGCCGGCGGCGCGGACCCGCTCGATCACCGGGAAGGGGTCGGCTGCGAACTCGGGGGAGCGCAGGTCGATGAGGTCGTCGCGGGCGGTCGGGGGCGTGGGCGGCATGGGCCCTCCTCGGGAGGTGTCAGGCGGTGCGTGGTGACTGTTGCAGTCGTTCGATCTCCGAGCGCATGCTCCTGTACAGGGCGGAGAGGATCTCCAGGGCCCTGGTCTGGGCCTTGCGCGTGTCCTCCGGCGCGGTGTCCTGCTCCAGGAGCAGCCGGATGCTCCGTGCCATGAGGTCGGCGCGCTCGTCGTGGTCGGGCACGTGCAGTCCCTGTTGTTCGAGGACCGGCGGGGTGACCAGGTGGGCGAGGACGAGCGCGTTGTAGGCGTACAGCTGGTTGTCGGCGGGCAGGTCGGAGCGCAGCAGGCCGAGGTCGCGCAGCACGCCCCAGTAGGCTTCCATGCTCCTCTGGCGCTCGACGACGATCTCCCCGACCAGGGCGGCCGCGTCGCGCGAGAGGTTGCCGAGGGATTCGGTGCCTCCCGTGAAGACGGCCCGCATCAGCGGGGAGTCGAGATGGCTCAGGTAGACGGACCGGGCGACCTCGCTGGGCCGCACGTTGTCGGGCGACCGGCCCATGAAGTCGAGGACCTGCCGCATCAGGCCGAGCTGCGCCCGCATGACCACGGTGAGCAGCAGGGCCTCCTTGGTGGCGAAGTGGAGGTACACGGTGCCCTTGCCGACCTTCGCCCTCCTGGCGACGTCCTCGATGGTGATCTTGCGGCGCCCCCAGGCCACCAGCAGCTCCTCCGCCGCGTCCAGGATGCGGTCGGACCGCAGTTCCCGTTCGGTCGCGGCAGCCTCGGCGGCCGGGGAGGAGGGGGCGGTGGAGGGGCCCGGGTGCGGGCCGGTCGACGGGGCCACGGTGTGCTCCTGCGAGTCTGGGACGGGCGGGGTACGGCTTGACCACGCATGTTGACGCGACGACCATATCCCCACCTCTCCGTTCTGACTCTGTGACTGATTTTGAAATCTGGTCACAGAGTCAAAGTAGACGAAGGATCCTCCGGGGACAAGGGGTGGAGAGGCGCCATGACGAAGAGGACCGGCCCCCGGCGGGGTCCGGTCCTCCGAAACTGCGTGTCGTGCCCGGGGGCTACCCGGCGTAGTGCTGCGCGTGCGGGACCAGCGTCGCCACGTCGACCAGGGCCTCCCCCGGCTCCTCGGGCGTGCCGGACAGCGCCGTCTCCACCTGGGCCAGGGCGCGCTCGACCAGGTCAGGGGCGTCGTAGGGCAGCCAGCGCACCCGGGGGTCGCGGCGGAACCACGACTCCTGGCGGCGGGCGAAGCGCCGGGTCGCCTGGGCGGTGGCCGCCTTCGCCTCCTCCGCGGACATCTCGCCGTCGAGCTGGGCCAGTGCCTGGGCGTACCCGAGGGCGCGGGACGCCGTACGGCCCTCGCGCAGACCCTGTCCGTCCAGGGCGCGGACCTCCTCCAGGAGGCCCTGGTCCCACATGCGCTCCACGCGGGCGTCGATGCGCTCGTCCAGTTCGGGGCGGGGGGAGGACACCCCGATCTGCGTGCACGGGTAGAAGGACGTGTGGTCCGGCAGGTTCGCGGTGAACGGCTGCCCGGTCAGCTCGATGACCTCCAGCGCACGCACGATCCGCCGCCCGTTCCCGGGCAGGATGGTGCGCGCGGCCGCGGGGTCGGCCTCCGCCAGCCGTGCGTGGAGCACCCCCGGGCCGACGTCGCCCAGCTCCGACTCCAGGCGGGCCCGCACACCGGGATCGGTGCCGGGAAACTCCAGATGGTCCAGGACCGCTCGGACGTAGAGCCCGGAACCCCCCACGAGGACGGGGATGACGTCCCTGTCGGCGCAGTCCTCCACGCGCTCGCGGGCCATGTCCTGGTAGCTGGCCACGTCGGCGGGTTCGCTGACCTCCCAGACGTCCAGCAGGTGGTGGGGGACCTCGCGTCTCTCGGCCGTGCCGAGCTTGGCGGTGCCGATGTCCATGCCGCGGTAGAGCTGCATGGAGTCGGCGTTGATGACCTCGCCGCGACGTCCGGTGCGTTCCTCGAGCCGGAGGGCCAGCTCGACGGCGAGATCCGACTTGCCCACAGCGGTCGGGCCGACAACCGCGATCACCTTGATCATTCCTCCAGCGTAGTCAGTCCGCGGCCTGCCTCGGCCGGTTCGGAGGATCGGCGCCCGTGCGGTGGAGCCCGGCGCCCGCGCAGGAGGCGGGGGGGCGGGGACACGCCGTGACCACGCCTAGGATGGTCGGCATGCGATTCGCCAAGGGCCACGGAACAGAGAACGACTTCGTGATCCTCCCCGACCCCGACGGGGAGCTCGACCTCACGGAGGAGGCCGTCCGTCTGCTGTGCGACCGCCGTGCGGGCATCGGCGGTGACGGGATCCTGCGCGTCGTGCGTACACGGGTCCTGGGCGAGGCGCTCGCGCCGTCCGCGCGCACCGCGGAACGCGCGGAGTGGTTCATGGACTACCGCAACTCCGACGGGACTGTCGCGGAGATGTGCGGCAACGGTGTGCGGGTGTTCGCCCGTTACCTGCTGCACGCCGGGCTGGTCGAGGGCGACGTCTTCGAGGTGGGGACGAGGGACGGAGCCAAGGAGGCCCGGGTCGAGGCCGACGGCGACATCACCGTCGACATGGGCCGGGTCGAGAGGCAGGGCACGTCGTCGGCGAAGCTCGCGCGGCAGGTGGTGCACGGGGCGCAGATCTCGGTGGGCAACCCGCACCTGGCCTGCGAGGTGTCCGGACCCGTCGCGGACGTGGACCTGACCGAGCCGCCGCTGCTGGACCGCGAGGCCTTCCCCGCGGGCGCCAACGTCGAGGTGTACACCGAGGTCGAGCCCGGAGTCCTGGAGATGCGCGTCTTCGAGCGCGGCTCCGGTGAGACCCGCTCCTGCGGAACCGGGATCGTCGCCGCCGCGGCCGCGGCCACCCCGGCCGGCGAGGGCGCCACCTGGCGCGTGCGGGTCCTCGGCGGTGAGTGCACCGTGTTCCTGGACTCCGACGGCGCGAGGCTGAGCGGCCCCGCCGCCATCGTGGCGGAGGGCGAGACCTCCCTGGTCATCTGACGGTCGGCCGCCCCGGCCGGGTCCTTTCCGGCCGGGCGCGGCGACCACCGGGCGGGGCTCCGCCCCCCGGCGCCCCTCCGCGCGGTGCCGGGGCGCATGCCCGACCGTCCGGAGCGGACCGCCTCCGAACCCGGACACGGCGGTGCCCGGTCCGCGCGCCGGACCGGGCACCGCCTGGTTCACGTGCGGCCCCTCACCGGAGCCGGACACGGGGCCCGGGTCAGGGGCGGTCACCGATCTCCGGAACCCAACCCGACCAGACGTAGGTCCGGTAGGACACGGTCACCGGGAGTTCGAGGCCGTGCTGCTCCAGGGAGGACTCGCCGGGCTCCTCCTCGAGCAGGGTGACGTCGCGGTAGAGCACGGCGCCGGTGTCGGTGTCGAGGACGTAGCGGTACTCGTTGGTCTGCGTGGCCTCCTCCACCCGGACCTGGAAGATTTCGCCGTCGCGGGCGATGGGGTCCTGGGTCGGTCCGGCGTACTCGACGCCGGAGAACCCGGCGAGGACGCGCAGGGTGGCGGCCAGCTCGTCGCCGTCGAGCGGACGGTTGTCGTAGAGGTGGTTCAGGGCGTTGATGACGGCCGCGTCCGCTTCGGGGCTGTCGGCCGGGGGGACCTCGCCCTCCCCCCAGCCGAGGAGGGCCTGCGTCATGGAGTCCGCGTCGGTGGGAAGGTCCCGCGGGAGGACGAGGCTCTCGTGAATGGTGCTCTCGTAGTCGTCGGACCGGTTGTCGAGGAACTCCCGGTGGTCCTCGACGTCGCCGCGGGTGTCCTCGGCCTCTCCCGCCGTGCGGAGCTCCCGGATGTCGCCCCCGGGGCCCTGCCAGTACTGCCAGTCGTAGGGGATGAAGCCCGCACTGTGCAGGTCGTCGTCACTGGGCTCCTCACCGGCGAAGCTGGTGACGGTGAACAGCTCCTGCCCGGTCGAGGAGACATGGGCGACGTCGCCGTCGCCGGGGGCCTCGCCGCCGGTCCCGGCCGTCTCCGCGAGGGCGAGCAGCCTGTCGGCGCCGGGTTCGGGCGTGCCGGAGGTGACGTCGATGGGTTCCGGCGGCGCCGCGTACGCGGCGGGGATCCCCGCCGGCCCGCCGCCCGCGGTGCCGATCACCAGGACGGCGGCGGTGGTGGCGGCGACGAACCCGGCGGCGCCGGCGAGAACGGGGATCCGGCGCCACAGGGGGCGCTGGGCGGGAGCGGTGTCGAGCATGGCGATGGCCTTCGTACGGGCGCGCTGGCGGTCGGAGAAGTCGGTCGTTCGCCCGGCGCGGGGGTCGGTGTCGTTCAGGAGCGAGCGAAGCGCGTTGACGTCGTCCACGACGCGTCCTCTCTGTCAGGGGTGTCCGGGGCGGCCTGGGCGGTGTCGTCCAGGAGCGCCTGAAGTCGTCTGCGGGCGCGGTGGAGGCGCCCCCGGGCGGTCACGGGCGCACAGCCCACCACCCGGGCCGCCTCGCGGCTGCTCAAGCCCTCCCAGGTCACGAGCATCACGAGCTCGCGGTCGGTGTCGGAGAGCCCGGCCAGCGCGGTGAGCGCGGTCTCGCGGCGGATGACCTGCTCGGTGTCGTCCTGGGAGTCCCGCCAGAGCTCGTCCGGGGGAACGGGGACCTCGCCCCGCTTCCGGACGTCGCGCAGCGCCGCGAGGGTGATGCGGCGGGCGCAGGCGTACAGCCAGGGGAGTTCCCGGTCCGTGGGCACCCTGTCCCGCCGCCGCCATGCGACGACGAACGCCTCGGAGGCGACGTCGTCGGCCAGGTCGGGGCCGACCCGGCGGCGCGCGTAGTTGTACACCGCGTCGTAGTGCTTCTCGAACACCGCGTTGAACTCCGCGTGTCCGGGCGGGTCGCCGTCGTGGATTCTCGCCATCGGCAACTCCTCTCTGTCACCCTCTTGTGTCGGCGGGGCGGCCGTTGTTCGAGGGGGAGAGGAAAAAACCGCGCGGATGATCGTGATGTGGGTCACGCGAGACGGTGCGGGTCGGAGCAGCGGGCGGCGGAGGCGGGCGCCCCGGGGCGTGCGGGTGGCCCCGGGGGCGCGGGCGTCCCGGGGCACGTCACAGCGCGCGGGGGAGGGAACCCCCCTGTTTCCAGGAAACCATCGAAGAGCCGGTGGGGGCAGCCCCGGCCGGTACCTGTGGACGACTCCGGCCCCGGGTCAGCGCCCCAGCAACCGGTCGACGGTGAGCCCGCGCAGTGACGCGTCGAGCACCCGGGCGGTGTGGGTGACCGCGACCGGTGTCCCCGCGCGCTCCATCGCGGACGCGATCTGGAGTGAGCATCCGGGGTTGCCCGACACCAGCACGTCGGCCCCGGTGGAGGCCACGCCCTCGCCCTTGCGGTCGCCGAGCTCCCGGGCGGCCTCCGGTCGGAGCAGGTTGTACACGCCCGCTGAACCGCAGCAGATCTCCTTGTCCGGCAGGTCGGACACGCGCAGTCCCGGGACGCCCGCGAGGAGCGCGCGGGGCGCCCGGGTGATCCCCTGGCCGTGGGAGAGGTGGCACGCGTCGTGGTAGGCGACGTGCAGCGGCAGGGGATGGCGCTCGGCCTTCGGCCCCAGGTCCACCAGGAACTCGGTGAGGTCCACGACCTTCGCGGACAGGTCACGCGCCCGCCGCACCCACGCGTCGTCCGCGCCCGCCTCGGCCAGGGTGCGGTCGAAGTGCTTCATGCTGGAGCCGCATCCGGCGGAGTTGACCACGATCCGGTCGACGCCCGCCCGCTCGAACACCTCGACGAGGCGCCGGGCGAAACCGGCGGACTCCTCCAAGCGCCCGGAGTGCCCGGAGAGGGCCCCGCAGCACCCCTGCGAACGGGGGATCACGACGTCGCAGCCCTCCAGGGCCAGCACGCGCGCGGTCGCGGTGTTGACCTCGGGGAAGAACGCCCCCTGGACGCACCCGACGAGCATGCCCACCCGGGCGCGCGCCCTTCCGACGGCGGGAACCAGGGAGGGGAGCGGGGGAGGGGGCGACGACAGCGGCGGTGAGATGCGCTCCATGGTGGCGAGGGCCGGGGAGATCCGTTCCAGGAGCCCCGAGCGGCGGACCAGGGAGGACACCCCCGTGGCCTGGTAGGCGCGCAGCGGTCCCCGCATGAGGCGCAGCCTGCGCCGGTAGGGGAACAGGGAGAAGACGGCTCCCCGCAGGACCCGCTCGCCCGGCGGGCGTTCGTGCTCCTCCTCCACCCTCTGCCGCGTGTGCTCGATGAGGGCGTCGTAGGCCACGCCGGACGGGCACGACGAGACGCACGCCAGGCATCCCAGGCAGTTGTCGAAGTGACCGACCGCCGTGGGCGTGAGGACGTCCTCGGTGTGCATCTGGGACATCAGGTGGATGCGGCCGCGCGGGGAGTCCATCTCCTGTCCCCAGAGCACGTTCGTGGGGCAGGTGGGAAGGCAGAAACCGCAGTGGACGCACTCGTTCAACAGGTCGCCGAACACCTGGTCGCGTTCGCGCGGGGTGTCGGTCGGGTGGTCGGTCACGGGCTCTCCCTCAGGTTCTCGGAAGGTGCGGGCGCCGGTTCAGGCGCCGTCGGCGAAACGCCCGGGGGCCAGGCGGCGGCCGGGGTCGAAGGCGTCCCTGACGGCCCGCATCAGCGGCAGGCCGGGGATCTCGCCCCACGGGTCCACCCCGGCGGCGTGGACGTGCGGTTCCGCGCGCAGCAGGGTCGCCGACCAGCCGGGGCGGGAACGGGCCTCGGCCAGCACACCGGCCACGGCGTCGGCGGGCGTGCCCGGGGCGAACGCGGCGAAGAGGGCCCCTCGGGGCACCGAACCGGAGATCCGGGCGTCGGCTCCGTGCACGGTCCCTGCCACGGCTCCCAGGGCCTCGGCGGCGGCCACCGACTCGGCCGGGGGGACGGTCACGCGGGCGACGGTGCCTCCTGCCGGGAGCAGCCCCCAACCCGTCGGCAGGTCCCGGTCGACCCTGGGCGCGTCCGGGACGGAGCCGTCCCGCGGGCCTGTGCCGCTGAGCACTGCGAGCACCGTGGCGGTCCGGGCGTCCAGCCCCTCTGGCGTCCCCTCCAGCACCACCTGCAGCAGTGGGCCCCGGACGTCGTGGGGACGGTCGGTGCCGGCGGTGCTCGGGGTGCTGGGGGTGCCGGAGGCGTCGGTTGAGGGTGGTGGAGGGAGACGGGTGGGTTGGGCTGCGCCGGAGGCGTCGGTTGAGGGTGGTGGAGGGAGACGGGAGGGTTGGGCTGCGCCGGAGGCGTCGGTTGAGGGTGGTGGAGGGAGACGGGAGGGCCAGTGGAGCTCCACCGCCGCGGGGACGACCGTGGTCGCGCGCAGGGCGGCCGTGATCCGCTCCGCGTGCTCGCGTGAGGCCAGGGGGGCGGTCACCACGCGCACGGCGGGTGGCAGCGGGTGCAGGCGGAAGGCCACCGACGCGATCACGCCGAGGGTGCCGAAGCCCCCGGTGTGCAGCTTGGCCAGGTCGTACCCAGCCACGTTCTTGACCACCCGGCCGCCGCTGCGCGCCACCACCCCGTCGGCGCGTACGACGGTCATGCCGATGACCAGGTCGCGCAGAGCGCCCGTGAGCAGGCGGCGCGGGCCGCACACCCCCGTGGCGACCATGCCGCCGACGGTGCCGCCCTCGCGGACGGGGTCCACGGACAGGCGCTGCCCGGCGGTTTCCAGCACGGCGAAGAGGTCGGCGACGGGGGTGCCCGCGCCCGCCTCGACGACGAGGTCGCCCGCGATGTGGTCGATCCAGGACAGGCCGGCGGTGTCGACGAGCAGGGACGCGCCGCGCGGGACGCCGCCCCAGTCCATGGCGGTGCCGTTGCCGCGCGCGACGACGGTCAGTCCGTGCCTCTCGGCCGCCGCCATGACCCGGCCGAGCGCGCCGGTGTCGTCGGGCCGCGCCACGTGGTCGGGGACGATCGCCCCCACGGCGTCGTCGGAGGCCCCCCTCCGCAGGGCGCACCCCGCGACGTCCGGCATCTCGGCGGGTGTCACGTGCTCTCCCTCGTTGTCGGGGCCGTCGCTCAGAACTGTTCGGCCCGCCCCGACTCCACGAGCGGGTGCACGCCCCTGCGGACACCCGGCCGTTCGCCGCACAGGCGGGGCGTGGGGAGCAGCTTGTCCGGGTTGGCGATGCCGTCGGGGTCGAAGGACCGGCGGAAGAGGTCGAACGTCGCGAGGTCGTCCGGCCCGTACATGCGCGGCATCTTGCACGCCTTGTCCACGCCGACGCCGTGTTCGCCGGTGATGGAGCCGCCGTGTTCGATGCACAGGTCGAGGATGGCCCCGGAGACCTCCTCCGCACGGTCTCCCGCGCCGGGCTCGGAGTCGTCGAACAGGACGAGGGGGTGGAGGTTGCCGTCACCGGCGTGGAAGACGTTGGCGACGCGGATGCCGCTGGACTCCGACAGCTCGGTGATGCGGCGCAGCACCTCGGGCAGGGCGGTGCGGGGGACGACGCCGTCCTGGACGATGTAGGCGGGGCTGATCCTGCCCACGGCGGCGAACGCCGACTTGCGGCCCTTCCAGATGCGGGCGCGCTCCTCGGCGCCGCTGGCGGCCCGGGTCTCGAAGGAGCCCGCGTCACCGCACAGCCGGGTGACCTCGACGAGCTGGGCGTCGACCTCCTCGGCCGGGCCGTCCAGCTCCACGACCAGCACCGCCGCCGCACCCTCGGGGTAGCCGCAGGCCACGGCGCGTTCGGCGGCCTCGATGGCGAGCGCGTCCATCATCTCGATGGCGGAGGGCAGCACCCCGGCGGAGATGATGGAGCTGACCGCCCGGCCGCCCGCGTCCATCGACGCGAACGCGGACAGCAGGGTCACGGTCTTCTCCGGGGCGCGGGTCAGGTTGACGGTGATGCGGGTGGCGATGCCGAGGGTGCCCTCGGAACCGACGAACGCGCCGATGAGGTCGTAGCCGGGCGCGTCGGGGCTCCGGCCGCCGAGGCGGACGAGCTCACCGGAGGGAGTGACGATGTCGAGGCCGCGCACGTGGTTGACGGTGAACCCGTACTTGAGGCAGTGGGCGCCGCCGGAGTTCTCGGCGACGTTGCCGCCCACCGAGCACACCTGCTGGCTGGACGGGTCGGGCGCGTAGTAGTAGCCGTAGGGGGCCGCGGCGCGGGTGACGTCGAGGTTGGCCACCCCGGGCTCGACGACGGCGCACTCGTTCGCGACGTCGATCTCGATGATGCGGCGCATCCTCGAGGTGACGATCAGGACGCCCTCGGCGTGGGGGAGCGCCCCCGCGGAGAGCCCGGTGCCGGCCCCGCGCGGCACGAAGGGGACGCCGCGGTCGGCGCAGAGCCGGACGACGGCGGCGACCTGGTCGGCGGTGGTGGGGAGCACGACGACGCCGGGGACGGACCGGTGGTGGGTGAGCCCGTCGCTCTCGAAGGTGCGGCGCCGGGAGGTGTCGGTCAGGACGCCGTCCTCACCGCAGATCTCCCGTAGCCGGGGGACCAGGGCGGCCAGTGCCGCCGGGATCCGCGTCGCGGGTGCGGTCTCGGACATGGCGCCTCCCGGGCTGTTCCGAAGCGGGTCCGGGATCGCCTTCCCCGGCTGCGACCTCGCAAGGGGAACGTACGACTGCACCCCCTGCCGGAGCAAGGGGTGCAGTGGAAACTCTCTTCCGGTTTATGGAATCAGCTTCGGGCTACGGCATGCGCTCGTAGGCCGGCAGCGTCAGGAAGTCCACGTAGTCGTCGGCGAGGGCGACCTCGGAGAACAGCTCCTTGGCCTGCTGGTAGAGGCCCTCGTCGAACGCCTCCCCCTGGGACTCCCGGATGGTCGCGAGCTCCTCGTCGATGAGCCGCCTGACCAGTTCGGCGGTGACCTTCTCCCCGCCGTCGAGGGTGACGTCGTTGTGCAGCCACTGCCAGATCTGGGACCGGGAGATCTCGGCGGTCGCGGCGTCCTCCATCAGGTTGTGGATGGCCACCGCGCCGTTGCCGCCCATCCAGGCCGCCAGGTACTGGAGGGCGACGTTGATGTTGCCGCTCAGGCCGGCGAGGGTGACGCCGCCCGGAGTCCGGTCGACGGAGAGCAGGTCCGCCGAGGTCGCCTCGACCTCGGGGCGCTTCTTGTCGATCTGGTTCGGACGTTCGCCGAGGACGCCGTCGAAGATCTCCATGGCGACCGG
The DNA here is from genome assembly GCF_036327455.1 of Nocardiopsis codii. Classification (NCBI taxonomy): domain Bacteria; kingdom Bacillati; phylum Actinomycetota; class Actinomycetes; order Streptosporangiales; family Nocardiopsidaceae; genus Nocardiopsis; species Nocardiopsis codii. Next base: position 74,831 of record NZ_JAUZMY010000001.1, on the reverse strand, counting down.
GACCAGGTCCGGGTGGGCCACCCACGAACCGTCGAACCCGTCGCCGGACTCGCGGGACTTGTCGTCGCGGACCTTGGCGAAGGCGACCTCGTTCACCTCGGCGTCCCTGCGGGACGGGATGAACGCGGCCATGCCGCCGATGGCGTGGGCGCCGCGCTTGTGGCAGGTCTTGACCAGCAGCTCGGTGTACGCGCGCATGAACGGCGCGGTCATGGTCACGGCGTTGCGCTCGGGCAGCAGGAAGCGGCGGCCACGGGTGCGGTGCGTCTTGATGATGCTGAACAGGTAGTCCCAGCGGCCGGCGTTGAGGCCGGCGGAGTGCTCGCGCAGCTCGTAGAGGATCTCCTCCATCTCGAACGCGGCCGGGATGGTCTCGATCAGGCAGGTGGCGCGGATGGTGCCGCGCGGGATGCCCGAACGCTCCTGGGCCAGGACGAAGATGTCGTTCCAGAGCCGCGCCTCCAGGTGGCTCTGCATCTTGGGCAGGTAGAAGTACGGGCCCTTGCCCTTGGCGATCTGCCGCTCGGCGCTGTGGAGGAAGTAGAGCGCGAAGTCGACGATGCCGCCGCTCACCCGCCGGCCGTCGACGAGGATGTGCTTCTCGTCCAGGTGCCAGCCGCGCGGGCGCACGACGATGGTCGCGAGCTCGCCGTCCTCCTTCAGGGCGTAGGTCTTGCCCTGCGGGGAGGTGAAGTCGATCTGCCGGTCGAGGGCGTCACGCAGGTTGAGCTGCCCGCCGATCATGTTCTCCCACAGCGGGGTGTTGGCGTCCTCGAAGTCGGCCAGCCACACCTTCGCGCCGGAGTTGAGCGCGTTGATGGTCATCTTGCGGTCGGTGGGGCCGGTGATCTCGACCCGGCGGTCCGTGATGCCCGGGGCGGGCGGGGCGACCTGCCAGCTGTCGTCCTCGCGGATGTGCTTGGTCTCGGGGAGGAAGTCGAGGTCGGTCCCCGCGGAGATCTGCTCCTCGCGGGTCCTGCGCGCGGCGAGGAGCTCCTGGCGGCGTCCCTCGAAGGTGCGGTGGAGTTCGGCGACGAGGGCGAGGGCCTCATCCGTGAGGATCTCGTCGAACCGGTCGTGGAGGGGGCCGGTGATCTCGACCCCGTGCGTGGCGCCCATGGAAACCTTCCGCAATACGAAATATGCTTTTGGTATGTGGAAAACGACGCTACCGTCAGCGCCGCCGCGCGGTCAACGTCGCTGCCCGGGCACATGATCGGAAACTTTCCCGCGATGTGAAGCTTCCGGAAAATTCCGCCTGGAAGTTCCGAACTTCTTCGGTCAGTATCGACGGAGGGTAACCGGTCCACTGCGCACCGCTCCGAAAGGCGCAGTGTCGCCTGTCACCTGGCCTGCGATAATTCAGATGCCCCGGCGGCGGCGAAGTGCCACCATCGACAGGGCACCCACCGCGGGCCCGCTCACGGGAAGAATCACGGCGGCGGCCGCGTTGACCCACCTGGAGGGATATGAATACAGCTGACACCCGCGGAAGCTCCGAGCACGGCCACGAGGCCGCAGGCGAGGACGCGTTCCGCGAGGCGATCACCATCGGGGACGGGGTCGACGGAACCGACGCGACCCGTAGGGCCGAGGCCGACGGCGACCGCCATGACGGTCCGAGGAACACCCCCGACCAGGGTGAGATGGAACTGGCCGAACGCCACGCGCTCCGTCGCGTGCAGGGGCTCTCCACCGAACTCACCGACATCACCGAGGTCGAGTACCGCGCACTGCGGCTGGAACGCGTCGTCCTCATCGGCGTGTGGACCAGCGGCAACCAGACCGACGCCGACAACTCGCTCACCGAACTCGCGGCACTGTCCGAGACCGCCGGGGCGCTCGTCCTCGAAGGCCTCACCCAGCGCCGCTCCAAGCCCGACCCGGCGACCTACGTCGGCAAGGGCAAGGCTGCCGAGCTGCGCGACATCGTCGAGGCGACCGGCGCCGACACCGTCATCTGCGACGGGGAGCTCACCCCCGGCCAGCTGCGCCAGCTCGAGGACGTCGTCAAGGTCAAGGTGGTCGACCGCACCGCACTGATCCTGGACATCTTCGCCCAGCACGCCAGCAGCAGCGAGGGCAAGGCCCAGGTCGAACTGGCCCAGCTCAGCTACCTGCTGCCCCGACTGCGCGGCTGGGGCGACTCGCTCTCCCGGCAGGCCGGCGGTTCCGGCGGCGGTGCGGGCGGCGGCGTGGGCACACGCGGTCCCGGTGAGACCAAGATCGAGACCGACCGTCGGCGCATCAACGACAAGATGGCCAAGCTGCGCCGTCAGCTCGCCCACATGCGCACCGCGCGCGACGTCAAGCGCGACGTCCGGCGCACCCGCGAGGTGCCGTCCGTGGCCATCGCCGGGTACACCAACGCGGGCAAGTCGAGCCTGCTCAACCGGCTGACGGGAGCCGGGGTCCTGGTGGAGAACGCCCTGTTCGCCACCCTGGACCCGACCGTCCGCCAGGCGCGCACGCCCGACGGCCGCGGCTTCACCCTCAGCGACACCGTCGGATTCGTCCGGCACCTGCCGCACCAGCTGGTGGAGGCGTTCCGCTCCACCCTGGAGGAAGTCGCCGACTCCGACCTGATCCTGCACGTGATCGACGGGTCGCACCCCGACCCCGAGAGCCAGATCCGCGCGGTCCACGAGGTCTTCGCCGACATCGAGGCCGGAGACGTGCCCGAGCTCATCGTGGTCAACAAGGTGGACGCCGCCGACCCGGACGTGCTCAAGGTGCTGCGCACCCGCTACCCGACCATGGTCGAGGTCTCGGCCCGCACCGGCGAGGGCGTGCCCGAACTGGTCGCTGCGCTCGCCGAGGCGCTGCCCGAACTAGCGCACGAGGTCAACGCGCTCGTGCCGTACACGCGGGGCGACCTCATCGCCAAGGTGCACCAGGAGGGACGCATCATCAGCGAGGAGCACACCGGAGACGGCACGGCGATCCACGCCTTCGTCCCCGAGCTGCTCGCGGCGAAGCTCAACGAGTACGCGCCCAGCAGGGCCTGAGCACGGAGCGGCCCCGAGGGCCGCGCCGGCCACCGGCCGCAACCGGGGCACCCCCGAACGGGGGTGCCCCGGTTGCGTGCGTCGTGGGCCGTGTCCCGGCGTACGAAACCGGGATCGGGGAGGGCCGGTGGCCCTCATCACGCAGTTCACTCGCGAGATTTACTCCGCCACGCTCGCATTCGTCCTTCAGGAGAGGTGTACACGGAGTCCGCGGATGGACTACGGTTTTGGAGCACTGGCCGACAGTGGCCGCTGTCCCCCCGACAGCCGACTCCTCTCCACTGCCACGGCACCGCGGCGGCCCCACGGCCGCCCCCCACCGGCTCTGTCGGATCGTTCCAGATACGAGGTCGTTATGTCCGCCCGTGCATCCCACGACCGTGTTGCGCACCCGCGTGGGCGGAACTGACCGGCGAGGGCGGAAAACCCCATGACGGTAGTACTCCTCAGCAACATCGGTCGGCTGTGGACCGGGAACGAGATGCTCACCAAGGCCGCGCTCCTGATGGACGAGGACCGCGTGGCCTGGGTCGGGCCCGCCGCCGAGCTGCCCCAGCGCATCCCCGGCGTGGTGGACGACCTCACCGACGTCGACGACGTCATCAACATCGGCGGCGGTCTCATCACCCCCGGGCTGGTCGACGCCCACTGCCACCCGGTCTACGCGGGCGACCGCTACGCCGAGGTCAACATGTGGGCGAAGGGCGCCTCCAAGGGCGACATCTTCGCCGCGGGCGGGGGCGTGTCCACCACCGTCACCATCACCCGCGGGACCGACCCGTGGACCCTGTGCAACGCGGTCCGCGAACGGCTCCGGCACTGGGTGCTGACCGGGAGCACCACGGTCGAGGCCAAGACCGGCTACCACCTCACCCGGGACGGCGAACTGGCCGACGTGCGCCTGCTGCGCTCCCTGGAGGAGGAGCCCGGGATGCCGCGGCTGCACGTGACCTTCTTCCCCGCGCACGGGGTGCCCCCCGAATTCTTCGGCCGCCCCAAGGACTACGTGGCGACCGCGGCCTCGTGGCTCAGCGACGCCGCCCTGGCCGGTGCCGACGGTGTGGACGTGTACTGCGACAACCAGCAGTTCACCACCGAGGACGCCCGGATGCTGCTGGGCGTGGGCCAGTCCGTGGGGCTGCGCACCACCCTGCACGCCTGTTCCCGCCCCCGCCACGGCGCGGTGCGGATGGCCACCGAGCTCGGCTGCTCGTCGGTGGACCTGCTGCACGAGACCGACGACCAGGACATCCTCGCACTGGCCACCACCCGCACCCCGGTGGTGGCCTGCCCGACCACGTCCCTGCACGAGCGCCGCACCCCTCCCGTGCGGTCCCTGCTCGACCACGGGGTGCCGATCGGCCTGGGAACCGACCACAACCCGGGCCTGTCCGGGACCACGTCGATGCCGCTGGTGATCTCCCTGGCCATCTCCATGTTCGAGATGACCGTGCACGAGGCGCTGCACGCCGCCACCGTGGGCAGCGCCCACTCCCTGGGACTCAGCGACCGGGGGATGCTCGCACCGGGCAGCCTGGCCGACCTGGTCCAGTGGGACGCCGACCACGAGGGCGCGTTCGCCTGGTCGATGGGGCTGAACACCCTGCGTGTCTGGCAGGGCGGCAAGACCATCCGCTGACGCCCCCACACGTGAGCGTTCCCGCCGGGCGGGGACCCCGGTCGCCGTCGCGGCCCGGACCGCGCCGGCCCGCCTCCTCCCCGCGTCGGCCGTCACCGGCCGGGCGGAACGAATCCGGTCAGCGCGTTCCCCGGGCACGGGCGATCTCGATGACGGCGCGCTCCAGCGCGTACTCCGGATCGCGTCCGGCGCCCTTGATGAGCGCGTCGGTCTCGGCGACCACCGCCATCGCCCGCGTGACCCCCGCGGCGCTCCAGCCGCGGGCCTGCTGGCGCAGGGTGCGCAGCTTCCACGGCGGCACCTTGGCCCGCTTGGCCAGATCGGCCTCGGACATCCCGCGCGGAGGCTGGGCGGCGACGGCGATACCGCGCACCGCTCCGGCCAGGGCGCTGTTGATCAGCACCGGGGCGGTACCCACCGCCAGCGACCAGCGCAACTGCTCCAACGCCTCGGGCAACCGCCCCTCGACGGCGCGGTCAGCCACGCTGAATCCCGAGGCCTCCGCCTTGCCGGAGTGGTAGCGGGCCACCGCCGCCGCGTCCACCCGGCCCTCGGTGTCGGCCACCAGCTGCGTACACGCCGCCGCGATCTCCCGCAGGTCGGTGCCCACCGCGTCCACCAGCGCCTGGGCGGCGTCCGGGGTGATCTGCCGACCGGCGGAGGAGAACTCGCCCTTGACGAACGCCACCCTCTCGGGGCCCTTCGTCGGCCCCTTGCACTCCACCCGCTGGGCGCCCGCCTTGACCGCGGCCTGCAACAACGCCTTGCCCTTGTTGCCGCCCGCGTGCGTGAGCACCAGGTTGACGTCGTCGGCGGGGTCCTTCAGGTAGTCGGTGACGGTCGCGGCCAGGTCCTTGACGAGGTCCTGGGAGGAGCGCAGCACCACCACCCGCCGGTCGCCGAACAGGGAGGGGGAGGTGACCTCCACGACCGTGTTCACGGTCACCTGGGAGGGCACCAGGTCGTGGACGTCCACGCCGGGGTCGTTCTCGCGGGCCGCGGCCACGACGGCGGCGACCGCCCGGTCGACGAGGAGCTCCTCGTCGCCGACGATGATCGTGAGCGGGGCGGGTGCAGGCATACAACGAGGATGCCATGACCGGGGGACGTTTCCCGCCCGGTTTCGCGGACCGGACGGGAGGCCGCCGGGGGCGCCGTTCCGCGTGTGCCCGTCACCCTGCGAGGTCGTCGCGTTCCTGCGCTGCCCGGAGGAGATACGGGGGCGTAGGGGACGTGAGGTACGCATCAGTAAGTGTGTGACGTGCGGGCACGTCTGTTACAGTGCACGACACATACCAGTACAGAGGGTTAGGTATGCGAATTTTCGCCCCCCTGCCTCCCTCGACACATGGTCTCCGGGACCGCCCCGGCTCCCAGGGGAGACCTGAGACCGGAAAAGGCTAGGCAGCGTTGAGGGATCCCGCAATCTCGATCCTGTCCGACACCCGTCGCGTCCTCCAGCCCCGGACCGGGGCGGCGCGCACGGTCGGCCCCCGGCACTCCCGACGGACCGTCGTGGTGCGGCCGGGGGTGGCACACGTGCCGACAACCCCGGAACACCACCTCCGTTCCGGCCCCGTCACGGTGCGACCCCAGCGGCAAGGCGGTCTCCGAACCGCCTGATCCGTCCGTACCCGGGGGCACATCCCGAGAACAAGTGAGTACCGATCGGTCCGCGTTCGCCCGGAACCGTGGTCGGGCCGCAGTGAGGCATCCCCGAGGTCCCAGTCCCCACCGGAACACGCGCCGACCGCGCGGACCGGGGGAAGGGACACCGTCCTGCAGCGCCCCCACCACCCGAACACCTGGAACCGCCCTTGCAACCCCGTCGTATCACCGAAGTCCCCCTGCCCAACGCCTCGGTCATCGAGGCGGTCCGCGAGTCGTGCGCGAGCCTGCCCGCGGGCTCGACCCGGCTCTCCGAGTGCTTCTACGCGAACCTCTTCGTCATGGCCCCCGATGTCCGGGCCATGTTCCCCGACGACATCCGGCCGCAGCAGAGGCGCATGGCCGACGCTCTCGTGGAGGTCGTCCGCTACCTCGACGCGCCGGACCAGGTCGCGCAGTTCCTCAGGGAGCTCGGAGGCCGACACTACCGGGAGCTCGGCGTCAAGCCCGAGCACTACCCCTTCGTGGGCCGCGCCCTCGTCCGCGCGGTCAGCGAGGTGTCGCCGACCTGGTCGTCCTCCATGAGCTCCGCGTGGGTGCTGGTCTACGAGTGGATCACCGCCACCATGCTCGCGGGCGCCGAGGAGGCCATGGCCCGGGAGTCGGGCGCGCGGCCCGCGACCGGCGACACGAGGGCGTACGGAGACCAGCGCCCGTCCGGAGACCGGCGTTCGTCCGGGGCCCGGCACTCGTACGACAGCCCGCGCCCGTCGGGGGAGCAGCGCTCCTCCGGGGCCCGGCACTCCTACGACGCCCCGCGCCCGTCGGGGGAGCAGCGCTCCTCCGGGTCCGGGCGCTCGTACGACAGCCCGGGTCCGTACGGCGAGCAGCGCCCGTCCGGGGCCCAGCACTCGTACGACAGCCCGGGGCCCTACGGCGCCTCCCAGCCGACGCGCTGACCCCGTTCGATCGCCGGGCCACCCCATCCCCTGTCCCGTATCCCGTCGAAAGTCCATTGTGATGAGTGAGACCGACCAGAGCCGTACACCGGGTACCGAGGGCGAGCGCTACGTCCAGACGGTCACGGGCACGACAGAGCGGGCCGACCGCTTCTACCGGGACCAGATGCTGGACCGGCTCAACCCCAGGATGAGCGAGTTCATCGCCCGCCAGGAGATGCTGTTCATCGCCACCTCGGACAGCAAGGGCGAGTGCGACTCCAGCTTCCGGGCCGGGCCGCCCGGGTTCGTCCACGTCGTCGACGAGCAGACCCTGGTCTACCCCGAGTACCGCGGGAACGGGGTGTTCGCCAGCGCCGGGAACATCATGGAGAACCCGCACATCGGCCTGATGTTCCTCGACTTCCAGCGCGAACGGATCGGCCTGCACGTCAACGGCCGGGCCCGTCTCCTGGAGGACGAGAAGCTGCGGGGCCACGTCCGCGGCCTGCCCGTGCCGGAGGTGCCCGGACAGCGGGCGATGCTGTGGACGATGGTCCACATCGAGGAGGCCTACATCCACTGCCGCAAGCACATCCCCCACCTGCGCACGGTCGGCAGGGACGAGGACTGGGGGACGGACGACGTCCAGAGCAAGGGGGGCGACCACTTCGCCGCCAAACAGACCCCCTCGCCGTGGAGCACGCCCCGGGCACCGGCCGCCGGCCGCCACGCCTGAGCGGTGCGGCTCCGAGCCGCGGCCCCACCGCGACCACCTCCGGTGGGGCCGTACGGCCCGCCGTGCCCCGGTCCCCGGCTCAGCGCGCGGGATCGGGGCCCCGCACCACCGCGATCTCCGGGCCGGACCCGATGCCGTCCAGGACCGCCACGTCGCCGTCGCGGTCCGTACGCAGGTTCACCTCCGCGACCCGCTCCAGGACGCCCCACGTGAACGGTGCCGGGTGCCCGTACCGGTTGTCGGCCCCCACCGAGGTCACCGACACCACCGGATCGGTCGCCTCAAGGAACGCCGGATCCTGGGTCCCCGCCCCGTGGTGCGGAGTGGCCAGGACGGTCACCGCCAGCAGGTCCGCGTCCGGCCCGGCCAGCAGTCGGCGCTGGGCCACCTCCTCGACATCGCCGGTCAACAGCACCGACGGCCCCGTGCCGTCCGCGCGCACCACCATCGAGGTGTCGTTGAGCGAGCCCGAGAACCCCGGGTCGGGCCACAGCACCCGGAACAGCCACGGTCCGACCCGCAGAGCCCGCCCCGGCTCGGCCTCCGCCAGTTCGACCCCGGACCCGGTCAACAGCCGTCCGACCGGTGTGCCCCCGAACCCCGGCGGCGCCATCGCCGTGTGCACCCGCCGGTGCCGCAGCACACCGGGGGTCCCGTCGACGTGGTCGGCGTGGTCGTGGCTGAGGAGGAGCAGCGGAACCTCCCGCACGCCGAGGCGGTCCAGGCAGCCGTCCACCAGGTCGGGATGCTCACCGGTGTCGGCGACCACCGCCGAGCCCGGGGCCACGGACAGCACGAACGAGGTCCCCTGGCCCACGTCGCACGCGACCAGTGCCCACCCCGAGGGCGGCCACCCTCCGGGAACGCACCGTGCGGCCAGAGCCAGGACCAGCACGGTCGCCATGACCGCCGCGACCATCGCGCGCAGCCGACCCCGGGACAGCAGGAGGGCGGCCAGGACGACCGCCAGGAACACCCCGCCCACGACGTCCGGGCGCCAGGACAGCGCCCCGTACGGGACGCGGGCGCCGACCCCGGCGACCGCCGCGATCCACGACACCCCCAGGGCGGGCAGGTGCACAGCCGCCGACGCCGCACCGGGCCACACCGCGGCCAGCGCCGCCACCGCCGAACCCGTCACGGTGACCGCGGCGACCAGCGGGGCCGCCAGGACGTTCGCCGGAACCGCCACCCACGAGAGCTCGCCCGAGAGCATCACCAGCACGGGGGCGACGGCGACGTGGGCGGCCACGGCCACCGCGAACGCCTCCGCCACCGGCGGCGGCATGTGCTCCGACCACGCCCGTGTCCACGCGGGAACCAGCAGCAGGATGCCCGCGGTGGCCAGGACCGAGAGGGCGAAGCCGAAGGAGGCGGCCAACCCGGGGGAGACGAACAGGACCCCGACGACGGTGGCGCTCAGGGCGCCGAGCCCCGCCTGCGCACGGCCGGTCGCCAGTGCCAGCAGCCCCACCGATCCCATGAAGGCGGCCCGCACCACGCTCGGCTCCGGACGGCACACCAGCACGAACACCCAGATCATCACCGCGCCGCCCACCACCGCACACCAGGGCGGGGCCCGGAGCAGTCGGGCCGCCGCCAGGACGAAACCGGTGAGGATCGCCAGGTTGGCTCCGGACACGGTCAGGAGGTGCGTCATACCGGTGGCCCGGAAGTCCTCCGCGGTGTCGTGCGGCAGCAGGGACGCGTCGCCGACGATCAGCGCAGGAAGCAGCCCGCGCTCCGGTTGCGGGAGCCCGGACGACGCGTTCCGCAGCCCCTCCCGGACCTGACCGGCGAAGGCCTGGGACCGTCCAGGGTCGGACACCTCCTCGGGAGGCCCGCGCACCAGGACCAGGGCCGCCGTCAGGGGGTCGTCCCCGACCTCGAGGAAGACCCCCCGCGCGCGGAAGGCCTGCCCGGGCAGGAGGCCTTCCCAGCCCTCGCCGGAGGCCAGGACCACCACCGGGGCGCGTGAGGACCGGGGCCCGGCCCCGAGCCGGACCCACGTGGTGCGGGAGCGCACCACCCACTCGGCCCGCCCCGGCCTCGGTGTGCCCGCGCGCGCCGCCGGGTCGCCGACCGCCACCGCCGCGAACTGCACCTCGCGCCCGTGCCGGGCGGCCTCCGTCGCCGCGCTGCCGGCCACACGGTGCACGTGGACACCGGTCACCGCCGCCACGGTGGCCGCGCAGACCAGGGTCGCCACGACGGTGAGGACGGGGGCCTCGGACGGGGGCCGCGACACCGCGAACAGGACCACCGCCGCGCATCCGGCGGCGCCGCCGAACACCCACGCCGCCGGCGGAGGCGCCGCGAGGGCGCCCAGGGCGGCGAGCCACGCCGCCGCGGCGGGCACGAGCAGTCGGAGGTCCGTGGGCCGCCCCAGACCGTGGGCGTCGGTTCCCAGCCACGTCACCATGTCCGGGGCACCCCCGGGGTGGTGAGGGGCCCGCGGGCCGGGGCCGACACGGTCCTCACCCCGCCGTCGCGTGGGGGGAGAGGTCGGCGAGCACCTTCTCGCCGATCCTGTCCACGTTGATGAGGTCGTCGACGCTGGAGAACGGGCCGTGGGCCTCCCGGTACGCGATGATGTTCTCCGCGATCACCGGCCCCACCCCGGGCAGGGTCTCCAACAGCGCTCCGTCGGCCCGGTTGACGTCGACCAGGGCCCCCGCGCCCGCGGCCCCGTCGGAACCCGGCGGGCCGTTCACGGAGGTCCCCGGGGGCGGGGGGACGCCCACCAGGATCTGCTCGCCGTCGACCAGCGCACGGGCGAGATTGAGCAGGTCGAGGTCGGCCTCCGGCAGGGCCCCGCCCGCCTCCTCCACGGCGTCGGCGACACGCGACCCCGGGGGCAGCGTGTACAGGCCAGGTTCCGCCACCTCACCGCCCACGTGCACGACCAGGTCGGCCTCTGCGTCGGCCGGTGCAGGGCCGTCCGAGGGCTCGGCCCCGGCGGACCCGGCCCCGGCGGGCTCACCGGACGCGGGGGCGGAGGCGGACTGGGCGACCATCTCCGGCGCCGACACGGTGGTGGGCCGCTCGTGCAGCACCAGGACCGCCGCGACGGCCAGCACACCGATCACGATGAGGGTGAGCACCGAACGCCGGGACAGGGTCGCGTGGGGCGACCAGCGCTGCGACAGGCGCTCCAGGAAGGCGTGCGGCGGCTCCGGGACGAACTCCGTGTAACCCGACGGGGGCCGCTCCGCGCGACGGTGGCGTCCCCGCTCCCCGTCGGGCTCCGCCCAGGGCCCGGCGGCCTCCCCGGTCCCGTCCTCCTGCCGCGGGTCCGGCTTCCCGAACCCGTGCCCGCCCGCGCCCGTGCGGGCCGGCGCCGTGCGTCCCCTGCTCCCGCCCGCGGCCGGCACGGAGGTGGACCTCCGCGCCGGGCCGGGGGCGGCCCCGGCCCGCTCCGGCGAGGGCTCCCGCCACGTGCGGTCCGTGTCCGCGGACGGGCTTGCGGGGGATCCTCCCCGCGGAGCGGGCGCGGCCGGGGGCCGGCCGGCGGCCTCCTCCCGGGACGCGGCCCGCGGAGCGCCCTCCGGGCGGCGGGCGCCGAGGACCGCGCTCTCCGCGCCGCTCCCGCCCCGCCCTCCGGGGCCACCGACGCCGGACGGCGCCGCCCTCCCGCAGGCGGGCAGGGCCGTCGGCGGCGAAACCACGGTCAGGGTGTCCTCCGGGGCCCTGTCCGGCCACACGCCGCGGTGCTCCGCCGGGGCGGTCCGTGCCGGGTACGCAGGTGGGCCTCCCCGTCGTGCTGCCCGCGGACGGTACGGAACCTCGGAACCGGCCCCGCCCACGGCGTAGGGGGCGCTCGGGATGGGCGAGCCCTCGGGCCGCGCCCCCGCGGGCGCGGGGGACGCGCGCACGGGGGCCGACGGCCCTCCGGAGGATGAGGGGCGCGGGGCCGGCACCCGCGCCGGAGGAGGCGGGGAGCCCGCCGGAGGCGCGGTGTCCCCGTGCCCCGCACGCGCCTCGGTCCGGGCAGCGTCCACGGGCCTCGCGGCGGAGGGCGGGGGAGCCGGGGACACGGTCGGCAGGGGGTCGAGGGGAGGCCGTGGGATCCGCGCCCGCAGCCTCTGCGCGGTGGGGGAGGAGTCCAGGGTGAGCGCCCGGAGCCGGGCCTGCTGGTCGTACACGGGACGGTGGCGCCGGGGACGGCGCGGAGCGGTCATACGACAACGTTAGGAAGCCGCGAACGCTCTGTCATCGGCCTGTTTCCACCTGTGGACAACGGTGCGTGCGGGGCCCGGGAACGACAAAACCGGCCCGGTGCGGACACCGGGCCGGTCGAAGCAGGTCTGCCCTAGGCGGACTGAAGCTCGTGCAGGCGCTTGGCGATCGCGCTCTTGCGGTTCGCGGCCTGGTTCTTGTGGATGACGCCCTTGCTCTGGGCCTTGTCCAGCGCGCGCGCGGCGTCGCGCTGCGCGACAGTGGCCTTCTCGACGTCCCCGGCCTCGGAAGCCTCACGGAACTTGCGGATGGCCGTCTTCAGCGAGGAGCGCACCGCCTGGTTGCGGACACGGGCCTTCTCGTTCTGCCGAATGCGCTTCTTCTGCGACTTGATGTTCGCCATGCGAAAACGTGCTCCAGTTACTCTGATGATCGCGTCGGTCGAACAAGCGGCTCAACTCGCGGGCAGCCGTTCCGCGAGAGGCCAGGGTGGGCGCCGACGCCGGGTGTGTGAGTCCACGGGGCTCATATTGGAACGTGGAAGTCCGAGACACGGACTTCCAGTATGCAGCACACGGCCACCACTCGCGCACGCAGGTCCCGTCACGTACACGGGCCGGTGATCCACGGCGCGGCTCCCCGTCCCGGCCCGGGGCGCCCCGGGCCGGGACGTCCGCTCCCCGTGACCGGGTGTCCGGGAGTTCCGGAGCGCTTATCCCCGCGGTTTCCTCCGGCCGTGTCACGCGGGAGGAACGGCGGTGTCCCCCGACACGGCGCGGGGTCGTCGGCGGCTGGCGGGCCGCGCCCGACCGGGTCCGACGCGGGCCGCAGGGGCCCGCCGGGTTCCACCCGCCCCCGCCTGTCACGTCAGGGGCCGCACGCGCCTCCCGGGGCCGCACGGGCGGCACGCCGCTCCGGCGGAGCGTGCGCGCTAGGACAGCAGCCAACCGGCGGTGTACGCGGCCACGTCCGCCTCGCCCGTCTCGTCCCCGAGGTAGAACGCCACCCCGAGCGTCCTCCCCTCCGCGGGCTCCGCCTGTGTCAGGCCGAGCCGGATCCCGGCGAGCGCGGTCGCGGCCGACTCGTTCCCGACCGGCGGCCCCCACTCCTCGCCGCTGTAGGTCGGCAGGCCGAAGCGCACGGCCACGTCCTCGCGCGTGCTCAGGGCGGCCAGCGACTCGGTCACCTGCCGCACCATGAACCCCCCGTACATCGCCTCGGCCGGCATGTCCGCGCCCACGCCCGGCAGCACGACCTCGTCGGCGTGCTCGGCCATCCGGTCCAGATAGCCCTTGGACCAGTACTTCTCCCCGCCGTCGGCGACGAACGAGGGGACCCGGCCGCCGGGCACCAGCTCCACGTGGTGCGCCTGCAGCGACAGCACGGGGTCCTCGCCCAGCTCCTCGCGCACCCGTGCCATGAGCTCGGGCATCGAGGGGTCGTTCACGGTCACCGGCCGGATGTCCAGGTGGACCCCGGCGAACCCGTCGGCCGCCACCTCGGCGACGGCCGGCGCCAGGGCGTCACGGGCCTCGGCGCCGAACCGGTCGCGGATCAGCGACGACCCGTCCGCCCCGTGCCGCAGCCACGCCAGCGCGCGCACGTCCGGGTACTCCGAGCCCAGCCACGAGAGCAGGGCCCCGGTGTCCTCCACCCGTTCCACCGCGCCCTCGGCGTCGATGTCGCCCGCGTACACGTACACCGTGTCCACCCCGCCGGTGTCGAGCACCCGCGCCAGGTTCCCGGTGTCCTCCCACGAGCCCACCCACGCGGCGTCGGCGCCCTGGGAGGCCGCCCACGGGGCGGGGTCGCCCGAGTACTGGTAGGCCAGCAGTGCCCCCGCGCCCACCAGGACCACCGCGATCGCGGCCAGCCCGGCGAACAATCGTGTCAACAGCCACTTCACCCGAATGCTCCTCACACGCTCCGGCCGCGCCCGTGCCCCGTGTGCGAACGGCACGTTCCCGGTACCAGGTCACATAATCTGGACACGAGTCCCACACCCGAACCCCATACTGCCGCACGGTCGGCGGCCGTCCCAGGGGAGGGCGACCCCGTCGCCGTGGGAGGATTGACGATGCCGTCGGCCCACGCCGCGGCGGGGCGGTGACGCCGCAGGCGCACACGCGACCCGGACCCTAACCTGTGAACGGAGCACGGTGGCACAGCCGAACTGGACCGATCCCGCGCTGATCCGCAACTTCTGCATCATCGCGCACATCGACCATGGCAAGTCGACGCTGGCCGACCGGATGCTCCAGATCACCGGAGTCGTCGAGGACCGCCAGATGCGCGCCCAGTACCTGGACCGCATGGACATCGAGCGCGAGCGCGGCATCACCATCAAGTCGCAGGCCGTGCGGATCCCGTTCACGGCGCTCGACGACAAGACGTACACGCTGGACCTCATCGACACCCCCGGGCACGTCGACTTCACCTACGAGGTCTCGCGTTCGCTCGCCGCCTGCGAGGGCGCGGTCCTCCTGGTGGACGCCGCGCAGGGCATCGAGGCGCAGACCCTCGCCAACCTGTACATGGCGCTGGAGAACGACCTCACCGTCATCCCCGTGCTCAACAAGATCGACCTCCCGGCCGCCCAGCCGGAGAAGTACGCGGAGGAGATCGCGGGCATCATCGGCTGCGAGCCCTCCGACGTGCTCAAGGTCAGCGCTAAGACGGGGCAGGGCGTCGAGGAGCTCCTCAACGAGATCGTCAACCAGATCCCCGCGCCCGTCGGCGACGCGGACGCGCCCGCCCGCGCGATGATCTTCGACTCGGTCTACGACACCTACCGCGGCGTCGTCACCTACGTCCGTGTGATCGACGGCAAGCTCAGCCCGCGCGAGCGCATCCAGATGATGTCGACCCGGGCCTCGCACGAGATCCTGGAGATCGGCGTCAGCTCGCCCGAGCCCACCAAGTGCGGTGGTCTGGGCGTGGGCGAGGTCGGCTACATCATCACCGGTGTCAAGGACGTCCGCCAGTCCAAGGTCGGTGACACCATCACCTCCCTGAACAAACCGGCGACCGAGATGCTCGGCGGGTACCAGGAACCCAAGCCCATGGTGTTCTCGGGCCTGTACCCGCTCGAGGGCACCGACTACCCGGTGCTGCGCGACGCCCTGGAGAAGCTCCAGCTCAACGACGCCGCCCTGGTGTTCGAGCCGGAGACCTCCGCGGCGCTGGGCTTCGGCTTCCGCTGCGGGTTCCTCGGCCTGCTCCACCTGGAGATCACCCGGGCCCGCCTGGAGCGCGAGTTCAACCTCGACCTCATCTCCACGGCACCCAACGTGGTCTACCGGGTGGAGATGGAGGACGGCGTCGAGCACGTCGTGACCAACCCCAGCGAGTTCCCGGCCGGCAAGATCGCCGCGATCTACGAGCCGATGGTCAAGGCGACGGTGCTGAGCCCCTCCGACCACATCGGCCAGATCATGGAGCTGTGCCAGGAGCGGCGCGGCGACCTCCAGGGCATGGACTACCTGTCCGAGGACCGCGTGGAGATGCGGTACATGCTGCCCATGGCCGAGATCGTGTTCGACTTCTTCGACCACCTCAAGTCGCGGACCAAGGGCTACGCGTCCCTGGACTACGAGCCCACCGGCGAGCAGCAGGCCGACCTGGTCAAGGTCGACATCCTGCTCCAGGGCGAGGCCGTCGACGCGTTCTCCGCGATCGTCCACAAGGACAAGGCCTACACGTACGGCGTGGACATGACCAAGAAGCTGCGCGAGCTGATCCCGCGGCAGCAGTTCGAGGTCCCCATCCAGGCCGCCATCGGCGCCCGGGTGATCGCGCGTGAGAACATCCGCGCCATCCGCAAGGACGTGCTCGCCAAGTGCTACGGCGGCGACATCAGCCGTAAGCGCAAGCTGCTGGAGAAGCAGAAGGAGGGCAAGAAGCGGATGAAGATGGTCGGCCGGGTCGAGGTGCCCCAGGAGGCCTTCATCTCCGCCCTGTCCACCGACGGCGGCGGTGCCGAGGACAAGAAGAAGAAGTAGTGGTTCCCGGACCGGGCGGGTCCGGGGAACGACGGAGGGGGTGCCCGAACGGGCACCCCCTCCGTCGTCCGCGGCGTCCGGCGCGCGGACGGCGAGGCCCTGCCCGGCGCCCGCGGGGATCCCGGGGGCCGGGCGGCAGGGGGCTATCCCTTGACGGCTCCGGCGGTCAGGCCCTCCGTGATGTAGCGCTGGAGGAACCAGAACACGGCCAGGGTGGGCAGGGACAGCATGATGGCGCCCACCGCGAACATCCCGAAGTTCGCGTTCCGCTGGGACGACACCAGCTGGTAGAGCCCGAGCCCCAGGGTCTTGGCGTCGGTGTCGCGCAGGAACACGCTCGCCATCAGGAACTCGTTGATGGTGGAGATGAACACCAGCAGCCCCACGATCGCCAGCACGGGCGTCACCAGCGGCAGCATGATCCGGAAGAACACCTGGGCGTGTGAGGCGCCGTCGATCTGCGCCGACTCGTCCAGTTCCTTCGGCACGGTGTCGAAGAAGCCCTTCATGAGCCACGTGTTGATGCTGAGCGCGCCGCCCAGGTACACCAGCAGCAGCCCCCACCGCGTGTCGAAGCCGATCCCCGGGTAGTACTCGCCGAGCGTGGTGAACATCAGGTAGATCGCCACGATCGCCAGGAACTGCGGGAACATCTGGATCACCAGGAGGCCGATCAGCCCCACCTTGCGACCCCTGAACCGCATACGGCTGAACGCGTACGCGGCGAGCGCCGACAGCATCACCGTCGCGGCCGCGTTGGTGACCGCGAAGAACAGCGAGTTCGCGTACCAGGTGGTGAACGGCGTGTTCGTGAAGAGGTCCCGGGCGTTGTCCAGGCTCGCCCCGGTCGGCCACAGCTGTGCGCTGGACAGGGTGCCCAGCGGGTTGAGGGCGGCGGACACGACGAACAGGACCGGGAAGACCGCGAAGGCCACGACCGCCAGCATCACCAGGTGGCGCCAGCCGAACCTGACGGCCCACAGGGAGAACCGGGTTCCCGCGCTGCGCCGGTAGGGCGTGCGTGCGGTGCCGGTGGCGTCCACCGCCATCAGTCCACCTCCTCGAGGGCCTTGCTGCGGCTGAGACTGATCACGGACATCCCCGCCACGATCAGGAAGATCATGACCGACAGCGCGGCCGCGTACCCGTACTGGGCGGTGGCCTCGTTGAAGGCGAGACGGTAGGTGTACGTGATGAGCAGGTCGGTGGCCCCGGCCGTCGGGTTCTCCGGTGAGAAGGGGCCGCCCCGGCTGATCAGCCACACCGCGTTGAAGTTGTTGAAGTTGAACGCGAACGTCGCGATGAGGATCGGCGTCATGGCGACCATCAGCAGGGGGAGGGTGACGTTGCGGAACGCCTGCCAGGGTCCCGCGCCGTCGATCTGCGCCGCCTGTCCGAGCTCACGGGGGATGGCCTGGAGAGCCCCGGTGGCCACCAGGAACATGTACGGGTAGCCCAGCCACACGTTGGCGATGATCACCGCCGCCCGTGCGCTCCACTGGTCGCCCAACCAGTCGACCTGCAGGCCGAGCATCCGGTTGAACAGGCCGAAGTCGGTGTTGAACATGTCCCGCCACAGCAGGAACATCGCGAGGGAGCTCATCGCGTACGGCAGGACCACGAGGATCCGGTACACGACCTTGCCGCGCAGCCTGGGCACGTGCAGCGTGAGGGCGACCGCCAGGCCCACCACGAACACCAGGAAGGTGACCGAGACGGCGAAGGCGATGTTCCACACCAGGATGCTGAAGAACGACGCCGCGAAGGTGGGGTTGAACAGGAAGCGGGCGAAGTTGTCGAAGCCGACGCCCACCTGCCAGCCCTGCGCCAGGCGCTGCCCCTCGTCGTCGTAGAACGCGCCGCGCTCGTCGTCGGCGTGGTAGACCACCCCGGTCTCGGAGTCGGTGACGCAGTCGCAGTCCGCGTCGTAGACGCGGGTGGCCGTGCCCTCGAAAGCGCTGGACAGGCCGCTGGAGCGGATCCCGGACCCGTTCCCCGAGGGTACGGCGAACGCCGAGAGCTCCTCGCTGCGGGCGTTGACCTCGGTCGGGGTCAGGATCGAGTATCCGAAGGCCTCGGTGACCTTGCCGGAGGGTTCGACCGTCGCCCCGGTGAGCTCGGTGAGCCCCTCCGCGTCGCCCGCGTAGGCGGTGCCGTCGTCGTCGACGAGGAGGAAGACCAGCTCACCGGTCTCGGGAGAGCCGGTGACGGCCACGGTGAGAATGTACTCCCGGGCCCCGTCGGGGCTGGTCACCGAGTACGCCTCGATGGCGGCGATCGCCTGCTGCTTGTCGCCGCGGTGACCGTCGCTGAGGTTCGTGACGGACGTGCTCATCGTGTAGAGCACGGGGAGGATCTGGAAGGCCAGCAGGAACAGCACGCCCGGTACGAGGTACTTGACCGGGACGGCGCGCTTGGACAGGTAGATCCAGTAGACGAGCGCGACGACGGCGGCGACCAGGGCGATGCCCGGCCAGTTGCCCGCCACGTACAGGGGCAGGGCCGCCCACGCCCCGAGGGCGGTGAACAGGCCGAGCAGGGAGATCTTGAGGAGCTGTCCGCCGAGTGAGCCGTCGCCGGCGAACCGTCCGCCCGGGAGGGCGGGGCGGGCGGGCGCCCCCTTGCCGGGGGCGCCCGCGGTGTCGGATTTCCTGGAGGCCACCGCTACTCGCCGATCTGGGCGGCGATCGTCTCGTGGGCGGCCTCCATGGCCTCACGGACGTCCTCGCCGGAGATGGCGGCGGCCTGGGCGATGCCCAGCGGCTCCCAGGTCTCGCCCATCTCGGGGATGGAGGGCATCGGCATGCCGTCGGCGCCGGCCTCGGCGATCGCGGCGACGTTGGGGTCGTCCGCGGAGACCGATTCCAGGGCCTCCACCTGCACGGGGGTGCGCGGGTCGGCCTCGTAGAGGCTGAGGACGAACTCGGTGTCCGTGACGTAGTTGGTCACGAACTCCTGGGCGAGGGCGCTGTTGGCGCTGCCCTCGGTGACGAAGAAGGCGTGGTAGCCGATGTAGGGGCTGGCCGGGTCCTCGCCCTCGAAGCCCGGGATGGCGCTGATCCCGAAGTCGACGCCGGAGTCGTTGGCGTCACCGACGTTCCACGGGCCGGCGATGAAGAACGGGGCGTCCTCCTCGTAGAACAGGACGGCGTCGTTCTCCGTGTCGATGGACCGCCGCAGCACGCCCTCGCCCGCCTCGCCGTACTCGGCGATCCTCTCCATGGCGGCCACGGAGTCGTCGGAGCCCACGCCCAGGTCGGCGGGGTTCCAGGTACCGGTGTCGTCCTGGCCGAAGAGGTAGCCGCCCGCGGAGGTGAAGAGCGCGTTCATGCGGAAGGGCTCGCCCTCCTGCCCGACGGCCATGGCCAGGACCTCGCTGGTCTCGCCCGCGTCCTTGAGCTCGGTGCCGGCCTCGACCAGCTCCTCGAACGTCTCGGGGGCGTCGGGCACCAGTTCGGTGTTGCGCATCAGGAAGATGTTCTCCTGCGAGTACGGCACGCCGAAGAGCTGGCCGTCGTAGGTCAGCGCGTCGATGGCCGTGGCCTCCAGGCCGTCGGCGCGGCCCTGCGGGAGCTCGACGGGCTGGACCGCGCCGTTGCGCACCAGGTTCCCGGTCCAGTCGTGGGCGCCGATGAAGACGTCGGGGGCGTTCCCGGCCTGGTGGGCGTTGAGGAGGTCGCCCTGGATGTCGTCGAAGGCCAGGCCCTGGACGTCGACCTCGATCCCGTTGGCCTCCGCGAACTCCGCGGCGGCGGCCTGGATGGCGTCGGCGCGCTCCGGGTCGGACCAGATGACGAGGGTGCCCTCGGCCGACGCGTCGTCGCCCCCTCCCTCACCGCCGCTGCCGCACGCGGTCGCCATCAGTGTGATCGCGGCGATGCCTGCCACCACTGGTGCGCTGCGGAATCTCATGGTGTGTTCCTTCCGGGAGGCCGTGCTGAGGAGGTCGCGCATGCGGTTCGCCGGTGGCCCCGGGCCCGTCGCCGGCATGCGTGGTGATGTGACGTTAGCAATAACTTGCAAGCTTTGAAAGGCTTTGCAGGCTTGCTGCATAAAGATGTGGAAACACCGCGGAAACGGGCGTGTGATCGCCTGCCTTGCGTAGTTGTGCGGTGACCGCGGGATGATGATATCTGTGATGAACGATCATTTAGTCACACCATTGGGTGTGACGGGGCCCGGCGCAGGGCTCGGGCGGCGGTCGGCCGAGGTGCGCACGGGGTGGATGCGGTGGGCGTCCCCGGCCGGTCCTGGAGGCTCGGCGCCCGGGGGCGCGGAGGAGCGGACCAAGG
Source organism: Nocardiopsis codii (assembly GCF_036327455.1). Lineage (NCBI taxonomy): Bacteria > Bacillati > Actinomycetota > Actinomycetes > Streptosporangiales > Nocardiopsidaceae > Nocardiopsis > Nocardiopsis codii. Next base: position 54,427 of record NZ_JAUZMY010000001.1, on the reverse strand, counting down.
CGCTCGCGGCGGCAGGGGCGCGGAGCGGAGGGCCGGGGGCGGAGGCGCGGGGGCCGCGGTATCCGGAACGGGGGCCGTGCGCGGGGGCGGCACGGGCGCCCCGGGGCGGGACGCGGGAGAGAGGACGGGCGGTGCCGGGGGCCCGGCACCGCCCGCACGGCGTCAGCCGCGCAGCCAGACCGCCGTCTCGGCGGGGAGGCCCAGGGAGCCGTCGGCCGGCCCGGTCACCGGACCGCTGGACACGAGCACCTCGCCCGTCGCCGCGATCTCCACGGGAGCCCCGGTGAAGTTCACCGCGACCCGTACGCCCGGCTCGCGCTGGAAGTACAGCACGCCCTCGGGCGCGTCCAGCCAGGTCATGGAGCCGTCGCCCAGGGCGTCCAGCTCGCGGCGGAGCCCGAGCGCCCTGGTGTACAGCTCCAGGGTCGAGCCCTCCACGCCGCGCTGGGACGCGCGCGACAGGGCGCCCCAGCCCTCGGGAACGGGCAGCCACGGGGTGCTTCCCTCCGGGCCGAACCCGAACGGGGCGCTCCCGTCCTCCCAGGGCAGCGGCACCCGGCAGCCGTCCCGGCCGCGCTCGGTGCGGCCCGAACGCTCCCAGGTCGGGTCCTGGAGCGCCTCGTCCGGCAGGTCGGTGACCTCCGGAAGGCCCAGCTCCTCGCCCTGGTACAGGTACACCGAGCCGGGCAGGCCCAGCATCAGCAGCGTCGCCGCGCGCGCTCGGCGCAGCCCCTGCTCGCCGCCGCCGAAACGGGTCACGTGGCGGGTCACGTCGTGGTTGGACAGCACCCACGTCGTGGTGGCGCCCACCGCGCCGTTGGCGGCCAGGGACCCGTCGATGACCTCCCGCAGGCGCGCGGCGTCCCAGGGGGCGGTCAGGTACTCGAAGTTGAAGGCCTGGTGCAGTTCGTCCGGCCGCAGGTAGCGGGCCACCCGGTCCGCGTCCTCCACCCACGCCTCCGCCACCAGCGCGCGCTCACCCGGGTAGGAGGCGGCGATGGCCGACCATCGGCGGTAGATGTCGTGCACGCCGTCCTGGTCGAAGTAGGGAAGCGTGGTGCTGCCGTCGAGCAGGTCGGACTTGGCCCCCTCGGCGATGTCGGGCAGCGCCGGGTCCTTGACCATGCCGTGCGCGACGTCGATGCGGAACCCGTCCACGCCCCGGTCCAGCCAGAAGCGCAGCACGTCGTCGAACTCGTCGTGCACCTCCTGGTTGGTCCAGTCGAGGTCGGGCTGCTCGGGGTCGAACAGGTGCAGGTACCACTGCTCGGGTGTGCCGTCGGGGCGCTTGAGGCGCGTCCAGGCGGGGCCGCCGAAGATCGACTGCCAGTTGTTGGGCGGCTGCTCCCCGTCGGGGCCCTTGCCGTCACGGAAGAGGTACCGGGAGCGGGCCGCGCTGCCGGGCTCGGCGGCGACGGCCTCGCGGAACCACCGGTGTGCGGAGGAGGAGTGGTTGGGCACCACGTCGATGATCAGGCGGATGCCCAGGCCGTGGGCTGCGCCGAGGAGGGCGTCGAAGTCCTCCAGCGTGCCGAACCGGGGGTCGACGTCGCGGTAGTCGGCGACGTCGTAGCCGCCGTCGGCGAGGGGTGAGACGTAGAACGGGGTCAGCCAGATCGCGTCCACGCCGAGCTCGGCCAGGTGGGGGAGGCGCTCCCGGATACCGGTGAGATCGCCCTCCCCGTCACCGTTGGAGTCGGCGAAGCTGCGCACGTAGATCTGGTAGATGGCCGCTTCACGCCACCAGCGAGACTGAGGCTCCATCGGGGGTCCTTCCCTGTGGCGACTGCAAGTTCTTGCGCAAGATTACCGCGAACTTTCGGCCATGTGACGGCGATCTCGACTAGAGTTACGCCATGGGTCCACGACTTGCCGACATCGCACGGCACGCAGGCGTCAGCGAGGCCACCGTCTCGCGGGTGCTCAATGACAAGCCGGGGGTCGGCACCGAAACCCGCAAGGCCGTCCTGACCGCCCTCGACGTCCTCGGCTACGAGCGCCCCGCGAGGCTGCGACAGCGGTCGGCCGGGCTGGTCGGCATGGTCATCCCCGAACTCGAGAACCCGGTCTTCCCGATGTTCGCCCAGGCCGCCGAGGGAGCGCTGGCCCAACGCGGGTACACGCCGGTTCTGTGCACCCAGACCCCCGGCGGAATAACAGAGGACGAGTACGTGGAGCTGCTCCTGGAGCGCAACGTCTCCGGCATCCTCTTCGTCTCCGGCAAGCACGCCGACACCACGGCCCCGCACGAGCGCTACCACGCACTGGTCTCACGAAGACTGCCGATCGTCCTGGTCAACGGGTTCGCCGAGGCCATCCCGTCGGCGTTCATCTCCGCGGACGACCGGGAGGCAGGCAGGCTGGCCGTCAACCACCTGGTCGCCCTCGGCCACACCCGCATCGGCTTCACCAGCGGCCCCGAGCGCTACGTCCCGGTCCGCCGCAAGCTGGAGGGCTATCACCAGGCCCTCGCCCTGCACGGCCTCGACGGGGACGACCTGGTGGAGCTGTCCCTGTTCGGTGTCGAGGGCGGACACGCGGCCGCCGTGCGGCTGATCGAACGCGGCGTCACCGCCATGGTCTGCGGATCCGACATGATGGCCCTCGGGGCCATCCGGGCCGCCCGCCAGCGGGGCCTGCGCGTCCCCCAGGACTTCTCCGTGGTCGGCTACGACGACTCCCAGCTCATCGCCTTCACCGACCCGCCGCTGACCACCGTCCGCCAGCCGGTCAACGCGATGGCCCTGGCCGCGGTGCGCGCCCTGTGCGACGAGATCGCCGGGCACCCCGTCTCCCACACCGAGTTCGTGTTCGATCCCGAACTGGTCGTGCGCGGATCCACCGCGATCGCCCCCGACCGGCAGACCGCGTCCGGACGCGTCGCCCCCTCCCGGGGAGCCCTCTCCCCGCAGTCCGCGTCCCCGGCTCACGCCAACCCCTGACCCGCGCCCCGCACCCACCCCGTTCCCCCTCCCCTCCACCCCCTGTCACGCGTCCCCGTGTCCGGAGCCCCGGGATCCGTCCCCGCGGCCCCCGGACAGGCCCCGGCCTCCCACCCCGCCTCCGCCCGCACAGCCGCGCTCCGTACCTCCTCCCGGTGCGGGCCGGCGGGGCGCGCGGGAGCGTGTGTCCCATCTCTCCGCGCCCCGCGTCCGTGCCGGGCGCGTCGCGGCCGAGGTCCGGCCGGGGCACGCCGCCGTGTCGGTGACACTGGAGGCATGCCTTCCGTTGCCCTCGACGGCGACCCCGTACCGCGTACCGGGGAACTGCCCGAAGCCTCCCTCGCCGAGCTCGGCGAGCAGCCGCTCGGGTTCTACGTCCACGTGCCCTTCTGCGTCACACGCTGCGGCTACTGCGACTTCAACACCTACACGGCCGAGGAGCTCGTCTCCCGGGACGGGACCGCCACGGCCTCCCGGGCCACGTACGCGGACCAGGCCGTCGCCGAGGTCGCGCTGGCCGACCGCGCCCTGTCGGGGGAGAGGCCCCCGGTCAGCACCGTGTTCGTCGGCGGAGGAACCCCGACCCTGCTGTCCGCCGAGGACCTGGGGCGGATCGTCGCCGCGGTCCGCGACCGCTTCGGGTTCACCCCCGGGGCCGAGGTCACCACGGAGGCGAACCCCGAGACCGTCACGCCGGAGTACCTGGTGCGCCTGCGCGAGGCCGGGTTCACCCGGATCTCCTTCGGCATGCAGAGCGCCCGCCCGCACGTGCTGAAGGTCCTGGAGCGCGGCCACACCCCCGGACGCCCCGAGCAGTGCGTCGGGTGGGCGCGCGACGCCGGGTTCGACCACGTCAACCTGGACCTGATCTACGGCACGCCGGGCGAGACCGACGACGACTGGCGCGCCTCCCTCGACGCGGCGGTCTCCGCCGGGCCCGACCACGTCTCCGCCTACTCGCTGATCGTGGAGGAGGGGACCCGCCTCGCCGCCCGGGTGCGCAGGGGCGAGCTCACCGAGCCCGACGACGACACGATGGCCGACCGCTACCTGATGGCCGACGACGCCCTCGCCAAGGCCGGGTTCGCGGCCTACGAGGTCTCCAACTGGGCGCGCACCCCCGAGGGGCGCAGCGCCCACAACCTCCTCTACTGGACCGGCGGGCACTGGTGGGGCGTCGGCCCCGGCGCGCACAGCCACGTCGGCGGCACCCGGTGGTGGAACGTCAAGCACCCGGCCGCCTACGCCGCGCGACTGGCCGCCGGCGACAGCCCGGGCCAGGCCCGCGAGGTGCTCACACCGGAGGAGCGCCGCTTCGAGCGGGTCCTGCTGGAACTGCGTGTGGAGCAGGGGTGCCCGCTGGACCTGCTGGAGCCGCACGGGCGCGCCGCGGCCGAGCGCGCCGTCGCCGAGGGCCTGCTGGAGGCCGGCGCCCACGGCGCGGGCCGCGCCGTCCTGACCCGCCGGGGGCGCCTGCTCGCCGACGCCGTGGTGCGCGACCTCACCTGAGGGTGCGCCGCGTACCGCACATGCAGAAGGGGCCCGGCGCGCGCCGGGAGCGTTCTGGATGGGCGGGTCGGGCGTTATTCACCCAGGTGACGGTGATGGGGTACGGCTGGGGCATCTCGCCCCGGTTGACCGCCTGGCCGCGCTGGAGCCCGACGACGACGGCGAAGATCCAGATTCCGAGGCCGAGGAGCGCGCCGATGAAGATGAACGAGAGCACCGAGGAGACGATGTAGCCGATCAACAGGACCAGCTGGAAGTTGAGGGCGCTCAGGGACTGCTGGCGGACGAACGGCGAGGAGTCCTTCTTGACCAGGAAGATGATCAGGGGGACCAGGACGCCGAGGATGCCGCCGCCCAGGTGGGCGAGGAAGGCCATCTGCCTGTCGTCCGCTCCGGGCTGGCCGTACCCGGGCTGGCCGTATCCCGGCTGGCCGCCCGGGGGCGGGTAACCGCCCTGGGGGTACCCGGGAGCCGGGTAGCCGCCGGCCTGGTCCTGGCCCGGGTAGCCGCCGGGCTGGCCGGGGGGCGGGTATCCGCCCTGCTGGTGACCGGGGTGGGCGCCACCCGGGTACCCCTGGGACGGGTCGCCGTGCGGCGGCGGGTAACCGCCGCTCTGGTACCCCTGCGAGGGGTCGCCCTGCGGGGGCGGCGGGTAGCCGCCGGGCTGCTGGCCGCCGGGAGCCGGGTAGCCGCCGGGCTGACCCGGGTGCTGGCCGGGGTAGCCGCCGGAGCCGTCGTTGTGGCCGGGCTGGTAGCCCTGGCCGTAGGGGTCCTCGGACGGGTTGTTCGGGTACGACATGTCGGTTCCTTCGTGTGGACTCGCTCGGGCCTGTGAGGGGCGCGCCTCACTTCAGCAGGCGGATGCTGACCGGGTAGCGGTACCAGGTCCCCTTGTTCGCGCTGTTGGCGCCCATGACCCCGAAGACGATCGACACGATCCAGACGAGCGCGATGAGAAGGGAGCCGATCCAGGACAGGCTCGGGAAGAAGATACCCAGTCCGATGAAGACGACCCAGGCGAAGACGTACGGGATCAGCAGCGTGATCTGGAAGTTGGCCGCCTCCGAGGCGTGGTGGCGCACGAACGGCGACTGGTTGCGCTTGGCGAGGTAGACGGCCAGCGGCGGAATCCAGCCGAAGCACGCGATCACGAAGCCCGACAGGTGGGCCAGCATGGCCACGAGCGTGCCGTTGTCGTTCCCCTGCGCGGGCTGCTGAGGCTGGCCGTAGGGGCCGGGGTACTGCGGCTGGCCGTAGGCGTGCTGCTGCTGGGCGTACTCGGGCTGCGGGACGTAGCCCTGCTGCGCGCCGGCCTGCTGCCCGTAGGGCTGCTGTGCCTGTGGGGGCTGGCCGTAGGGCTGTGCGGCCTGCTGGCCGTAGTCCTGCTGGTTGCCCTGGTCGGGCTGGGGGGCGTACGGGGACTGGCCGCCCGAGGGCTGGGCGTACCCGGGCTGGGGCGGCTGCCCTGCGGGCTGATGACCGTACCCGGGCTGGCCGTAGGGCTGCTGGGGGTGCTGGGGCTGCCCGTAGGCGTGCTGCTCGGCGGAGCCGCCGGGAGGCGCGAAACCGGGTTGCGCCGGGGGCTGCTGTGCCTGTGGGGGCTGGCCGTAGGACTGCGGGGCCTGCTGGCCGTAGTCCTGCTGGTGGCCCTGGTCGGGCTGGGGGGCGTACGGGGACTGGCCGCCCGAGGGCTGGGCGTACCCGGGCTGGGGCTGCTGCCCGTACGAGGGCTGGCCGCCCGTGGGCTGTCCGTGGGACGGCTGTCCCTGGTCGGGTTGCGGGGCGTACGGCGACGCGCCGCCCGGGGGGCCGGGCTGGGGCTGCTGCCCGTACGCGGGCTGTGCGCCGGAGGGCTGTCCGTAGGACGGCTGCCCGTACGACGGCTGGCCCTGGTCGGGCTGGGGGGCGTACGGCGACTGCCCGCCCGAGGGCTGGGCGTACCCGGGCTGCTGCGGCCGGCCTTCGTCCTGGCGGCCGTACTCCTGCTGCCCGCCTTCCGGCTGCCGGGGCTGCCGGTCCTGGTCGGGGTCCTCCGGGGACGGGGGGTTCGTCGGGGTCTCGCTCATGCTCTTCCTTGGCTCCGCTGATGAGTGGCGGTTCTTGTACTTTCGCTCGGTACCGACGACCGCGCAGGGCCGGAGGCGGGCGACCGCGGCCCCGGACACCGGGTGTCCGGACCGCGCCCTGGGCAGAATCCTAGGTCCTGACTCCGTTCCACCGCGAAAACGGCCCTGTCAGGGGCAGGAACCCTACCGTGACGCGACGACACGTCCTAGGGTTCGTCCGGGTGGGGTCCCGTGACGAAGTCGATGAGCTCCTCCACACGTCCGAGCAGGGACGGCTCCAGGTCAGCATAGGTACCGACGGATCCGAGGATCCGGCGCCACGCCTCACCGGTCTCCATCCGCCACCCCAGGGCCTCGACGACGCCCTCCTTCCAGGGGCGGCCGCGCGGAACCTCGGGCCAGGCCCTGATCCCCACGGCGGCGGGCCGCACGGCCTGCCAGACGTCGACATAGGGGTGGCCGGCCACCAGTACGTGCTCCGCGCGTACCCGCTCGGCGATCCGGCTCTCCTTGGATCCCGGGACCAGATGGTCCACGAGGACCCCGAGGCGCCGGTCCGGACCGGGGGCGAAGTCCGCCACGATCGCGGGCAGGTCGTCGACGCCCTCCAGGAACTCGACGGCGATCCCCTCGACGCGCAGGTCGTGGCCCCAGACCTTCTCCACCAGCTCGGCGTCGTGCGCGCCCTCCACGTAGATGCGGCTCCCGCGCGCCGTACGCGCGGCGGCGCCGGTCACCGCCACCGAGCCGGAGGCGCTGCGCAGGGGTCCCCTCGGCGCCGCGGCGGGGCGCACCAGGGTCACGGGCTTCCCGTCGAGCAGGAAGGCGGCCGGCCCCAGGTCGAACACCCTGCGGCGGCCGGCGCGGTCCTCCAGGGTCACGGTGGACTTGTCCCACGTCAGGACCGCTCCGCAGAACGCCTCGTCGGCGTCCTCCACGACCAGGTCCCGACTCAGGGGGACCTCGCGTACGGCGCCCTTGCGGGGCAGCCGCCAGTCGTCGGCGAGTACGTCGCGGCCGTAGCGGCCGGTTCCCTTGGTAGCCACGGTCGTGCAGTCTACTGGGGGAGGGTGTCGCTTCACCCGTGTCGTGGCGCACGTCGCCGCACCGGAGGGAAGATCAGGCGTGCCCCCCGGTGTTACTACCGGCGGGTACCCGTCCGGGTTTGCGGCCGGGCATAGAATTAGCACCGAGGAACCCGGAGTGCCAGGAGGTGGCGAGTTGCTGGACGAGCGCAAGCTCGCGGTCCTGCGCGCGGTCGTGGAGGACTTCGTCAACACGAACGAACCCGTGGGCTCCAGGGCCCTGGCCGACCGGCACAGGCTCGGGGTCTCGCCCGCGACCATCCGCAACGACATGGTCGCGCTGGAGGAGGACGGGTACATCGCCCAACCCCACACCAGCGCGGGGCGCGTGCCGACCGACAAGGGGTACCGGCTCTTCGTCGACCGGCTCTCCTCGGTCAAGCCCCTGTCGGCCCCGGAGCGCCGCGCCATCGAGTCCTTCCTCGCCGGAGCGGTGGACCTGGACGAGATCGTCGCCCGGACCGTGCGGCTCCTCTCCCAGCTCACACGCCAGGTCGCGATCGTGCAGTACCCGTCGCTGACCCGGTCGTCGGTGCAGCACGTCGAGCTGGTCCCCCTCGGGGGCCAGCGGGTCATGATGGTCGTGATCACCGACACGGGCAGGGTCGAACAGCGCGTCATCGACGGCCTCGGAGAGGTCAACGGGACAGCGGTCCACGACCTGCGCTCCATGCTCAACCGCGCCATCTCCGGTCTCCACCTCGGAGAGGTGCCCGACGCTGTGGCGGACCTGCCCGCGCAGGTTCCGCCGGAACACCGCCAGATGGCGGTCGCCGTCCTCTCCGTCCTGCTGGACAGCCTCGTCGAACGGCACGAGGAGAAGATCGTCCTCGCCGGGACGGCCAACCTCGCCGCCGTCGACTTCGCCGCCAGCCTGAGGGACGTCCTGGAGGCGCTGGAAGAGAACATGGTCCTCATCCGTTTGCTGGGTGAGGCGAAGGACCCGTCAATGCTCACGGTGCGCATCGGCGCGGAGAACTTCCACGAGGGTCTCCGGTCCACCTCCATCGTCTCGGCCGACTACGGTGTGGGAAACCAGTCGCTCGCCAAGATCGGTGTCGTGGGACCCACCCGGATGGACTATCCGGGAACAATGGGAGCGGTACGCGCCGTGGCTCGGTACGTCGGACAGATTTTGGCAGGACAGTAACTCAGTGGCCAGAGACTATTACCAGGTTCTCGGGGTGCGTCGCGACGCGTCCAAGGACGAGATCAAGAAGGCGTACCGGAGGCTCGCACGCGAGCTCCATCCGGACATCAACCCCGACCCCGCGACGCAGGAGCGCTTCAAGGAGGTGACCCAGGCCTACGAGGTCCTCTCCGACGAGAACAAGCGCCGGATGTTCGACATGGGCCAGGACCCCTACGCTCCCGGCGGAGGCGGCGCGGGAGGCTTCGGCGGCGGCGCGGGCGGCTTCGCCTTCGACGACATCATGAACGCCTTCTTCGGCGGCGGCCAGCCCGGCGGGCGCGGCCCCCGGGACCGGGTCCGGCGCGGTCGGAGCATCAAGATCCGGGTCGAGCTGGACCTGGTGGAGACAGCGTTCGGGGTCAGCAAGGAGATCACCTTCCCCACCGCGATCCTGTGCGAGACGTGCCAGGGCGAGGGGACCGCGGCCGGTTCGCACCGCACCACGTGCGAGATGTGCCACGGGCAGGGCGAGGTCTCCCAGGTCACCCGCTCGTTCCTGGGTCAGGTGATGACCTCCCGTCCCTGTCCGCAGTGCTCGGGGCAGGGCTCGGTCATCACCAACCCGTGCGGCGACTGCGCGGGAGAGGGGCGTGTGCGGGAGAAGGTCACCCGTACCGTCAAGATCCCCGCCGGCGTCGACGACGGCACCCGGATCCAGCTCGCCGGTGAGGGCGAGGTCGGCCCCAACGGCGGCCCCCGCGGCGACATCATCCTGGAGATCATCCAGCGCCCCCACCCCACCTTCGAGCGGCGGGGCGACGACCTGCACTGCACGGTGACCGTCCCCATGACGGCCGCCGCGCTGGGCGCCTCCTTCGCCTTCGACACCCTCGACGGCACCGAGAACATCGACCTGCGTCCGGGCACCAACTCCGGCCACGTCATCACCCTGTCCAACAAGGGCGTCACCCACCTGGACGGCGGCGGCCGGGGCGACCTGCGCATCCGCGTCGACGTGGAGACCCCGGGCAAGCTCGACGAGGAGCAGGAGAACCTTCTCCGCAAGTTCGCCGAGCTGCGCGGTGAGGACCAGTCCCCGGGCCGGTTCAGCCCCGGGCACGGCGGCCTCTTCGCCAAGCTCCGCGACGCCTTCGGCGCCAACAAGTGACACCGCCGGTCTTCCTGGTCGAGACCGCCGACCTGGCGGCCGACCGGGTGACGGTGGACGGCTCCGAGGGGCGCCACGCCGCGGTGGTGCGGCGCATCAGGGAGGGTGAGACCGTCGACCTGTCCGACGGTCTCGGCCTGCGTGCCCGGTGCACGGTGTCCGGCGTGGGCAGGGACCACATCGTCTGCGCGGTGGTGGAGCGCAGCGAGGAGCCGGCGCCCCGCCCCCGCCTGACCGTCGTCCAGGCGCTCCCCAAGGGCGACCGCGGCGAACTGGCCGTGGAGATGATGACCGAGGCCGGGGTCGACACGGTCGTCCCCTGGGCCGCGGAACGCTCCGTCACCCGATGGAAGGGCGACAGGGCCGCCAAGGCCCTGGCCAAGTGGCGCGCCACCGCGAGGGAGGCGGCCAAACAGGCCAGGCGGGGGCGGCTGCCCGAGGTCGCCGACCTCGCGGACCGGTCCGCCGTGGCCGGGCTGCTGGCCGGAGCCGACCTCGGTGTGGTGCTCCACGAGGGCGGGGCAGGGCGCCTGGCCGAACTGGACCTGCCCTCCGGGGACGGGCCGGGGATCGTCGTGGTGGTCGGGCCCGAGGGAGGCTTCTCCGACGCCGAACTCGACGCGTTCGGCGCAGCGGGCGCCGTGCGCGCCCTGCTGGGGCCGAGCGTGCTGCGCACCTCCACCGCCGGGGTCGCCGCCCTGGCGGTGCTCCAGGCCCGTACCGGACGCTGGTAGCGGGCGGGGCGGACACGGCCCCTTCCGGCGCGCAACGGCGCCGGGCCGGAGGGTCGCAGTGCACGGACGGGACGACGGACGAGGCGCCCGGGGAGATCTCCCCGGGCGCCTCGTCCGTCCTGCCCGGTGGGCCGGGCCGGTGCGTCAGTTCTCCGTCACGGTCCGGTTGCTGCTGGTGTCGCTGCCGGGGACGCCGGGACCGCTGCCGGAGGTCTCCTCGCCGCCGCCGCTGCCCTCGTCCCCGCCGCCGGTGCCGGGGGTCTCCACGCCTCCGCCGCCGTTGCCGCCCTCGTCGCCGCCGCCCTCGCCGGCGGTCGGCTCCTCGCTCGGCTCACAGCCGTCCTCCGAGGGGGACCGGTCGTCCTTCGCCTCCGCGGACGGGGTGGGCGAGGGCAGGGTGTCGTCCTCGGAGGGCGGACACGTGGACGTGGACTCGAAGCCCTCCTCGGCCGGGTCCTCCTCCTCGCCGGGAACGGGAGGGCTCTCGGCGTCGTCCAGGGGTTCCGCCGACTGCTGCGTGGTCCCCTCGGTGGAGTCGGAGGAGGGGTCGGGGGCCGCGACGCCGCCGCCGTCCTCGTCGTGCTCGGGCGGAGTGCCGTGGCGGTCGGCGCCCGCCGGGACGAACTCCAGCACCTGGTCGCGGACCTGGGGGCTGGACATGATCACCGAGGCGGCGATCATCACGGCTCCCGCGACCGCCGCCACCGGTCGTAGCCAGGGCAGGCCGAACCAGGAGACGCCGCGGTTCCGGTCCGTCCGGTCGCGGATGAGGTTGAGGGCCTCCGGCGAGGGCGCGACCGCGTCCGCCTCGGATCTGAGGACCTGGCGCAGCCGCTCCTCGAACGCGTCGTTCATCGGATCTGTCGGGCCGGTCATGTCGTCTGCTCCAGGACAGAGCGGAGAGAGGAGATGCCACGGGACGTGTGGCTCTTCACCGCGCCGCGGCTGATCCCCATCGCGTCCGCGATCTGAGCCTCTGACAGGTCGCCGTAGTACCGGAGCACGATGGCCTCTCGCTGACGGGTGGGTAGTTTGCGCAGAGCACGGATGACCGCCTCCCGCTCCAACAGGTTCAGTGCGCCGTGTTCGGCGCTGGGGGCGTCGGGTAGGGCCTTGGGGGCGTGCTTCTCCACCACCGCCCGGTGGCGGAGCACGGACCGGGCCTTGTTCACCACTGCCTGACGAAGGTAGGACAGGGCCTTGTTCGGGTCGCGCAGGCGACGCCATGCGGCGTGCATCGCGACGAACGAGTCCTGGACAACCTCCTCCGCGGTCGCGTGGTCGCGGACGAGCAGGGCTGCGAGCCGAACGAGTGGACGGTAGTGCTCCCTGTAGAGCTCCGTCACGGCATGGTCGGCGTCCCACTCCACTGAGAGCGGAGCCGTGGCGGCTCCGGCCACCATCGTTTCTGTCGTCACTTCAGTTCGACGCACACCCTTGTCGCGGGGTTTACGAAAGGGCATACCTCTTCTTTTCCAGGTAGACGCGCGTTTCAATCCGAACACGTGGGGACCGGTCCGCCGGTGGACGTTTCCGACGACCCGCCGCGCACGGGTGGAAGACTATCGCGACTGGGACGGAGGCCGCCGCCGAACCGGCTTCCAGGCCGGGCGTGAGGCCTCCTTCGGAAAGGGCCGCCCACCACCGACCTGCGGCATCATGGTCCCGGACAATCCCGGACGGCGGCCGTTCCGCGGCCGCGCACACACCACGAACACACCACGGACACACCAAGGAGGTTCGCGATGGCCCACGAGGACTGCCTCTTCTGCAAGATCGTGAAGGGGGAGGTGCCCGCCGAGATCGTCCGCGAGGGCGAGCGGACCCTCGCCTTCCGCGACATCAACCCCCAGGCCCCCACACACGTGCTGATCGTCCCGCGCGAGCACCACGCCGACGCCGCCGCCGCGGCGGCCGAGGGCACCGGTCTGCTGGACCAGATCACCAGCGACGCCCACGAGGTGGCCCTGGCGGAGGGCATCGCCGAGACCGGGTACCGGCTGGTGTTCAACACCGGGAGCGGGGCCGGGCAGACGGTCTTCCACCTCCACGCCCACCTCCTGGGCGGCCGCGGGCTCAACTGGCCTCCCGGATAGGGGACCGCCCGCCCGGGACCCCCTCCGCACACTGCTCCGGGGCCCGGGCGCGGGGGCGGGCGGGAACCCTCCGGAGCCCGCTGTGCTCCGCCGCTCCCCGCGCCGTCCCGCGCTCCCTCTCCGGCGCCGCCGTCCACAGGCCGAATAACCCATCGAGCGGGCCGTGGACGCCTTGGTAGACTCGTGACCGTGGGCTCCGAGGGTCCGGTGGGACTCCAGTGGAACACCGGCGAGGAGCCGCACCCGGCGCCCCGCACGGTGCCGGGGCCGTCCAGGAGGCGCCGCGCCGGCCCAGGCCGGGGCGCCCGATCGAAGGGTAGGACAGCGGCCGCAAGGCCACATCATGGCCGAGACAACGCACACGCACCCGCGACGGGACACACAGGTCAAGGTCGTGGTGCCCGACGAGCACACGATGATCAGCCTGCTCGGCTCGGGGGACGAACTCCTCAGGGCGTTGGAGCGGGCCTTCGACAGTGACATCCACGTCCGCGGCAACGAGTTCACCATCAGCGGCACCCCCGAGGAGACCACTGTCGTGGTCCGCCTCGTCGAGGAGCTGATCGAACTCGCCAAGAGCGGCACGCACGTCACCCCCGACACCATCGAGCGCATGGTCCACATGCTGGCGGCGCCCGGGTCGGAGCGGCCCGCGGACGTGCTCACCACCAACATCCTGTCCAACCGCGGCAAGACCATCCGGCCCAAGACGCTCAACCAGAAGCGCTACGTCGACACCATCGACCGCAGCACCGTGGTGTTCGGCATCGGGCCCGCGGGCACCGGCAAGACCTACCTGGCCATGGCCAAGGCGGTCAAGGCGCTCCAGGACAAAGAGGTCAACCGGATCATCCTGACCCGTCCCGCCGTGGAGGCGGGGGAGCGCCTCGGCTTCCTGCCGGGCACGCTCTACGACAAGATCGACCCCTACCTGCGTCCCCTCTACGACGCCCTGCACGACATGCTCGACCCCGACTCCATCCCCAAGCTGATGGCCGCCGGGACGATCGAGGTCGCGCCCCTGGCGTACATGAGGGGCCGGACCCTGAACGACTCCTTCATCATCCTGGACGAGGCCCAGAACACCTCGCCCGAGCAGATGAAGATGTTCCTCACGCGTCTGGGCTTCGGCTCCCGGATCGTGGTCACCGGTGACGTCACCCAGGTGGACCTGCCCGGCGGGCAGGCCAGCGGACTGCGGACCATCGAGACGATCCTGAGTGACATCGATGACATCGCATTCTGTCGGCTGACCAGCGAGGACGTCGTCCGGCACAAGCTCGTGGGGAAGATCGTCGACGCCTACGGGCGTTACGACGCCCTCCGGGACGACCGCCAGGGCGACCGCAGGGGCAACCGCCGGGGCTCCGGAGGAGGCCGCTCCAGGGGCCTGTCCCCGCGCAGCGACCCCTCCGACACCCCGAAGGAGCCGGGGACGGGGAGCAGCCGCCCCGGGGAGCGGGCAGACTGAGGTAGTACGGCATTCGCACCGGTGGGTCCGTGAGTAGGCGGGCCCACCGGTTCGGGTGTCCCGGGTGCGGGCCGGAGACGGCGCACCCACCGGCCGGGCGCGCCGCCCGGCCGAGACGATTCCAAGTGAGGCAGCCCCAACAGATGAGTATCGACGTCGCCAACGAGTCCGGCGTCACCACCGTGGACGAGGAGCGACTCTCCCGCCTGGCCCGGCACGTGCTCGACGCCATGCGCGTCCACCCCCTGGCCGAGCTGTCCGTCGTGCTGGTGGACGAGGGACCCATGACCGACCTGCACGTGCGGTGGATGGACGAACCGGGCCCCACCGACGTGCTCTCCTTCCCCATGGACGAGCTGCGCCCCGGCGGCCCCGGCCGGACCAGTGAACCCGGTGTCCTCGGTGACGTGATCATCTGCCCGCAGGTGGCGGAGCGCCAGGCCGAGAAGGCCGGGCACAGCACCCGGGCCGAGATCGACCTGCTGTGCACCCACGGCATCCTGCACCTGCTGGGCTACGACCACGCCGAGCCCGACGAGCACAAGGAGATGTTCGGCCTCCAGGGCGAGATCCTCGCGGCCTGGCGTGAGCGGGAGACGGCGGAGACCGCAGGGGACGAGAGCTCCTGATGAGACCCCTGATGTGGCCTGACGTCGCTCCCATGACCACGGGCGAGCCCGCCGAGTGGATCTCCGCCTTCGCGATCGCACTGGTGCTGACCGCGGTGGCCGGGTTCCTGGTGGCGGCGGAGGTCGCCGTCACCCGGGTCATGTCCGTGGGCCTTCCCGAGGCGACCGGAGCCGAGCGCGCCGCCAGGACCGGCGGACTCTGGGGCAAGGTGGCCGCAGACCCCACCCGCCACCTCAACGTGCTGCTCTTCCTGCGCGTGGTGTGCGAGGTGTGCGCGGTCATCGCGGCCGTCATGGGGATGGTGTTCCTCCTCGGGCTGGGGTGGCCCGCCCTCGCGCTCACCGCCGTGGCGATGGTCGTCGTGGAGTCGGTGCTGATCGCGATCGCGCCGCGCATCCTCGGACGGCAGTTCGCCGGTCCGGTGGCCCGTGCGAGCGCGGCGGTCGTCTACCCGGTCCAGGTCGTGGTGGGTCCGCTCGCCCAGCTCCTGGTCGGCGCGGGCCGTGCCATCACCCCGCGCGGCAAGGGCGACCGCGAGGGGCCGTTCAGCACCGAGGTGGAGCTGCGGCAGCTGGTCGACCTCGCCGAGCAGGGGGAGGTGATCGACGCCGAGGAGCGGCAGATGATCCACTCCGTCTTCAAGCTCGACGACACCTCCGTGCGCGAGGTCATGGTGCCCCGCCCGGACATCGTGTTCACGAGCCGCGAGGCCGACGCCGACGCGGTCCTCACCCTGGCGCTGGGGAGCGGCTACTCGCGGATCCCCGTGACCGGCGAGGACGAGGACGACGTCGTCGGCATCGTCTACCTCAAGGACCTGGTGGACCAGCTCCGCGACCGCTGGGCGGCGGCCGCGGGCAGTGCCGGGGCGGACGTGCCGCTCACCGCGGCCGACGTGATGCGCCCGGCGACCTACGTCCCCGACACCAAGCCCATCGACGAGCTGCTCCGCGAGATGCAGCAGCAGCGCAACCACGTCGCGGTGGCCATCGACGAGTACGGCGGCACGGCGGGCCTGGTCACGCTGGAGGACATCGTGGAGGAGATCGTCGGGGAGATCACCGACGAGTACGACCACGAGATCCCGCCGGTGGACTGGCTGGACGACGACCGGGTGCGCGTGACGGCCCGGCTGCCGCTGGGCGAGCTCGACGAGCTGTTCCCGGACCGGGACCTCGACGTCCCGGACGTGGAGACCGTCGGCGGACTCGTCGCGTTCGTGCTGGGCCGGGTCCCGGTCGGCGGAGCCCAGGCCGAATACGCTGGACTGAGGCTCACCCTCGAGGGCAAGAGCAGCCGCCGGAACCGGATGACGACGGTCCTGGTGGAGCGTCTGCCCGCCGAGGGCGCCGAGGCGTCGGACGGCCGGGGCCGGAACGAGGACGTAAGGAGCACTGACCAGTGACGGAGACGACGGGGCTCGGCCCCGAGGACGGCAAGCTCATCACCCTCGCACGGGCCTCCCGGGCCCGCAACGCGGCGGCGGAGGGCGCGGCTGTGCGCGACGAGACGGGGCGCACGTACGTGGCCACGACGGTGTCGCTGCCCTCCCTGCGGCTGACGGCGCTGCAGGCGGCCGTGGCCGCGGCCGCCTCCAGCGAGGCCTCCGCCCTGGAGGCGGCGGTGGTCGTCACCGAGGCCGAGGAACTGACCGAGGACGACCGCGCGGTGGCGGACGACCTGAAGACCCAGGTGGTGGTGATCGCCACCCCTGACGGGGTGCCCGCGAGCATCACCCGGCGCTGAGAAGGACCGATGAACGACCTCGACCTCGAGAAGCTGCGCATCCCGCTGCCGGCGCCCTCCCACCCGGAGGGTTTCCGCAGCGGCTTCGCCTGCTTCGTGGGCCGCCCGAACGTGGGCAAGTCCACGCTGATGAACGCGCTGGTCGGGCAGAAGGTGGCGATCACCAGCAACCGGCCGCAGACCACGCGGCGCACGGTGCGCGGTATCGTGCACCGGCCCGACGCCCAGCTGATCATCGTGGACACCCCCGGTCTGCACAAGCCGCGCACCCTGCTGGGCGAGCGGCTGGACTCGCTGGTGCGGTCCACCCTGGTCGAGGTGGACGTGATCGCCTTCTGCCTGCCCGCCAACGAGCCGATCGGCCGGGGTGACACCTACATCGCCAAGGAGCTGGCGGAGCAGCGCAACACCCCGGTGGTCGCCCTGGTCACCAAGACCGACCTGGTCGACAAGGAGGCCGTGGGCAAGCACCTGATGGCGGTGGACGAGCTGGGGGACTGGGCCGACATCGTCCCGGTGTCCGCGCAGGGCGCGTTCCAGCTGGACACCGTGACCGACGTGCTGTGCTCGCACCTGCCGGAGGGGCCGCCGCTGTACCCGGACGGCGACCTGACCGACGAGCCCGACGAGATGCTCGTGGCCGAGCTGGTCCGCGAGGCCGCCCTGGAGGGCGTGCGCGACGAGCTGCCGCACTCCATCGCGGTGGTCGTGGACGAGATGTTCCAGCGGGAGAACACCCGTCCGGGCAAGGAGCTGGTGGACATCTACGCGTCGCTGTACGTGGAGCGCCCCAGCCAGAAGGCGATCGTCATCGGGTCCAAGG
The DNA here is from genome assembly GCF_036327455.1 of Nocardiopsis codii. NCBI lineage: Bacteria > Bacillati > Actinomycetota > Actinomycetes > Streptosporangiales > Nocardiopsidaceae > Nocardiopsis > Nocardiopsis codii. The sequence continues at coordinate 37,025 of NZ_JAUZMY010000001.1, read as the reverse complement.
GCTCGCGCCTGCGGGACGTGGGTTCGCGGGCCCGCAAGCAGATCGAGGGCCTGCTGGGCCAGCGGGTGTTCCTCGACCTGCGGGTGCGCGTGGCCAAGGACTGGCAGCGCGACCCCAAGCAGCTGCGCAAGCTGGGCTTCGACCAGCAGACGTAGACCCTCGCGCGCAAGGGGCGGACCGGCTTCGGCCGGTCCGCCCCTTCGTCCGTCCCCGGTACGGGTCAGGCCTGGTTGTTGAGGTCCGTGGCGAGCATGGCCGCGCAGCGCTGCACGATCGGCGCGGCGCGCTCCACGAACTCCCAGCTCACGCGGGCCTCCGGGCCGGAGACGGACACCGCCATGCCCGACGGGGCGCCCGTGACCGGGACCGCGACGCAGCGCACGCCGATCTCCTGCTCGCCGTCGTCGATGGCGAACCCCTGGTCGCGGACCCTGTGCAGCTCGGTGACGAACCGCTCGGGCTCGGTGATGGTGCGGTCGGTGGCCGCGGGCATCCCGGTGCGGCGCACCGTGGCCAGGGCCTCCTCGTCGCCCAACTGCGAGAGCAGTGCCTTGCCGACCCCGGCGGAGTGCGGCAGCACGCGGCGGCCGACCTCGGTGAACATGCGCATGGCGTGCGGGGAGGGGACCTGCGCCACGTAGATGACCTTGTCGCCGTCCAGCATGGCCAGGTTGGCGGTCTCGCCCAGGTCCTCCACCAACTGCGCCAGGTGCGGCCTGGCCCAGGTGCCGAGCATCTGCGAGGCCTTGTCGCCCAGGCCGATGAGCCGGGGGCCGAGCGCGTAGCGGCGGGACGGGAGCTGGCGCACGTACCCGTTGCCCACCAGGGTGCGGATGATGCGGTGGATGGTCGGAAGCGGCAGGCCGGAGGACTCGGCCAGCTGGCTCAGCGAGGTCTCGCCGCCGGCCTCCGCCATGATCTCCAGCAGGGAGAAGGCGCGGTCGAGTGACTGCACGCCACCGGAGCGCCCGCGTTTGCCCGATTCGTCGGTGATTAGAGAGGTCTGTGGGACTGACAACGGACGCGCTCCCATGGGCCGTGGCGTGGGTTCAGGCTCTTGCTTCTGCGATACGAAAACTGGTTCCCGGCATCAGTGTCTTCTATAGCACGGGCTAAACCAGCTGTCCGAGTGTTCCGGCCCGCTGTGATCCGAGCATCCCGGACTACCCCATGGTCTCTCTTGTTCTTCCGGATTGCAAAAGTTAGCATCCACGATAGGAAAAACTTCGCTTGGGAGAGGACACACACGTGGAAGAGGACCGGTCCGACATCCGTCGCACGGAGCCCGATCTCGACCTGGACGTGCTCACCGCCGGGTTGAACGCGCGCCTCGCCGACGCGGACGCCCGGCTCGCCCTCGCCTACCCCGGCTCCTCCGGAGCCCGGCAGCCGGTGCACACCGTGTACGTCCCGGCGGACCGGGTGCGGCCCGGTCTCGGAGCCGAATGGGGAAGGGACGCGGCGGCCTCGCTGGCCGAGTACGCGCCGACGGCCGCCCACCTGGCGGCGGCGACGGGGACCGACGAGGCCGCGGTGTCCGAGATCCTTCCCCGGCTGAGGGACAAGCTCGCCTCCGAGCCGGTCGAGGACCTGCGCGCCGACCTGGAGGACGGCTACGGCGACCGGGGCGACGAGGTCGAGGACGCCGACGTGGTCTCGGCGGCCCGCGCCCTCTCGGCCGACCTGGCAGCCGGGCAGGCCCCGCCCCACTTCGGCATCCGCATGAAGGGCATGGAGGCCGCCGGGCGCGCCCGGGGGGCCCGCAGCCTCGCGCTGTTCCTGCGCACCCTCCTGGAGGAGAACGGCGCGCTTCCCGGCAACCTGGTCCTCACCCTGCCCAAGATCACCTCGGTGGAGCAGGTCGAGGCCATGGTGTGGCTCACCGACGAGTTGGAGAAGCGCCTCGGCCTGGACGCGGGACGGCTGCGCTTCGAGCTGCAGATCGAGACGCCGCAGTCGATCCTGCTCCCCGACGGCACCGCCGCTGTCGCCCGCATGATCCACGCGGGGCAGGGCCGGGTCAGCGCCCTGCACTACGGGACCTACGACTACAGCGCCGCCTGCGGGGTCACCGCCGCCTACCAGAGCATGGCCCACCCGGTCGCGGACCACGCCAAGGCCGTCATGCAGGTGGCCGCGGCCGGTACCGGCGTGTGGCTCTCGGACGGGTCGACCAACATGCTGCCCGTGGGAGCGCCCGAGGAGGTGCACTCCGCCTGGAGGCTGCACGCCTCCCTGGTCCGCCGCTCCCTGGAACGCGGTTTCTACCAGGGGTGGGACCTGCACCCGCACCAGCTGGTCACCCGGTACCTGGCCACCTACGCCTTCTACCGGGAGGCCTTCGCCCCCGCGGCCGCCCGGCTCCGGGCCTACCTCGGAGCCGTCGCCGGAGGGGTGCTGGACGAGCCGGCCACCGCGCAGGCCCTGGCCTCCGCCCTGGTCAGCGGGGTACGCTGCGGGGCCCTGGACGAGGCCGAGGTCGCCGAGGCCACCGGAGCCGAGACGGCGACCCTGGTCGGTCTGGCCACACGACGCGTCGGACAGGAGTAGCGACACATGACCCGACACGATCTCGCCGTACGTGCCCGCAGAGCCGTCACCCCCGAGGGGGAGCGCCCGGTCACCGTCGGGGTGCGCGACGGCAGGGTGGTGGACATCCTCGTCGGCGACCGCGCCCCGCTGATCGCCCGCAGGGAGATCACCCTCGCCGACGACGAAGTCCTGCTTCCCGGCCTGGTCGACACCCACGTGCACGTCAACGAACCGGGACGCACCGAGTGGGAGGGGTTCGCCTCGGCCACCGGCGCCGCCGCCCTGGGCGGTGTCACGACCCTGCTCGACATGCCCCTGAACAGCGTGCCCCCGACCACCACCGTCGCGGGACTGGACGCCAAGCGGGCCGCCGCCGAGGGCAAGCTCGCCGTGGACGTGGGGTTCTGGGGAGGTGCGGTCCCCGAGAACAGCGGCCCCGGCGGCACGAAGGAACTGGCCGCGCTCTGGGAACGGGGCGTCTTCGGGTTCAAGGCGTTCCTGTCCCCGTCGGGGGTGGACGAGTTCGGCCACCTCTCCCCGGACGAGCTGCTGACCGCCGCCGAGGCCGTCGGCGGGTTCGGCGGCAGGATCATCGTGCACGCCGAGGACCCCGCCGTGCTGGAGGCGGCGCCGCCCGCAGCCGGACGCGACTACGCCGACTTCCTGGCGTCGCGTCCCGACACCGCCGAGCACGAGGCGATCGCGCGGGTGATCGACGTGGCGCGGCGCACGGGCACCAGGGCGCACATCCTGCACCTGTCCAGCGCCTCCGCGCTTCCGCTGATCGCCCGGGCCAGGGCGGACGGCGTGCCCCTGACGGTGGAGACCTGCCCGCACTACCTCACCCTGGAGGCCGAGGCGGTGCCCGCCGGGGCCACGCAGTTCAAGTGCTGCCCGCCCATCCGCGACTCCGCCAACCGGGACCTCCTGTGGCGTGCGCTCCAGGACGGACTGGTCGACTGCGTGGTCAGCGACCACTCACCGAGCACCCCCGACCTGAAGGCCCTGGACACCGGTGACTTCGGGACCGCGTGGGGCGGTGTGTCGGGGCTCCAGGTGGGTTTCGCGGCCGTGTGGACGGAGGCGCGCCGCCGCGGCGTGGCCCTGGTGGACGTGGTGCGGTGGATGTCCTCGGGGCCCGCGCGGGTGGCCGGGGTGCGCAACAAGGGTGCGATCGCCGTGGGACACGACGCCGACTTCGCGGTGGTCGCCCCCGAGGAGCCCTTCCGGGTGGACGTCCGGGCGCTCCGGCACCGCAACCCGGTGAGCCCCTACGACGGGGCGGAGCTGGTGGGACGCGTGCGCCGCACCGTCCTGCGGGGCGAGGACGTCGGGCCGACCGGCACGGGCGGGCGGATGCTGGTCCGGGACTGAGGCCGGTCCGAGGCGGCTTCCCGTCCACGGCGCCCCGCCGGGGACGGGACCGGGGGCGCGTGTTCCGCGCGGTGCGCGTCCCGGCGGTCAGCCCTGGAGGGCACTCCAGCGTCGGGTGAGGTCGGCGGTGCCGGACCCGGTCAGGGATCCGTAGACGTTCAGGCGGGCGATGCCACCGTCGGGGAACACGTCGGTGCGCACGTGGGTGGCCGTGACGGGGGTGTCCAGGACGAAGCGGTGGGCGCTGTCGGGCTGGAGCCGGGTCCGGCCCACGATCTCGAACCACGCGTCCGGGTCGTCCGACCCCGCGTCCCGTCCCAGGACCGCCACCCAGCCGGCGGAGTTGCCCTTGAGGTAGGCGGTGTCGATCTCCAGCGCGCGGACGGTGGCCTGGGCGGTGAGGCGGAAGCGCACCCAGTCGTGCCCGGTGTCGCGGCGCCGGCGGTTCTCCCAGCCGTCGTCCATCTTCTGCGAGCGCCCCGGGAGGATGATGTTGTTGGGCGAGGAGTAGAAGCGGTCCGAGGCGTCCTCGACCGTGCCGCCGTTGACCAGGGCCGCCAGGTCGAAGCCGCCCAGGGACGCCAGCCAGGCGGGGTCGGCCACGGGGTCGCCGTACACGCGCAGGCGCGCGACCCCGCCGTCGGGGAACTGCTTGAGGCGCAGGTGGGTCCACCGTCGTTCGGCGGCCACCGCGAAGTCGTTGGCGGCGTGTCCGTGGACGGGTACACGCGGCACGATCTCGGTCCACTCGGCGGCCAGGAGCTCGTCGGTGGAAGGCGTGCCGACCAGGTGGGCCGCCTCGACGGACACCTCGGTGGGGTGGTTGCCGCGGAAGTGCGCCGTGTCGACGACCAGCCCGCGGACGACGCCGGGCAGGCCGAGGCGGACGAGGGCCCAGTCGTGGTCGTCGGCGGCGGGGTGGGGCTCCTCGGCGCCGGAGCCGCGCCGGCGCCTGGTCTCCCAGCCGTCCATGACCTTGCCCTTGTGTCCGAAGGCGTGGGGGTCGAACGCCGCGCGGTCGGGCTTGAGGAGGTTCTCGCGCTGGGCGAAGAACTCGTCGTTGGCGGCGACGACGCCGCCCCCCAGCCGTCGGTCGGCCAGGTCGACGAGGCCGGAGAAGTCGTGTTCGCCGTCCCGGTAGTCGGCGTAGGGGTCTCCGCCAGCGTAGGGCTGGGCGTTGTAGTCGCGCGGGTCGAAGGGGCGGGCTCGGCTCATGTCTCTCCCGGGATGGAGGTCGTCGGACGCTTTCAGGGTCCCAAGAGAAACCGGTAACTTCTAGCGAAACTTTGTGATCACTCTGTTCAGTTGAGCTGAACGCTTGTGCCGCCGAGCCCCGCGGCCGTCTGCGCCAGGGCGCCCAGCACCGCGGCGATCCGCGGGTGCTCCCCGGCACCCGACCGGACGGCGGTCACCACGTGGCGGCGCGGCTGGTCGGGGTGCGTGACCCGCAGGCCGACCCCGGGGGAGCCGGACGCGTCGGCCAGGCGCGGGACCAGGGCGACGCCCATGCCGGCGGCGACCATGTCGAGGATGGCCCTCCAGTCGGAGGCCACGTGCGCCTGTTCGGGCACGAACCCCGCCTGGGCGCAGGCGGAGAGCGTGATGTCCCGCCAGGGGCCGGACGCCCCGTAGATCCAGGGCTCGTCGGAGAGGTCGCGCAGGCGCAGGGCACGGGCCGAAGCGAGGCGGTGGTGCGCGGGGAGGGCCACGTCCAGGGGGTCCGTGAGGAGTTCGCGCCGGTCGTGGCGGCCGTCGTGCGCGGACGGCGCCTGGGCGGCCAGGGACAGGCCGACGTCGATCTCGCCCGCCGAGAGGAGGTCGTAGACCTCGGCGGCGTCGGCCTGGTGCACCTTCGTCGTCAGGCCGGGGTACTCGCGGCGGAGGGCGTTCAGGGCGGGGACCACGAGGCGGGGGATGGCCGTGGCGAAGGCGCCGACGCGCACGTGCCCGATCTCGCCCCGGACGAACCCGTCCAGCTCGGCCTCGGCCCGTTCCAGCTGGGCCAGCACGATGTCGGTGTGCCTGAGCAGGACGTGCGCGGCGTCGGTGAGGCGGACCCGCCTCCCGTGCGCCTCCAACAGCGCCACCCCCACCTGGTGCGAGAGGGAGGAGAGCTGTTGGGAGACGGCGGACGGCGTCATGCTCAGGGCCTCCGCGGTCGCCCTGACGGTCCCGAACTCCTCGAGGGCGCGGAGAACACGGAGTTTGCGGAGGTCCCAGTCGGTCACCTCCCAGGAATACCATTCGGCGCCCCCGAACGGAATCCGCGGTTCCGTGCGGTCCGCGGGGCGGGGCGCCTGTCCAGCGGCGCCCGCCCCGCGGACCGGGAGACGCCCGCTCCGGCGCTCACCCGGGGGCGGGGCCGGGGCCGGGTGCCGGGCCCTACACCCCCTTCGGCGCCTCGGGCTCGCCGTCGCGGTAGACCGCTCCGGCCTGGTCGGTGTACTTGGCCTCTCCGGGGCCTGCGCTGCCGATCTCGTCGTGGTCGATCCGTGCGGGGGCCTCCGTGGCCGGACCGCGGCCGATCACGTGGAAGCAGATGTTCAACAGGATCGCGACGACCGCGGCGCCGATGATCCCCGAGTGGGCGACCAGCTCCACCGACTCGGGCAGGTGGGTGTAGAAGGTCGGGTAGGCCAGGGGGATGACCGCCACCCCGACGGAGGCGGCCACCAGGACCAGGTTGAGGTTGTCGGTGAAGTCCACCTTGGCCAGGGTCTTGATCCCGCTGGCGGCCACGCTGCCGAACAGCACCAGCCCGGCCCCGCCCAGGACGGGGGTCGGGATGGCGGCCATGACGCCGCCGAGCACCGGGAACAGCCCCAGCGCGACGAGGATGACGGCGCCCGTGGCGACCACGTACCGGCTGCGCACCTTGGTCAGGGCCAGCAGGCCGATGTTCTGTGCGAACGAACTGGTGGGGGTCGCGCTGAAGATCGGTCCGATGAGCGATCCGCTGACATCGGCCCGCAGACCCGCCGAGATGCGCTTGGCGTTCACCTCGGACCCGGTGATCTCGCCGACGGCGATGATGTGCGAGGCGCCCTCGGTGAGGACCACGAGCATGATGACGCACATCGTGACGATCGCGGCGACCTCGAACCGGGGGGCGCCGAAGTAGAAGACGGAGGTGGGGTCGAAGACGATGTCGGCCTCGCCGACGCGGCTGAAGTCGGCCATGCCCAGGGGCAGCGAGACGAGGGTGCCCACGAGCAGGCCGATCAGGATGGACAGCCGCCCCCAGATGCCGGGCAGCACACGGGAGCCGAGCAGGATGACCGCCAGGGTGAGTCCGGCCAGGCCGAGGTGGGACAGCGGTGCCGCGGGGACGGCGGTCCCGTCCTCCAGGGTCCGGGTGGCGCCGTCGACGATCCAGCCCGCGGCCACCGGCATCAGGCTGACGCCGATGACGGTGATGATGGTGCCCGTCACGATCGGGGGGAAGAAGCGGATCAGCTGTCCGAAGAACGGCGTCAGGGCCAGGGCGAAGACCCCGGCCACGAGCGAGGCGCCGAAGGCGATGGGCAGGTTCTCCCCGTCCTGGCCCGCGGACAGCGCGGTGACGGCGCTCACGGGGATGAAGGAGCTGGCCACCACGATCGGCATCTGGGCGCCGAAGCGGCGGTGGCCCACGGACTGGATGAGGGTGGCGATGCCCGCCACCAGGAGTGCGCCGCTGACGAGGATCCCCATGGAGGCGGGGTCGTTCGCGAGTCCGGCGGCGCTGCCGATGACGAGTGCCGGTGCCACCGCACCGGCGTACATGGTCAGGATGTGCTGGAGCCCGTAGACGAACAGCAGCCGCGCGGGCAGCTTCTCGTCCTCGGGGCGGGCGGGGGGTGTGGCGTTCGTTGTGGCCGAGTCCTTCGCGGACGGACTGTTCGACATGGCCAGTTTCCAGCCTTTGCGCTTGGTGGCCGCCCCTGTGGGGGCGGGGATCTCGGGCGCGTGGCCCGGTGGTGCCACCGGTCGGGCTGTCCGTCTCCAGGTACGCCGGAACTCGGCGTGACCCGCAGGGGAGAGGGCCGGAGGGGCGGAGGGGACGCCCCGACCGGGGGTGGGGGCCGGGGCCCGGCCGCACAGACGGGCCCCGGCGCGGGGCCTACACGAAGCCGGGCACGGACTTCCAGGCGTTGCCGGGGGAGGGGGCGTCGTCGCGTTCGACGGTGGCCTCGATCTTCCCGTAGGGGCGGTCCGCGGCGAAGAACACCTCGTTGGGGTTGTCCAGCCCGAAGGGTGACAGGTCCACGAGGAAGTGGTGCTTGTTGGGCATGGAGAAGCGGATCTCCGCGATCTCCGGGTGTGCCTCCAGCACCGAGCGGCCCATCTCGTACAGCGACTGCTGGAGCGCCAGGCTGTGGGTGGTCGCGAACGCCTCCAGCATCAGCCCGCGCACCGACGCGTAGACGGCGTCGAAGTCGTGGTCCACGCCGATGTAGCGCCAGCGGGCGGTGACGTCGGTCGCCAGGATGCGGTCGGAGGTCTCCTGGAGGGTCGTGTACCCGGTCCTGGGGAAGCCGTGGAACTCCGACCCCGTGGACTTGAGGACGGTGAGGCCCTCCAGCCCGGACACCACCCACTCGCCGCCGTCGTCCTTGGTGACGACGGTGGTGCGGGTCTCGCCGCCGCGGCGGGAGAAGGCGTGGTCGTGCGGTCCGTCGGGGGTGGTGATGCGCTCCCAGGCGTACTCGTGGATCTCCTGCCGGGCGCCGTCCACGTAGTCGTGCTCCCCGACGAAGTGGCGGGCCAGGCGCAGGGCGAAGTCCTCGATGGCGCCGACGCCGCCCCATTCGCGGGCCTTGGCGTAGACGGTGTTCTTCTGGGTGTCGGTCGGCAGGCAGGTGGTGTTGTCGCCGAGTGTGTGGACCGTCTCCAGGTCGCCGCGCAGCTGTGAGGTGACGTTGACGTCCTTGATCTCGTGGACGTCGGTGTCGCGTCTGACGTGGACGAGGCGTACCTCGGCCTTGCCGTACTGGTTCTCTCCGAGTCTGATGCCCATCAGGGTGAACTCCAGGTTCGTGGATATCCGTCATCGTCGCGCCGGTGCGCAGTACGTACGAGGGAGGACCGCTGTGGTCATGCGGAAGGACCTGTCACGCACTCGAAGAAGCAGGTGTCACACCTTGGCCGGCTGAGGGTCCGTGTCGCCCGCTCCTCTCCGCGGTCGGTGGTCGCGCCCGGAGGGCGCTGCCGGGGGCCCGCCGCACGGGCGGGAGGGGTGGGCGTCCGCGGCCGGGCGCCTTCTCACTAGGAGCCCCGGTAGGTGGAGTAGGAGTAGGGGCTCAGGAGCAGGGGCACGTGGTAGTGGTCCTGCTCCTCGGTGAGGTCGAAGGCGACGGTGACCTCGGGGAAGAACCCCGTCCGGCCGTCGGCCGCGAAGTAGGCGGCGGTGTCGAAGACGAGCCGGTAGGTCCCGGTGGCGAGACGGTCGGGCCCGAGGTCCGGGACGCGTCCGTCGTCGTCGGTGCGGCCCTCGGCGAGGGTCTTCCAGGACGCCCGGCGCCCGTCGGCGGCGCTCTCCAGCCGTACGGGGACGCCGCGGGCGGGAGCGCCCAGCGCGGTGTCCAGGATGTGGGTGGTCACGTGGCTCATGGGTTCTCCAGGAGTTTGGCCAGGCGGAGCCCGGCGATCCGGCGGAGCTCGTCCGCGACGACGCCGAGTTCGGTGGCCGCGTCGTTGTCGAGCCGGGCGACCAGGTCGGCGAGGAGCTCGCGGCTGGAGCGTCCGCTGGCGCAGACGAGGTAGATCTGCCCGAACCTGTCCTCGTACTCGCGCTGGGCGTGGACGAAGATCCGCTGGACGCGTGCCGACGCGTCGTCGGTGTCCGCGGCGAACGCGGACTGCTCTCCCCGCGACCACCGTGCCTCCGTGTCCGCACCCTCCGCCTTCTCACCGATGCGGGGGTGGCGGGCCAGCGCGGTGGCGACCTCCTCCGGGGTGATGGAGCGCGCGTGGTCGTCCGCGCTCCCGAGCAGGTCGTCCCTGTCCCGGAAGGGCGCCCGGGCCGCGAGGGCCGCGACCCAGCGGTCCACGTTCAGGCACTGGGCGAGCCGTGCGCGCAGCTCCTCTCCCGCCAGGGCGTTCAGGCGCTCCAGGCCGGGATCGGTACCGCGCCCCGGCTCCTCCGGTGTGGTCTCGGGCATGTGCTCTCCCGTGGCTCGACCGGCCGGCGACGGGGGCGGTCGCTGAACCGGTCGAGAATTTTCGTAGTGCAGACGGCTAATTCCGTATTGCGGATTGGAGGGACTCTAGTTGATGGCGGTGTGACCTTGTCAACACTCAAAAGGCTCAAACGGTGAAAGTCGCCAGAATCTGTACGCCCGCACAAAGAACACTCGAACCGCCCGCCACCTCTGGGGCTTATGGGCCTTGTGAGGCTTATGTGGTTTCTCTGTGACGGATAGTGCCCACTGGAGGCGGTTGACAAGCCAGGGTGACCGGCCGCACACTCATGACATTCCTCAAAACGAAAACTACTTTCCACAATGTGGAAGTAGATGGTGGAGGCACTGCATGAGCCACACACTCCGGTACACGGTGAACTGCTCCCTGCTGTTCACCGAGCTGCCGCTCCACGAACGCCCCCGGGCGGCCCGCGACGCCGGCTTCGACGCCGTCGAGTTCTGGTGGCCCTTCGAGAGCCCGACCCCGCCCCAGGACGAGATCGACGCCTTCGTCGCCTCCCTCGACAGGGCCGGCGTGCACCTCACCGGCCTCAACTTCTTCGCCGGCGTACTCCCCGGGCCCGACCGGGGCGTGCTCTCGCACCCCGCCAGGGTCGAGGAGTTCCGCGCCAACGTCGACGTCGTCACCCGCATCGCCGAGCGCACCGGCACCACCGGTTTCAACGCCCTCCACGGGCTGCGCCTCCCCGGTGCGGACCCCGCCGAACAGGACCGCGTCGCCCTGGAGAACACCCTCGCGGCGGCCGAGGCCGTGGCCCGCGTCGGAGGCACCGTGCTCGTCGAGCCCATCAGCGGATCCGAGGACTACCCGCTCACCACCGCGGCCGAGGGCCTCGCGTTCGTCGCCGGGGCCAGGGAGGCCGGGGCGGCCAACGTCGCCCTCCTCGCGGACCTCTACCACCTCGTGGTCAACCGGGACGACGTCTTCGCCGTGGTCCGCGACCACGGCGCGGAGTTCGGCCACGTCCAGATCGCCGACTCGCCGGGCCGCGGCGAGCCCGGCACCGGCCGCCTGCCGTTCGACGACCTCTTCCGGGCGCTCCGGGACAGCGGCTACGACGGGCTCGTCGGCCTGGAGTACAAGCCGACCGTCCCCAGCGCCAAGAGCTTCGACTGGCTGGCCTGATCCGCCCGCCGCACCGTCCGAACGCACAGCCACCGAACACACAGCCACCGAACACACAGCCACCGAGCGCACAGCCACCGCACGACCCAGCCACGAAAGGGACAGCGATGCCCGACACCGAGATCGCCTTCATCGGCCTGGGGATCATGGGCCTGCCCATGGCCGTCAACCTGGTCCGGGCCGGATACACCGTCACCGGCCACAACCTCACCCCCGACCGCGTCGACGCACTCGTCTCCGAGGGCGGCCTGCGCGGCGGCGGCGTCGCCGGAGCCGTCTCCGGCGCCGACGTCGTCATCACCATGGTTCCCGACTCCCCGGACGTGGAGGAGCTCCTGCTCGGCCCGGGGGGCGTGTACGAGAACGCCAAGCCCGGCACCCTGGTCATCGACATGAGCACCATCCGCCCGGACGTCTCCCGCGCCGTCGCCGCGGCCGGAGCCGAACGCGGACTCCGCGTCCTGGACGCGCCCGTGAGCGGAGGCGAGGCCGGTGCCGTCGAGGCCAAGCTGTCCATCATGGTCGGCGGGGCGCAGGCCGACTTCGAGGCAGCCCGCCCCCTCTTCGACGTCCTGGGGACCACCCCCGTCCTGGTCGGGCCGAGCGGCGCCGGACAGACGGTGAAGGCCGCCAACCAGCTCATCGTCGCGGGCAACATCCAGCTCCTCGCGGAGGCCCTGGTCTTCCTCGAGGCCCACGGCGTCGACACCGAGTCGGGCCTGGAGGTCCTCGGCGGCGGACTCGCCGGCAGCACGGTGCTCCAGCGCAAGGGCAGGGCCATGCGCGAGCGCGACTTCACCCCGGGGTTCCGCATCGCCCTGCACGACAAGGACATGCGCATAGTCACCGACTCCGCGCGCGCCGCGGGGGTCGCCATCCCGCTCGGCGCCCAGGTGGCACAGTCCGTCGCCGCGCTCAGGAACCAGGGGCACGGCGGGCTCGACCACTCCGCGCTCCTGATGATCGTCCAGCAGCTCTCCGGCCGCTCCTAGCGCGACGGCCCCCGGAAGGCCTCCGTCCGCCGTCCCCCGTGTTGGCCGCACCCGGGACACCGCGGCGGAACCGACCACCCCAGCACCCCTAGCACTGAAGGGTTCACCCGTCATGGCACAGATGCCCGTGATGAACGCCGTCGTGGAGGTCCTCAAGGACGAGGGCGTCGACACCGCCTTCGGCTGCCCCGGCGCCGCGATCCTCCCGCTCTACAAGGCGATGGAGGAGGTGGGCGGGATCGAGCACCTCACCGTCCGCCACGAGGAGGGCGCCACCCACATGGCCGACGGCTGGTCGCGGACCACCGGCAGGGTCGGTGTGGCCATCGGCACCTCCGGTCCCGCCGGCACCAACATGATCACCGGCCTGTACACGGCCATCGCGGACTCCGTCCCGATCGTGTGCATCACCGGCCAGCAGCGCACGGACCTCCTGGACAAGGAGGGCTTCCAGGCGGTCGACATCGTCGAGATCGCCAAGCCCGTCACCAAGTGGGCCGTCCAGATCAAGGAGGCCGCCACCGCCCCGTGGATCTTCCGCGAGGCGTTCCGGATCGCGAGGGAGGGCCGCCCCGGGCCCGTCCTGATCGACATCCCGGTGGACGTCGCGCAGAAGCTGATCGACTACGACCCCGCCATCGACGCCCCGCTGAAGGTCAACACGGTCGAGCCCCACCTGCCCCGCGTGGAGCGCGCGCTGGACCTGCTGCTGGCGGCCGAGCGCCCGCTGATCCTCGCCGGGGGCGGAGTGATCCTGGCCGAGGCCTCCGCGGACCTGCGCGAACTCGCCGAGTACCTGCGGGTGCCCGTGCAGGTCACCCTCATGGGCAAGGGCTCGTTCGACGAGGACTCGCCCCTGTACTCCGGTATGACCGGTGTGCAGACCTCCCAGCGCTACGGCAACGCCTCCTTCCTGGAGTCGGACCTGGTCCTGGCGGTGGGCGCGCGGTTCGCCGACCGCCACACGGGCCGGATCGACGTCTACCGGGGCGAGCGGAAGTTCGTCCACGTGGACATCGAGGCGACCCAGATCGGACGGGTCTTCGAGCCCGACCTGGGCGTTGTCTCCGACGCGCGGCTGTTCCTCCGCGAGCTGCTGGCCGCGGCCAGGCGCCGGGACGCCAGGGCCGAGGTCGGCCCGTGGATCGACCGGGTCGGCGAGCTCAAGAGCACCCTGACGCGCCGCGAGGACTTCGACACCGTCCCGGTCAAGGCGCCGCGCGTCTACAAGGAGATCAACGAGGTCTTCGACGAGGACACCTACTTCGTCACCGCGATCGGCCTCTACCAGATCTGGGGAGGCCAGCACCAGAAGGCGTACAAGCCCCGGCACTACCAGATCTGCGGCCAGGCCGGCCCGCTCGGCTGGGAGATCCCCGCGGCCATCGGCGTCAAGAAGGCGCTGGCGGCCACCGAGCCCGACGCCGAGGTCGTCGGCATCGTCGGCGACTACGGCTTCCAGTACATGGTCGAGGAACTGGCCGTCGCGGCCCAGTACGACGTCCCCTACGTCATCATCATGCTGAACAACGAGTACCTGGGCCTGATCCGACAGGCGTCCATCCCGTTCGACATGAACTACCAGGTGGACGTCCACTACGACGAGTACGGCACCGACAACGTCAAGCTCATGGAGGCGTACGGCTGCTCCGGACGCCGGGTCCTGGAACCCGGGGAGATCCGCGAGGCCCTGGAGTGGGCCCGCAAGGAGGCCCGGTCCACCTCGCGGCCGGTGCTCGTCGAGATCATGATCGAGCGCGAGGCGAACACGCCGCACGGCCCCGCGATCGACGCGGTGAAGGAGTTCGAGCCGGTCCCGGGCGCCTGACGGGCGGGGGCCCCGGGGGAGAACCCCCCGGGGCCCGGCCGCGTCCGTCGGATCAGCCGCAGTACGCGGCCTCCTCGCCGATGATCCGGTACGGGCAGTCCGCGTAGTCGAGCAGGCGCAGCACGGCCTCCTCGTTGCGGGCGGTCTCCCGTTCGATCACCGAGGAGGGCGGGTAGAAGCCGCCGTCCGCCGCGCTGCGCGGATACATCTCGTACGTGAAGTTGACGATCCGCTGGTCGCCCCACAGCCAGTCGTTGATCGACCCGTCGGTGACGTACAGGTCGCTGGACTGCTGGGGGGTGTAGCCGTTCGCCTCGGCCATGTGCTCGCCGAGCGCCTCGTGGGTGTCGTACTCCGCCTGGGACATGCCGTCCGTGACGTCGTCGTAGGTGTGGCCGAAGGGCCAGAGGATGAGCTCGCTGTAGGTGTGGAAGTCGATGGCGGTGGTGATCTGCTGCTCGCCGCCGACCACCCGGCCGCGCACGAAGTCGGCGACGACCCGGACCTCGGGTGCGGACTCGGGCGCCGGGCCCCGGTAGGTGATGCTGCTCGGGCTGCCCGAGGAGCCCCCGCAGCAGCCCCACTCGTAGGCCCAGTTGCGGTTGAGGTCGGTGCCCAGGGCGGCGGAGCCCTCATTGGGCTGGCGGTTCTTGCGCCAGTCCCTCCAGGTGCTGCCCGCCATGTCGTACTCGCTGCCGTCCGGGTTGACGTTGGGCAGGATCCAGATCTCGCGGCCGTCGACCAGGTCGGTGACCCGAGGGTCGCTGCCGTACCCGTCCGTGAGCAGCCGCATCAGGTGGACCGCCATCTCGACGGTCAGGTGTTCGCGCGCGTGCTGGGCGTGGACGAACAGCACCTCGGGCTGGTCCTCGTCCACCCCCACGTTGTCGCTGATCTTGACCGCGACCAGGTCGCGCCCCTCGTGCGACTGTCCGATGACGGACTTCGCCGCGATGTCGGGGTGTGCTGCCACGACCTCGTCGACGACGCCGACCAGTTCCGCGTAGGAGGTGTAGCCCGGGTCGGGGTCGGCGAGGGGGACGGGGGAGTCGAACTCCTCGACGTCGTAGCCGAGAGCGCTGATCGCCTCGACGTCGTCGGGGGTGGCGGTGACCAGGAGCGTGTCCTCGCCCACGTGGTCGAGCGCGGCGCCGGTGGCGGCGATCTCCGAGCGGTCCTGCGCGGTGACCGCGCCGCGGACCTCGTAGAGGTCGTGGGCGGGTTCGGCGGTGGCGCCGCTCGTGCCCAGGACACTGAGGAAGAGCGCGCCGACGGCCGCGGTGACGAGGGTTCTTCTGACGGGGGTGATTCCCACGATGCCTCCGGAGAGCGGGGGTGAGGCTGCGGATACGTGGCGTCATTGCAGAAGAGGGCGACACATGCTGTCAATGCGACTCACTTTCCGTCACCGGCGTGGCGGCGTGCCTTGTTTGCCCCCTCGGGCAGGTGAAGCCCGCTTCCCCCTCACAGGGGGCGGGGCTCCCCGTGGCCGGATGTGGCCACGGCACCGGCCGTGGCGGGGCGTGCGGGCACGAGAAATCCCGCCGACGGTACCGGTCTCACCACCACCGCGGCTTACGCGTACTCGGCGCGGTCGGTGGCGGCCTCGGGTGTTGGCCGCACCCTGGGTCCCGTCGGCGGGACTCGAACAACCCCCCTAGCACTGAAGGGTTCACAGGAAATGGTACAGACCTCTGCGCGATATCTCGAAGTCGAGGTACACGTAGTGGGCGCCCGGACCGCCCCTCCGTCGGCATCCCATTCCCGTTCGGTGCATCGTCGCAGGTGGGTGACTCGCATCCCATCATCCGGACGCGGGGTACCGGGAAACTCGGGCCGTCTGCTAGCGTGATCATCGTTATGCTGCGCGTGCTGCTCCTCCTTAGCGGCCGCGGCGGGGGTCGTTAGACGGTCGGCTCCCTCGCCGCGGGACTTCGGCTTGCTCCTGGTCGACCAGACCACACGCCTGAACCACCCGAGGAGACACCGCGATGGTGCCGCAGCAGAAGACCAGCCCCATGCCCTTCCACCGTTACGAGCCCTTCGCTCCGGTGGACCTGCCGGACCGCACCTGGCCGTCGAAGACCATCGACACCGCGCCCCGCTGGCTCTCCACCGACCTGCGTGACGGCAACCAGGCGCTGATCGAGCCCATGGACCCCGCGCGCAAGCACGAGATGTTCCGGCTGCTGGTCCAGATGGGCTACAAGGAGATCGAGGTCGGCTTCCCCTCCGCGAGCCAGACCGACTTCGACTTCGTCCGGTCCCTGATCGAGGACGGGCTGATCCCCGACGACGTACAGATCTCGGTGCTGACCCAGGCCCGCGAGGACCTGATCGAGCGCACCGTCCAGAGCCTGGTCGGCGCCAAGCGCGCCACCGTGCACCTGTACAACGCCACCGCCCCGACCTTCCGCCGCGTCGTCTTCCGCGTCGACCGCGAGGCCTGCAAGAACATCGCCGTCGAGGGCACCCGGCACGTCATGCGCTTCGCCGAGCAGTACCTGGGCGAGACCGAGTACTTCGGCTACGAGTACTCGCCCGAGATCTTCATCGACACCGAGCCGGACTTCGCCCTGGAGGTCTGCGAGGCCGTCATGGACGTGTGGAACCCCGGGCCGGGCCGCGAGATCATCCTGAACCTGCCCGCCACCGTCGAGCGCTCCACCCCCAACGTCTACGCCGACCAGATCGAGTGGATGAGCCGCAGCCTGTCGCGCCGCGAGCACGTCGTCCTGTCCGTGCACCCGCACAACGACCGGGGCACCGGCGTCGCCTCCGCCGAGCTGGCGGTCATGGCCGGAGCCGACCGGGTCGAGGGCTGCCTGTTCGGGCACGGCGAGCGCACCGGCAACGTCTGCCTGGTCACCCTGGGCATGAACCTGTTCAGCCAGGGCGTCGACCCCCAGATCGACTTCTCCGACATCGACGAGATCCGCCGCACCGTCGAGCACTGCACCCAGCTGCCGGTCGCCCCCCGCCACCCCTACGGCGGCGACCTGGTCTACACCGCCTTCTCCGGCTCCCACCAGGACGCCATCAAGAAGGGCTTCACCGCGCAGGAGGCCGCCGCCGAGGCCGCCGGGACCCCGGTGGACGAGCACACCTGGGACGTGCCCTACCTGCCCATCGACCCCAAGGACGTCGGCCGCAACTACGAGGCGGTCATCCGCGTCAACAGCCAGTCCGGCAAGGGCGGCGTCTCCTACATCATGCAGCGGGACCACTCGCTGGACCTGCCGCGCCGCCTGCAGATCGAGTTCTCGCAGGTCATCCAGAAGTTCACCGACGCCGAGGGCGGCGAGTTCGTCGGAGACCGCATCTGGGAGATCTTCTCCTCGACCTACCTGGCCGACCAGGGCCCGGTCGCGGTCCTGGCCCACCGCTCCTCCACCGACGGTGACGGCACCTACCGGATCGACGCCGACGCCCGCGTCAACGGTGAGATCCGCGAGCTGTCGGGTACCGGCAACGGCCCCATCTCCGCGTTCTGCGACGCCCTGGCCGGCGTGGACGTCAAGGTCCGCGTCATGGACTACGTGGAGCACTCCATGGGCGAGGACGGCGACGCCCGCGCCGCCGCCTACGTGGAGGCCGAGATCGAGGGCCGGGTCGTGTGGGGCGTCGGCATCCACAGCAGCATCACCACGGCCTCGCTGAAGGCCCTGTGCAGCGCCATCGCCCGCGTCTGAGGCGCGTGGACGCCCGCCACGGGTGAGTCCGGGGTCCGGGGCGGCGCGGTGGCGCGCGCTCCGGGCCCCGGCCCGTTCCCGCCCGCGTGCTCCGGGCCCCGCGACCGCGGGGCCCGGAGCCGTGTGTCAGAGAAGTCCGAAAGGACCGGGGTCGGGCAGGCCCAGGGTGGCGCAGAACTCCCGGTTCGACCCGGTCAGCTCGCTCAGCGGAACCGCCCTGCGGGAGGTCGAGGCCGGGGCGGCCGTGTGCTCCGCGGTCCACAGGAAGGGGTGGACGGCGAGCCCCAGGGCCAGGTCCAGACCCTCCACCTCCTCGCGCCAGCCGGGCCAGCGCAATCCCTCGTAGAAGCCCGCCAGGTTGCCCGCCAGCATCCACAGCAGCCACGAGGAGTACGTGGTGTCCATCGGCTCCCACTCCAGGGAGTCCGGGGCGAAGTACACCATCTCCCCGGGTCTGCCCGGGTGCTCCGCACCCTCGGAGCCCGGACCGTTCAGGGCGAACACCCCGCCCAGCACGTCGTGCCCGACGACCAGCCGCAGCGGCGGTCCGAACACCACGGCCGCGCTCAGGTCGTTGACCTCGCCGAGCCCCGGCAGGTCGGGGCCGCCCCCGCCGTGCACGCGCAGCCAACCGCCGTCGAGCACCAGCCCGCCGCACTCCAGGGCCATCGCGCCCAGGAAGGACCGGGCGGTCACCTGGAGCCGGTGCAGGCAGGTCCGGCCCGCCACCGGGTCGACCGGCAGCACACGCACCGGGGTCGGACTCGCGGCCAGGTGCTCGGACAGGACGGGCCAGGCGGGATCCTCGACCTCGACCAGCTCACTCAGTTCACGCATCGGGGGACCCTCCGTCACACCGCGGGGTAGGCGCGGCGACGGACCAGGTTACAGGGAGGCTCCGACGGGCCCGGCGGGGACGTGCTTGCGGAACCCGTCGGCGCAGGACACGAAGCCGCACGAGCGGTAGAACGCGTGCACGTAGGCGTCGTCGGCGGCCAGCAGCTGCATCCTGTGGCAGCGGGCCTCGACCGCGAGCAGTTCCGCCGACCGCATCAGGGACCGACCCGCCCCCGAGCGCCGGTGCGGCTCCGCGACCAGGAGGTTCTCCACGAACATCACCGGACGCCCGTCCCGGCCCGGGCCGGGTACCACCAGGCAGTCCACCGTCCCGGCGACGAGCCCGCCGCGCTCGTGGACCAGCAGGGTCCGCCCGGGATCCCCGGTGATCTCCGCCCAGATCCGCGCGGCCGAAGCCGCCGCGAGGGGCCGGTCCTCCGGGGCGAGTTCACCGAGCAGGGACAGGACGGCGTCGAGGTCGTCGGAGGTCGCGGGTCGCGTGACAGGGGGCACCCCGCCAGCGTAGAACGCGGAAAAGCGCCGACGGTAGGGGTTTCGCGACGGGACCGTTCCGGGCAGCGTGTACGACGGCGTCGTCCGGCGGACCCGGCGGCGGATCCGGACACAAGGCGGCGGGCCGCGCTCCGGAGCGGGGCCCGCCGCCTTGTCGGGGGAGAGCTACTCCCAGCCGAACTTCTGGGTCCAGGCGTCGCCGGACTCGCCGACGCCGATCGCGACCAGCCCGCAGTTGAGGATGTTGTCGCGGTGGCCCTGGCTGTTCATCCAGGCGTCCATGACCTGCGCGGCGCTCGTCTGCCCCTTGGCGACGTTCTCCGCGCCCCACGCGTCGTAGCCGTGGCGGTCGGCCCGGTCGGCCGGTCCCTCGCCCTCGGGGGACTCGTGGCTCATGTAGTCGCGCCGGTCCATGTCCTCGCTGTGCTCCTGGGCGGCGGCGGTGAGCTGTGGGTCCACCTTCAGCGGGCTGCACCCGGCGGACGCGCGCTCACTGTTGACCAGGCTCACGACCTGGTCGGTCACCCCTCCACCGGAGGAGGAGCCGGAGCCGCCGCGGTCTCCGCCGCCGTCGTCTCCGCTGCCACCACCACCGCCTCCGCCGCCGGACGAGGTCTCGTCCTCCTCGGCGTCCTCGGGGACGGAGGAGGCCGTCACGTCCGCGCTCCGGGGATCGCCCGCGCCGGACGGCGTCGGCCGGTCCTGCGGTGACGCGCTGGGCGCGGCGAAGAAGTCGTCGTCCACGGAGGCCTCGGGCACGAGGGAGTCGTCGGCGACGGCGTCACCGATCTCCCCCGGCGCCTGGGAGCCGTCCGCGGTGTTCCGGAACGGGTTCAGGTGCTCGCCCGCCCCGGTGACCAGCAGTGCGCCGGCCAGGGTCAGGCCGACCGGAACCGCTGCCAGCGTCACCACGAGGGGTACGGGGCGGCGGCGCCGCCCGTCGTTCTGTGAGCGGTGCTCGCGAGCGCTCGAACGGCGCTTGCCTCGGCGACCACGCGCCATATCGCTCTCCTCCGTGATGGGAATTCGGACGGACACTTCCGCAGGTTCGGGTCCGCGTCGCGGCTTGGGGTCGTCCTGCCCGCAGCCGGTTCTGCCCGTGCCCACGGGCACGTGAGTTCTGCGTGAACCCTGTCGGGGGCCGCGCGCGAGCGCGCGGGGCGTTCCGAAAGCCGCGGGTGAGGGGGCGGCGGGTCCGATGCGGAGTGCCCTAGCGCGTGACAGTAGAGCAAAGTGAGCAAAAAGGGAATCCAAAACGTAATAAAGCAGGTCAAGTCACGGTCGGTACGGGCAGGGTGGGCCGCATGGGTGGTCGGTGGCATCCGCGACAATGGGGGAGTGAGTCTCTACCGCGACGAGGGCGTCGTCCTGCGCAACCAGAAACTGGGCGAGGCCGACCGCATCGTCACCCTCCTGACCCGGCGCACCGGTCTGGTCCGCGCCGTCGGCAAGGGGGTCCGTCGCACCAAGTCCCGCTTCGGCGCCCGCCTGGAACCCTGCACCCACGTCGACCTGCAACTGCACACGGGCCGCACCCTGGACGTCATCACCCAGGCCGAGACCGTGCGCTCCTACGGCGAGGCGGTCGTGTCCGACTACGCCCGCTACACCGCCGCCACCGCGATGCTGGAGACCGCGGAGAAGGTCGTCTCCGTGGAGAAGGACCCGGCGCTGCGCCAGTTCCTTCTGCTCATCGGCGCACTGCGTACCCTGGGTGAGGGCAGCCACGACTCCCGGCTGGTCCTGGACGCGTACCTGCTCCGCTCGCTCGCCGTCGCCGGGTACGCTCCGGCCCTCGGCGAGTGCGCCCGCTGCGGCAGCCGGGGGGAGCAGCGCGCCTTCGCGGTCCACGCCGGCGGTATGGTCTGCTCGGTGTGCCGTCCCCACGGTTCCGTGCACCCGTCCCCCGACACGCTCCGGCTGATGTCGGCCCTGCTCGGAGGGGACTGGGAGAGCGCGGACGCCAGCGAGGGCAGGCACCGCTCCGAGTGCAGCGGGTTGGTCGCGGCCTACCTGCAGTGGCACCTGGAAAACGGAATCCGATCACTGCGCCATGTGGAGCGTTCTTGAGTCTGTTCAACTTCGACACCGGTAAACGCCGGGAGTACGCCGCGCCCGTCCCGCACCCCAGCGGAGCGCGGCCCCCCGAGCTGCCCGCCGCCCTCGTGCCCCGGCACGTGGCCGTCGTCATGGACGGCAACGGCCGCTGGGCCAAGGAACGCGGACTGCCGCGCACGGAGGGGCACAAGGCGGGGGAGTCCTCCCTCTTCGACGTGATCGAGGGCGCCCTGGAGATGGGCGTCTCCCACCTGTCCGCCTACGCCTTCTCCACCGAGAACTGGAAGCGGTCGCCCGACGAGGTCCGCTTCCTGCTGGGATTCAACCGCGACACCATCCGCAACCGGCGCGACGAGCTGCACGCGCGCGGGGTCCGGGTCAAGTGGGCGGGGCGCGCCGGACGGCTCTGGAAGAGCGTCATCAGCGAGCTCCGCGACGCGGAGGAGATGACCAAGGACAACACCGGGCTCACCCTCCAGTTCTGTGTGAACTACGGCGGACAGGCGGAGATCGTCGACGCGGCCCGGGCGATGGCCCGCGAGGCCGCACAGGGGCGGCTCTCACCGGACAAGATCACCGAGGACACCCTCGCCAAGTACCTCTACGCCCCGGACGTCCCCCCCGTCGACCTCTTCGTGCGCTCCTCCGGGGAGCAGCGGCTGTCCAACTTCCTCCTCTGGCAGTCCGCCTACGCCGAGTTCGTGTTCCTGGACACGCTCTGGCCCGACTTCGACCGCCGCGACCTGTGGCGGGCCTGTGAGATCTATGCGAGCAGGGACCGCCGCTACGGCGGAGCCCTGCCCAACGCGGTGGCTGGGGAGGAGAAGTGATGGCGGAATCCGACGGACCCCTGATCAGGCAGGGCATGTCGCTCGTCTCGGTGGGGGACAGCTTCACCGAGGGGGTGGGGGACCCGTACCCGGACGGAGGGTCGTTCCGCGGCTGGGCCGACCGGCTGGCCGAACACCTCGCCGACCACGTGGGCGAGATCGGGTACGCGAACCTCGCGGTGCGCGGCAAGCTGATGCGCCAGATCGTCACCGACCAGGTCCCGCCCGTCCTGGAGATGGCACCGGACCTGGTGACGCTCAGCGCCGGCGGCAACGACCTGCTGCGCCCCGGCGGAGACCCCGAGCGGATGGCCCGCATCCTGGACCACACGGTGGGCCGCCTGCGCGCGGCCGGGAGCCAGGTCGTGCTGTTCACGGGGGTGAACATCGGCACCGGCTACATGCGCGGCACCATCGGCCTGTTCGCCCGCTACTACATGAACGTGCGCGCGATCGCCGACAAGTACGGCTGCTTCCTGGTCGACCAGTGGTCGATGGACGTGCTCACCGACTCCCGCGCGTGGGACGAGGACCGGCTGCACATGTCCTCGGAGGGCCACCGCCGCCTCGCGCTGCGCGTGGCCGGGGTGCTGGACGTGCCGGTCGCCGAGCGCTGGGACGAGCCGTGGCCCGAGCAGGAGCAGGTGCCCTGGAGCCGGGCCCGACGCGACGACCTGGCCTGGGTGAAGGACTCGCTCGGGCCGTGGATCGGACGCCGCCTGACCGGGCGCTCGTCCGGGGACGCGCTCACGGCCAAGCGCCCGGAGCTGACCCCGGTCACGAAGGACCGCTGACCCGCGGGCCCCGTCACCGCCCCTCCCGTGGTGTGACCTCCCACCCAAAACGTGCGCGAACGGCAACCTACTGTCGCGTAACCACGGGGTGGAGTTGGATCATCGTGCACTATGAGTGGTTTTGGGACGAAGGATCTGACGAGCGGGGACATCCTGTCCTACGTAGCCCTCGGTGACAGCTTCACCGAGGGCATGAGCGACCCCTACCCGGACAGCGGCAGCGTGCCCAACGGCCGCTACCGGGGCTGGGCCGACCGGGTGGCGGAGCACCTCGCCGACCACGTCGACGAGGTGCGTTACGCCAACCTCGCCGTGCGCGGCAAGGTCATGCACCAGATCATCGACGAGCAGATACCCCGCGCCGTCGAACTCTCGCCCGACCTGATCACCCTGTGCGCGGGCGGCAACGACATCATCCGCCCCGGGACGGACCCCGACACGGTGGCCGCCACGTTCGCGGGCGCGATCGAGGAGCTGAGCCGGACCGGCGCGCGCATCGTCATCTTCACCGGTTTCGACACCAACTGGCAGCCGGTCATGCGCCACATGCGCGGCAAGGTCGCCACCTACAACATGCACCTGCGGGCCATCGCGGACCGCTACGGGTGCGACGTGGTGGACGTGTGGAGCATGCGGGTCCTCGACGACGCCCGCGCCTGGAACTGGGACCGCCTGCACCTGTCCCCGGAGGGCCACCGCCGCCTCGCCCTGCGCGTGTGCGAGGTCCTGGGCGTGCGAGCGGGCGGGGAGTGGAACGAGCCGTGGCCGCCCGCCGAGCCGCGCGACTGGCGGACCGCCCGTCAGGAGGACCTGCACTGGGCCCGCGAGTTCCTGGTGCCGTGGATCCACCGGCGGCTCACCGGCCGCTCCTCCGGTGACAACGTGAGCGCCAAGCGCCCCAGCCTGGAGCCCCTGCGCGCCCGTCGGGACTGACGGGCGCCACGGCCCCGCCCGTCGACGCGATCCGTCGGAGGGCACCGGGGCCGGCTCCCGGCCCGCGCCGGGGAGGCCCCGTGCGGCGGCCTCCCGGGGGCCGCCCCCCGGTGGCGCCGGTGGGGCGGTCTCCGCGCGGGCGGTGTCCGCACCATCGTGTGGGATCATCCGACACCACGGCCGGGGCGGAGCGGTCGGAGCGCACAGGAGGCCGGCACGGAGCCGGACGGCCGAGGCCGCCCGGAGTCCGGCTCAGGAGCAGCGGGCGCAGGTGCCGAAGACCTCGAGGGTGTGCGTCACACCGGTGAAGCCGTGCTTGGCGCCCATCTCGACCGCCCACTTCTCCACCGCGGGGCCCTCGATCTCCACGGCGGTCGAACACACCCGGCAGACCAGGTGGTGGTGGTGGCTCTCGGTGTCGCACGCCCGGTAGACGGCCTCGCCCTCGTCGGTCCGCAGGACGTCGACCTGACCGGAGTCGCTCAGCGCCTGCAACGCGCGGTAGACGGTGGTCAACCCGATCTTGGAGCCGTCGGCGCGCAGGTCGGCGTAGAGGTCCTGGGCGCTGCGGAAGCCGGAGGACTCGGTCAGCGCCTGGCGGACCGCGTCGCGTCGTGTACTCATGGTTTCACCCTCCCCCGATCAGTCTGGGGCATCGTATCGGCCGGATCGCCCATCCCGGGCTGGCGGGTCTCCGGTGTCCGCGCGCCGGAGGCGCGGCGCAGCACGCCGCCCACCGCCACCGCGACGCAGTAGACGGCGAGGGCCAGCAGGACGATCGTCGAGCCGGGCGAGAGGTCGGCGTAGAACGACGTGGTCAGCCCGCCCAGCGAGGACACCAGCCCGATCGCCACGGCCAGCAGCATGGTCACCCGGAAGCTCCTGGTCATCTGCTGCGCAGCGGCCACCGGGACGATCATCAGGGCGCTCACCATGAGCACCCCCACCACCCGCATCGCGATCACCACGGTCAGGGCGGCGGTCACCGCCAGCAGCACGCTCAGGAAGCGCACCGGGAGCCCGTGGGCCCGCGCCACCTCCTCGTCCTGGCACAGGACGAACAGTTCGCGGCCGAACACCGCGACCACGCCGACCACGCCCGCGGCGAGCACGCCGACGACCCACAGGTCGGCCTCCTCCACGGTGCTGACCGAGCCGAACAGGTAGGAGACCAGGGTGGCGTTGCTCGCCCCCGGGGTGAGGCCGATGAGCAGCACGCCGCCGGCGATGCCGCCGTAGAACAGCAGGGCCAGGGCCACGTCGCCGCTGGTGCGGGTGCGCACGCGCACGATCTCGATGAGAACGGCGCCCGCCGTCGCCACGACGGCGGCGGTGAGCACGGGGGAGGTGCTGGTGAGCAGGCCCAGCGCGACACCGGTCAGCGCCACGTGGCCGATGCCGTCGCCCAGCAGGGCGAGGCGGCGCTGGACGAGGTAGGTGCCGATGATCGGGGCGACGAGGCCGACCAGCACGGCGGCGATCAGGGCCCGCCGCATGAACTCGTACTGGAGCAGTTCAGTCACGGCCGGGGACCTCGAGTCGGATCAGGTTGGTGGGGGCGGTGTCGGAGGCCGCCCTCGCGGGGTCGTTGGGGTCGGGGTGGGGGTGCTGGTGCTCGTGGCCGGGGCGGGCGCACTCGCCCGTGGGCTCGGGCGCCAGGCCGTCGTGCGCGACGCGGCCCGACTCCAGGACCACGGCGCGCTCGATCACGTCCTCCAACGGGCCCAGCTCGTGCAGGACCAGCACCACGGTGGAGCCGCGGTCGCGCAGGCGGGCGATGGTGTCGGCGAGCGCGCGCTGGTTCTCGGCGTCCACGCCGGCCATGGGCTCGTCCATGACGAAGGTGTCGGGGCGCCCGGCGAGGGCGCGGGCGATGAGGACGCGCTGCTGCTGGCCGCCGGAGAGTTCGCGCACCGAGGAGCGGGCGCGGTCCGCCAGCCCGACGGTCTCCAGGGCCTCCTCGACCGCGGTCCGGTCGGCCCGGGTGGTGAGGGACAGGCGGCGGCGCGAGGCGACCTGGCCTGAGGCGACGATCTCGCGGACGGTGGCGGGGACGGCGCCCCCGGCGGTGAGCCGCTGGGGCACGTAGCCGATCCGGCGCCAGGCCCGGAAGCGCCGGAGCGGGGCGCCGTGCACGAGGACCTGCCCGGACGTGAGGGGGACGATGCCCAGCATCGCCCGCATCAGCGTCGACTTGCCGGAGCCGTTGGGGCCCAGGACCGCCATCGTCTGGCCGACGGGTATGTCGATGCTCACACCGTCGAGCACGCGTACGCCGTCGTAGGCGACACGGGCCTCGACGATGTGGAAGGCGGGCGGTACGTCGCTTCCGACGTCCGTGAACTGGGCAGACACCTACTCATTATGACGAAAACGAAAATGATTGTCAAAACGTGACAGGGATGTTGTCGAGGGCGGATCGGGGGTCAGAATCCCTGGGTCCGCGCCACGGCCAGGACCAGCACGACCCCCACCATGAGCACGCGCGGCACCTTCTGCTGCCCGGTCAGGGAGGGCCAGGTCAGGAACGCCAGCCACACGAAGAACGCCGCCACCAGGAGCAGGCAGGCCGCCCCCACGAAGCCGGGCGCCGCCAGGCCCGCGATGAACAGTGCGCCCAGCACCAGCGGCGCCAGCCAGCGAGGACGCTGGTGCAACCACACCAGCGGCACCGCGCTGCGCTCCTCCACCGACCGCCGCAGCCGCCCGGCGCCGCCAGTCCTCCCCGGGCCGGGGGCGGACGGGGCCCCCTCCCCGGGGAGGGGGAGGTCCCCGTCTCCACGCCGCTTCTCGTCACCGTGCTCAGGAGGGGCCATGCTGTCCGTATCCGCTTCTGGGTCGTGCCGCCGGGAGGGGGTCGGGGCCGTTCGCCGGGGTCACCCGCCCCGCGGCGGTGGGCGTCGGGTTCCCGGGCCTGTGATACTTGTGTGTCTGACCCTAGTGCAGGGCCCCGGCTCGCCGCCGGGCACCGGCGCGGCCTCATCCGCCGCACGTCTCCCCCGACCCGCGCGGCGCGCCGTCGTGCGGGGTCCGGCACACCGATGGTCATGCATCCCCTACGTTCAGTTGTTATTCGTCGTCTGAGAAACGCGGCCCGCGCCGACGGTTCCCGCGCGTTGCCCACGGCAACGAACCCTCCGGAGGGTGTCAACTTCCGTGCCCGAACCCACTGTCGTCGTGACGTTCGACGTCACCGAGCCACACCTACAGAACTGCCTCGACTCCCTGAGCCGCCAACACCGCGGCGACAGGGAAGGGGCCGCGGCCTCCGAGCCGCACACGGACATCGAGGTCGTCCTCGTCCCGATCCGCGCCGCGAACGGCGACCGCCCCCGCACCGCCGACGCCGGAGCCCCCACCGCCGACGCGGACACGGACGGCAACGGTGACGAGGACGCCGCGGAGGACCCCGACCCCGATGTCCCGGCCGAGGACGGCGAACAGGGAGACGAAGCCGTCGAGTCCGCCCGTGAGGACGGGCTCGCCACGGCCGCCGCGTTCGCCGCGTCCCCGCCGTCCGGCATCACCGCCGTCCTCCTGGGAGGCGAGCCCGCCCCCGACCGGCCGACCGCGCGCACACGCGGGGCCGAGGCGGCCGGCGGCACCCACCTGCTCTTCCTGGAGGGCTCCGACGCCCTCACCGGGTACGCCCTGTCCTACCTCGTGAAGAGCGCCGCCGACAGCCGATCCGACCTGGTCGTCGGTAACGTGTACAAGTTCAACGAGCTCGGGGCCTCCCCCTCCAGGGCCCACCGGCGCTACTGCGGCAAGCACCGCCTGGCCGAGGACCCCCGGAACGTCCCCGCCCTGGCCTCGGACTCCACACTCGGCAACAAGCTCTGGCGCAAGGGGTTCTGGGAGTCCCTGCCCGACCACGGGCTCCACCCCGAGGACGCCGACCTGGGCCTGCGCAGAGCCGCCCTCGCGGCCTCCGCCGTCGACGTGCTCCCCGGCCCCGTCCTGCTCATGCGCGAGCGCGAGCGCGTCCGGCTCCCGCTGGAGGAGGGGGTCCTCAACCGCCGCATCACCGCCATGGGCGACCTCGCGGCCAGCCTCACCACCGCCGACCGCGAGCTGTGGGACCGCACCCTCCTCAACGGGGAGCTCCACAACCTGGTCCTGCGCCTGGAGGACGCCGAGGACGACGTCCGCGAGACCGCGGTCGACCTCCTCAACGGCTACCTGGACCACGTCCCCGCGCAGCAGCTACGCGGCCTCAACGTCCTCGCGCGCCTCCTCTACCACCTGGTGCGCAAGCGGAGGGTGGCCGACGTCCTGGAGGCGGCCACCTTCGCCAAGAGCGTGGAGATCAAGAAGGCCACCGTCGTCAGGCGCGGCCTCGGCTACTACATCCGCTACCCCTTCTTCGAGTCCGAGGACCCGAACCGTGCCGTGCCCCGCGAGGTGTACCGGCTCGACGAGGACATCCGGGTCCGCCAGAAGACCGAGGAGATCCGCTGGGAGGACGGCCGCCTGCACATCAGCGGCAGAGTCGGCATCCGCCACCTCCGGGCCCGCAGGCGCTGGCAGCAGCACGTGGTCGCGTTCGCCGTCAACACCGCCGACCACCGCCGCGTGCGCGTGCCCGTCCGCACCCGGCTCGCCGCCGAGTACAAGCTCCCCGACGTCATCGACGCCGCCCGCCACGACTACGGCGGCTTCAGCGTCATCCTCGACCCGCGCAAGCTGCGCTCCTCCGGAAACTGGGAGCCCGGGGACTGGAAGATCGAGCTGGTCGTCCTCAACCGCGGCATCACCCGGCGCAAGTACCTCTCCAGCCCGGCCTCCGGGCCGCCCGAGCGCCCCGGCTACCACCAGGTCGACGAGGACGTGTGGGTCCGTCCGCACTGGAACAAGGACCGGCAGCTGGTCGTGGGGGTCGAACAGGCCCGCGCCCGGATCACCTCCCACCGCTTCGACGCCCGCACCGGCGACCTGGACCTGGAGGGCGAGCTGCTGTCCGCGCCCGCCGCCGAGGCCACCGAGCTGCGCCTGACACGGCGGCCGGGGACCGCGGTGCTCACCCTCCCGGTCTCCGTGCACGCGGGCCGCTTCAGCGCCCGGGTGCGCGCCGACGAGCTCTTCGACCGCAGCGTCAGCGAGTGCGGCGGCGTGATCCGCCAGGAGGAGTGGGACGTCCACCTGGTCACCCCCGACCGGCAGGCCGTCCCCCTGGTCATGCCCGAGGAGGTCGCCACCACCGCCTACGCGACCGAGGACACCCTCCAGGAGCTGGTCGTGCAGCGCGGCGCCACCGGCTACCTGAGGCTGCGCGCCGGCCATGCCCGGCCCTCCGTCGACGGGGCCCGCTGGGAGGGGCGCGCCCTCCTCCTGGAGGGGGAGTTCCCCGCCGACGCCGACCTGCGCCTGGTCGTCAAGGCGCGGGGGCGCGACGAGGAGCACGGGCTGCGGGTGGAGCGCTCCGGGAAGCGGTTCGAGGCCAGGCTCTCCCCGGCGGACATCCCCACCCTGTCCGGCGACCTGTCCCTGCCCGCGGGCACCTACCAGCTGTGGGGGCGGGTGCGGGGCGCGGCGGAGGGAGTCGAGACCGGCGCCACGGACGTGGGCGTGGAGTTCTCCGACACGCTCATCACGGGCCTGCCGCTGGAGATGCAGACCAGCGAGCGCTCCTACAAGCTCTCCTACCAGGGGCGCGGCATCCCCGTCCTCCAGGTCGGCAGCGACCTGCGCCCCGTCGAGCGCGGCAGCTTCGCCCAGCGCGAGCTGCGGGAGACGTACTACCCGGCCGAGCGGGAGAAGCCGGTCACCGACGGCATCCTGTTCGACACCTACACCGGGCGCCAGTACTCCGACAGCCCGCAGAGCATCTACGCGGAGCTGCGCGGCCGCGAGCGGTGGGCGGACTACCCCATGTCGTGGCTGGCGGCCGACGGCCAGGTGCGCCTGCCCGACGACCTCTCGCCCGTCCGGCACCGGGGCCGGGAGTACTACGAGGCGCTGGCCCGCACGCGCTACCTGGTGACCAACTCGCGCCAGCCCACCTGGTTCCACCGGCACCCCGAGCAGGTCGTCGTGCAGACCTGGCACGGCTCGATGCTCAAGCGCATCGGCTTCGACGTCGAGAACATCCGGGGCAAGTCCCGCGACTACTTCGACAAGCTCGCCTGGGAGACCCGGCAGTGGGACTACCTGGTCTCGCCGAGCCCGTGGGCGACGCCGATCCTGCGCAGCGCCTTCCGCTTCGACGGCGAGGTCCTGGAGACCGGCTACCCGCGCAACGACATCTTCTTCTCGCCCGACCGCGAGGCGATCGCGGAGCGCACCCGCCGCCGCCTCGGCCTGCCCGAGGGCAAGAAGGTGGTGCTGTACGCGCCGACCTGGCGTGACGACAAGTACTACACGCGCGGCAAGCACAAGCTCGACCTGCACCTGGACCTGCGCCGGATGTACGAGAAGCTCGGCGATGACCACGTGCTGCTGGTGCGCCGCCACCCCCGGGTGGTCGACAGCGTGCCGATCGTGGGAGAGGGGTTCGTCCACGACGTGTCCCTCTACCCGGAGATCATGGAGCTGTTCCTGGTCACCGACGTGCTCATCACGGACTACTCCTCCATGATGTTCGACTTCGCCAACACCGGCCGGCCGATGCTGTTCTTCACGTACGACCTGGAGGGCTACCGGGACAACCTGCGCGGGTTCTACTTCGACTTCGAGGAGACCGCGCCGGGCCCGCTGCTGACCGAGTCCGACGACGTCATCGGAGCCCTCCTGGACATCGACGAGGTGGCGCGCCGGGCCGAGCCGTCCTACAGGTCGTTCGTCGACCGGTTCTGCCCGCTCGACGACGGCCGCGCCGCGGCGCGCGTCGTGGACCGGGTCTTCGGCGAGGGCTGACCCGGGGGAGCGGTGACAGCGACCCGGAGCCCCGGCGGCCGAACGGCCGCCGGGGCTCCCGCGTGACTCCGGGCGGCGGACCCCCGTCCGCGGCAGCACGGGCGCTCCCCGGGTGGGACACAATGGTGCGGTGATCGTCATCACCCGCTACTCCGTGCCCGAGGCCGACCTCGACGCCTTCCGCGCCGACGCCGACGCCGCCGTCCAGGCGCTCTCCCGCCGCCCCGGTTTCCGTGGTCACCGCATCGGCCGTGCCGCGGACGACCCCGCCCTGTGGACCGTGGTCACCGAGTGGGACGGCGCCGGCTTCTACCGCCGGGCGCTCTCCGACTTCGACGTCAAGGTCAACGCCGTCCCGCTGCTGTCCCGCGCCATCGACGAACCGAGCGCGTACGAGATCGTCGCGGGGGGCGGCGCCCCCGCCTGAGGCGGCGGCCCCCGTACGGAAGCGAATACCGTGTGCGAGGGCTTGTCCGGTGCTCTAGCCTGGGTGGACGCGGACGTCCGACGGTGCCACTCCCTGGTTTCGGCGCACGTACCGCTTCCCACACGACGATGTATCGCGAACCGCGATCCACCGACTGCCAGCCGGATGGAGAGTCACCCATGGCCGCCAAGTCAGAGGCAATGGACGCACTGGTCAACCTCGCCAAGCGCCGAGGTCTGGTCTACCCCTCCAGTGAGATCTACGGAGGTCTGCGCGCCGCCTGGGACTACGGCCCCCTCGGCGTTGAGCTGAAGAACAACGTCAAGCGCCAGTGGTGGCGCTCGATGGTCCAGGAGCGCGAGGACATCGTCGGCCTGGACTCCAGCGTCATCCTGGCCCGCGAGGTCTGGGAGGCCTCCGGCCACGTGTCGACGTTCGTCGACCCGCTCACCGAGTGCCAGTCCTGCCACAAGCGCTTCCGCGCGGACCACCTCGTCGAGGCCTACGAGGAGAAGCACGGCCACGAGCCCGCCGACGGCCTCGCCGCCATCGCCTGCCCCAACTGCGGCGCCAAGGCCTCCTTCACCGAGCCCCGCATGTTCAACGGCCTCCTGCGCACCTACCTGGGCCCGGTCCAGGACGAGAAGGGCCTGGCGTACCTGCGCCCGGAGACCGCCCAGGGCATCTTCATCAACTACAAGAACGTCGAGCAGAGCGCCCGCCGCAAGGTTCCCTTCGGCATCGGCCAGATCGGCAAGTCGTTCCGCAACGAGATCACCCCCGGCAACTTCATCTTCCGGACCCGCGAGTTCGAGCAGATGGAGATGGAGTTCTTCGTCAAGCCCGGCACCGACGCGGACTGGCACCAGTACTGGATCGACACCCGTTTCCAGTGGTACGTCGACCTGGGCATCGCCGAGGACAACCTGCGCCTGTTCGAGCACCCGAAGGAGAAGCTCTCCCACTACTCCACCCGCACGGTGGACGTGGAGTACCGCTTCAACTTCGTGGGCAGCGAGTGGGGCGAGCTGGAGGGCATCGCCAACCGGACCGACTTCGACCTGAAGACGCACGCCGAGTCGTCCGGTGTCGACCTGTCGTACTTCGACCAGGAGAGCAACGAGCGCTACATCCCCTACGTCATCGAGCCCGCGGCCGGTGTCGACCGGGCGGTGCTCACGTTCATGCTGGACGCGTACAACGTGGACGAGGCGCCCAACGCCAAGGGCAAGCTGGAGAAGCGCGCCGTCATGCGCCTGGACCCGCGCCTGTCCCCGGTCAAGGCCGCGGTCCTGCCGCTGTCGCGCAACGCCGACCTGTCGCCGAAGGCCCGCGACCTGGCCGCCGCCCTGCGCAAGCGCTGGAACGTGGAGTTCGACGACGCCGGCGCGATCGGCCGCCGCTACCGCCGCCAGGACGAGATCGGCACCCCGTTCTGCGTCACGGTGGACTTCGACACCCTGGAGGACAACGCGGTGACCGTGCGCGAGCGCGACACCATGTCCCAGGAGCGGGTGTCCCTGGACAGGGTGGAGACCTACCTGTTCGAGCGCCTGCCCGGCTGCTGACCGCTGCGAGCCTGCGGGTGCGTGTTTCCGTGAGGGGCGCGCCGGGTTCTGCAGGAGGAGCTGAGCCGTGAGCGAGGGACGAGCGGCAGGCGAGGGCGACGACGAAGAGTCCGGCTCTTCGCGCGCCGAGCCCCGCTGCGAGCCTGCGAGCACGTGAAAACACTGACGCCCGCCTCCCTCTGGGGAGGCGGGCGTCAGTGTTCGTACAGGTCCTGGAGAGCAGCGAGACGGCCGGACCCGGGGGGATGTGGTCTCCGGCCGCCTCTTCGGTTCCTCCGGCCGCACACGGCCGGGGGCGCCGGTTCTCAACGTAGCGTCAGACCACCGGGGATAAAGGCGTGTTTCGCCCCGGTTGTCCTACCGCGTGAGCGAATCGTGACGTGGATGGGGTCCGACCGACGCGCATGCGCTCCGGCGGGCGCCGGTCCACCCTCCGGTGGTCCGGTCCGGTCCGCCCGCCCGAGCGGGCCCGCGGCAGGGGGTGGTCCGGTGCGTGGCGCCGCCCCGGCCGTGCCGTCCTGGAGCGTCAGGCGGAGGTGTACACGACGAAGGACACCGCGATGTAGTGGCAGACGAACGCCGCGATGGTCAGCGAGTGGAAGATCTCGTGGAAGCCGAACCAGCGCGGTGCCGGGTTGGGCCGCTTGAGCCCGTAGACGACCGCTCCGATGCTGTACAGCAGCCCGCCGACCAGGATGAGGATCCACGTCGCCGGGTGGGTGCCGTGCACCAGGTCGGGGATGAACAGCACCGCCACCCAGCCGATGGCCAGGTACAGGGCGGTGGACAGCCAGCGCGGGGCGTTGAGCCACAGCAGCTTGAAGCCGACCCCGGCGATGGCCCCGCCCCAGACCAGCGCCAGCATCGCCGTGCGCAGGGTCCCGTCGAGGACCAGGACGATGAACGGCGTGTAGGTGCCCGCGATGATCAGGTAGATGTTCGAGTGGTCCATGCGCCGCAGGACCTTCTGTGCGCGCGGCGACCACCGGCCCACGTGGTAGACGGCCGAGGTGCTGAACAGCATCACCGAGCTGAGCGCGTACACGGCGCTGGCCAGCAGTGCGGGCACGGTGGGGGAGAGCGCGACCAGGACGATGCCCGCCGCCAGGGCGATCGGCGCGGTTCCCAGGTGCAGCCAGCCGCGCAGTCTGGGCTTGACCGCCTCCAGTAGCTCTCCGGCCGCCGCGACGGCCCTCTCGGGCATGGACGCGTCCCCCTGCGGGTTCCCGCCGCCCGCCTCGGGCCGGGCGTCCGCTCCGTCCGGTCCGGCGCCGCCGGTCCTCGCGTACCCGGTGCTCCGCGCCTGTTCCTCCGACACGTTGTTCCCCTCCGTCCCGCGGTCCGCGCCGCTGCGGGCCTCTTCCACAGCCTAACTTACGGCTGCGTAGGTTACTGATTGGTAATCCTGTGTCGCGCGGCACAGGGGCCTCCGGCGTGGGGCTTCTCGTGGGATTGGTCGCGGGCGCCCCAGGGGTGGTGGGCGCGGGGGGCGAAACGGGTTAGTCTGCGATCGTATCCCCGTGACCAGCGGCGTCGTGTGCGCCGGGACCCCCTCCCTCTGACCTGGGAGGACGGAATCGCTGTACCCGGACTGAACCATTGGTATAGACCTCTTCAATGTCCTTGACCTGCGGAGTTGTCGACAAATGGTGGTTCATGAAGGGGTGATGATGCGGAGGGTGGGTAGAGTCGCGCCCATCCGGGCACAGGCGCCGGCCCACCGCGGAGCCGTCGAGAATCGAGGGAGAACCCCCGTGGCCAAGTACGTCTACACGTTCACCGAGGGCAACAAGGACCTGAAGGATCTCCTCGGCGGCAAGGGGGCCAACCTCGCCGAGATGACCAACCTCGGCCTCCCGGTTCCCCCCGGCTTCACGATCACCACCGAGGCGTGCCGCCACTACCTCTCCCGCGGCAGCGTCCCCGCCGGCCTGGACGACGAGGTCGAGGCGAACCTCGCCGAACTGGAGGCGACCATGGGACGCCGCCTCGGCCAGGCCGACGACCCGCTCCTGGTGAGCGTGCGCTCGGGCGCGCGGTTCTCCATGCCCGGCATGATGGAGACCGTCCTCAACATCGGCCTCAACGACGAGTCCGTCGTCGGCCTCGCCGCGCAGGGCGGGGACGAGCGCTTCGCCTGGGACTCCTACCGCCGCCTCGTCCAGATGTTCGGCAAGACCGTCCAGGGCATCGACGGCGAGCTCTTCGAGGAGGCCGTCGAGGAGGTCAAGGCCGCCAAGGGCGTCACCGACGACCTGGACCTCGACGCCGCCGACTTCCGCGGGCTGGTCGACCGCTTCAAGGCCGTCGTGCTGGAGCAGACGGGGCAGCCCTTCCCCGCCGACCCCCGCGAGCAGATGACCCTCGCCGTCAACGCGGTTTTCGACTCCTGGAACGCCCCCCGCGCGGTCCTCTACCGCCGCCAGGAGCGCATCCCCGCCGACCTCGGCACCGCCGTCAACATCTGCGCCATGGTCTTCGGCAACCTCGGCATGGACTCCGGCACGGGCGTCGCCTTCACCCGCGACCCCGCCTCCGGCCAGCCGGGCGTCTACGGCGACTACCTCCAGAACGCCCAGGGGGAGGACGTGGTGGCGGGCATCCGCAACACCGTGCCCCTCGCGGACCTGGAGAAGGTCGACGCCCGCAGCCACGGCGAGCTGATGGGCATCATGGACACCCTGGAGAACCACTACCGCGACCTGTGCGACATCGAGTTCACGATCGAGCGCGGCAAGCTGTGGATGCTCCAGACCCGGGTCGGCAAGCGCACCGCCGCCGCCGCGTTCCGCATCGCGGACCAGCTGGTCGACCAGGGCATGATCACCCTGGACGAGGCCGTGCAGCGCGTCACCGGGGACCAGCTCGCCCAGCTGATGTTCCCCCGCTTCGACGAGGGCGCCGTCGCCGGAGCCGGCATCCGCCGCATCGGCCGCGGCATGAACGCCTCCCCCGGCGCCGCCGTGGGCAAGGCCGTCTTCGACTCCTACACCGCCGTCAAGTGGTCGCGCAGCGGCGAGAAGGTGATCCTGTGCCGCCGGGAGACCAACCCCGACGACCTGGAGGGCATGATCGCCGCCGAGGGCATCCTCACCAGCCGCGGCGGCAAGACCTCCCACGCCGCCGTCGTCGCCCGGGGCATGGGCAAGACCTGTGTCTGCGGCGCGGAGGAGATCGACGTGGACACCAAGAACCGGCGCCTGACCGCGCCCGGCGGCGAGGTGGTCGAGGAGGGCGACGTCATCTCCATCGACGGCACCAGCGGCGAGGTGTACCTCGGCGAGGTGCCCGTCGTGGACTCGCCCGTCGTGCGCTACTTCGAGGGCGAGATCGACCCCGCCTCCGACCGGGCCGACGACCTCGTGCGCTCCGTCGACCGGCTCATGCACTACGTCGACGCCGCCCGCCGCATGCGGGTGCGCGCCAACGCGGACACCGCCGAGGACGCCGCCCGCGCGCGCCGCATGGGCGCCCAGGGAATCGGCCTGTGCCGGACCGAGCACATGTTCCTCGGCGACCGCCGCCAGCTGGTGGAGCGGCTCATCCTCGCCGACACCGAGGACGAGCAGCGCGACGCGCTCGCGGAGCTGCTGCCCCTCCAGCGCGAGGACTTCGGCGGCATCCTGGAGGCCATGGACGGGCTGCCCGTGACGGTGCGGCTGCTGGACCCGCCGCTGCACGAGTTCCTGCCGGACATCACCGAGCTCTCGGTGCGCGTCGCGGTCGCCGAGGCGCGCGGCGAGAGCCACGAGAACGACCTGCGGGTGCTCCAGGCGGTGCACAGGCTGCACGAGCAGAACCCGATGCTGGGCCTGCGCGGAGTGCGCCTGGGCCTGGTCGTCCCCGGCCTGTTCTCCATGCAGGTGCGCGCCATCGCCGAGGCAGCGGTCGACCGGGTCGCCGGGGGTGGCCGTCCCTGCCCCGAGATCATGATCCCGCTGGTCGGCACGGTGCAGGAGCTGGAGATCATCCGCGACGACGCACTGCGGGTGCTGCGCGAGGTGGAGCGTGAGCACGGAGTCGAGCTCGACTTCCCGATCGGCACGATGATCGAGCTGCCGCGGGCGGCGCTGACCGCCGGTGAGATCGCGGAGAACGCCGAGTTCTTCTCGTTCGGCACCAACGACCTCACCCAGACCGTGTGGGGCTTCTCCCGTGACGACGTCGAGGCCTCCTTCTTCTCCGCCTACCTGGAGAAGGGCGTGTTCGGGGTGTCGCCGTTCGAGTCCCTGGACGTGGACGGCGTGGGCCGCCTGATCCGCATCGCGGTGGAGGAGGGCCGCGCGGCCCGGCCCGACATCAAGCTCGGCGTGTGCGGCGAGCACGGCGGCGACCCCGCCTCGGTGCACTTCTTCCACCAGGTGGGCCTGGACTACGTGTCCTGCTCCCCGTTCCGGGTGCCCGTCGCACGCCTGGAGGCCGGGCGCGCCGCGGGGCGCCCCGCGGTCTGACACCGGTGCCGGACGCGGCCTGTGACGGAC